>CAMYLB010000142.1:0-8485 GCA_947259145.1 uncultured Woeseiaceae bacterium
CGCCTGGAAGGGCTTCGGTACGCTTGCGGGCAGCTGGATTGGTGGTACCGCAAACATGCTCGCCACCAAGGAGATGCTGGGCGCTTCCGACGCGCAGCTCGGGCTGGCCGTGATTGCCGACAACGTCGTGTATGTCGTCTGGCTGCCGCTGCTGTTGATGTCACGAGACTTCGCCGACAAGTTCAACAAGTGGGCCCGCGTGCCGGCTGACCGGCTGGTGGCCATGGACGCGGCAGCCGCAATCCATGTCGAAGACGACGCAGCGCCGACGATGTCGCAGTACCTGTATCTTGCGGCCGTCGTTTTCGGTGTCGCAGCGATCGGCCACGCACTGTCGCCCGGCCTGGCAGACTGGATCGCCTCTGTTTCACCCGGTCTGGCGGGGGTATTTTCGGAGACGACCACTCGCATCCTTCTCGTTACGACTATCGCGCTGGTTCTCTCGACAACGGCTGTTTCGAAGTTGCCAAATTCAACGGCGATCGGCACAGCGCTCGTCTACATATTCGTTGCCGGCATGGGCGCGCGCGCTTCCGTTGCAGGTCTGGCCGAGGCGCCGGCATTCGTATTGGGCGCATTTATCTGGATATTTATTCATGGCCTGTTCTGTCTTGCCGGGGCATGGATTTTTCGCGTCGACATCCACAGTGTTGCGATAGCATCAGCCGCAAACATCGGCGCTGCCGCGTCGGCCCCTATCGTTGCCGCTCATCACCGTCCGAGCCTGGTTCCCGCATCAATCCTTATGGCGCTATTGGGTTACGCCCTGGGTAACTATCTCGCTCCCTTAACCGGCCAGCTCGCGAGAATTGCCGCAGGACAATGACGATGTGGAGGCAACGGGCGAAGCAAGCAGCGCTCATCGCCGTCGCGATTCTTGTCGTCAGTGCGGCGGCGCTGGTCTGGCTTTGGAATAACCGCCCGGATCTCGACAAGATCGGCTGGCCCTCACCGGACCTTGCATCCGCTGCCGTCACTGATTCCGTAACCGTCACATGGCTCGGCGTCACGACGCTGTTATTCGATGATGGCGAAACGCAGATTCTCATCGATGGATTTTTCTCAAGACCCTCGCTTGCATGCGTCGGCTGGCAGCCATCGTTCCGACACATTCGCATTTCGATCACGCCATGGATGTCGGTGCGATAGCGAATCGTACGAGCGCGTCTGTGCTTGGCTCCGAATCGACAGCCCAGATCGCCCGCGGTGCAGGCGTTCCCGAGGATCAGATTACGATTGCAGTCAGAAATAGTCCCTACCCGTTCGGCCGCTTCACGGTAACGCTTTTGTCGTCGCCTCATGCACCAATTGGCTGGCGTGGCTCAGTCCCCATGGCTGGTACGATCGATACGCCTCTGACCATGCCACAACCTGTAAGCGCATGGCGCGAGGGCGGCAGTTATTTAATCCTGATATCGCATCCGAAAGGTACGACCATTGTGCAGGGAAGTGCCGGATTCTCGAATTATCTGCTGCCCAATATAAGCGCTGACGTCGTGATGCTGGGCGTCGGCGGACTGGCGAGTCTTGGCAGAGGCTACGCCGAACAGTATTGGCAGTCTCTCGTGACTGCCACTGGCGCGCACAGCGTATACCCGATTCACTTCGATGATTTCACCAAACCGTTCGGCAAGATTGTTCCAGGCCCGAAGTTCATCAGTAACATCGAGACTATTGCCGAGTGGCTCGAGGGTTTCAGGAATACCTGGGACAATGACGTGCAGCTGTTCATGCCGGAATTTGGCCGGCCGGTCGCAATTTACGCTCAGCCCGCGCCGGAAGCCTGATCAGGATCCGAATCGTGCAGCAGGTCGGCCAATGATTCACGACCGCTGATAAGCGCTTCCTTGCGTGCCCTGGTCAATCGCTTGACGCGAAACTCCAGCGTGGACGCGACGCCGCGGTCACCAACCCGCTCGACAAACTCCAGTCGCAGCGGCCCTTTTCCCCTGAGATACTTTGCACCGCGCGGGCTCGACTCGTGCTCGCAAATTCGTTTGAGGACATCGGACGCGATCCCCGTGTATAAGGTGTCGTCGGAGCAGCGCACGATATATAGACTAAATACGACACTGCTGTTCATTCATGCTGCCTTTCAGGCATTTCCGCCCACGAGCAGGTCGCCAAACACGCGAAACGCGCCGGCTTCGATACTCTCAAGGTTCTCGACGGTCTCGGCAAAACTCAACACGATCTCGGCGGCGCCATGCAGCGTTTCGGCCGGCTCGTGCAGACGAAGCGTCAAAACATTCCCCGTCATCGTTACCTCCCGGATCAGGTCGTGTCCGCCGAACTGCTGTTCGTTGATTTCGATGTAGATCGACTCCTCGAACTCCTCGTCGACAGTCCGCATCAACAACAGGTAATCCCTGATATCGCCTTCGTCCGATGTCTTGGCGAAGAACAGCATCGTCGCGTTATCGCGTACATCAAATGCAACTGTATCGTAATGGCGGCTATCGGTCATTGGACTCTCGAGTCATTGAGGATCTGTTGTATCAGTTCGTCCTTCTCCTGCCAAATCTCACCCAGCCAGCGATGAACCCGGCGCCGAAATTCGCGGTCCTCCTCGTAGTCGCCGGCCAACAGCCAGTCGTCGACCGGTCGTTCCCTGACGTGGATGATGACAGGCACGTGGCCGCCACAGCACATGTCCCAGAATTGAGCCGCGCCCTTCGGATAAACCATGGTGACATCAAGAATGGCGCCGAAGAGCTCCCCCATGGACGAGATCGCGATGGCGAATCCGCCGGCACGTGGCGGTAACAGGTGCTTATAGGCCGATTTCCGCTTGAACTGCTTCTCCACGCTGAAGCGTGTCCCCTCGACGAAGTTGATGACCGACGTCGGCGTGTGCTGGAATTTTTCACAAGCACGACGTGTGGTCTCGAAGTCCTTGCCTTTCATGTGGGGATTTTTCGCTAGATACGATTTGGAGTAACGCTTCATGAACGGCATGTCCAGCGCCCACCATGCAATTCCAAGCAGCGGGAACCAGACCAGTTGTCGTTTGATGAAGAACTTCAGAAACGGTATGCGTCGATTGAAGACATGCTGCAGCACGAGAATATCGACCCAGGTCTGGTGATTGACCATGACCAGGTACCAGTTGTCTTTGTTGAGGTTCTCCATGCCGCGCGACTGCCAGTCGATGGATCCTGCGGTCTGCAAAATCGCGGAGTTGACACTAATCCAGTTCTCACCGAGTCCCATCAGGATGCGCGTGATCCAGCGTCTGAACGACGTTATCGGCACGACGAGCTTGATAATACCCAGGAACACGATGGGCACGAACCAGAAGATCGTGTTGATCGCGAATCCGGAGAATACGAGGATGCCGCGAAGATGGCGTAGAAGTGCGGTCACGAATAGCGCTTTTGGCAAAAACGGTATCGCATTCTAGCCCGATTTCCCGCCACATTGCGCGCTATTGCTTGCGCCAGTCGCAAGCATGTTTCTTTGCCGCAGCGCTGAATCAGCGCTCGAGCTTTACGGCCTGATGCGACGGCGTTACCATGCGCCGCGCTCACAGGAATCTACGGAATAGACCCAGATGACGACTGCAAAACGAATCGACGGAAAAGCCAAAGCCGAACAACTGGCCGAATCCATCACCGAGCAAACAGCATCCTTGCTCAGTCAGCATGGCATCACCCCGGGTCTCGCCGTCGTCATTATTGGCGAAGATCCGGCGAGCCAGGTCTATGTACGCAACAAGAAGCGACGTGCCGAGTCTTGCGGATTTTACTCGGTTCAGCACACCCTGCCTGTGGATGTGTCGCAACGCGATGTGCTGAAGCTCATCGACGATCTCAACCTGGACGATGCCGTCCACGGCATTCTCGTACAATTGCCGCTGCCCGATCATCTCGACGAGCAGACCATCACGCAGTCGATTGCACCGACGAAGGACGTCGACGGATTCCACTTTATCAATATCGGCAAATTGACCGCGGGCCACACTGCCGATGCCTTCGTGCCATGCACACCCGCCGGCTGCATGCTCATGATCGAGGACGAGCTTGGCCCTGATCTATCGGGCAAGAACGCTGTGATAATCGGGCGCTCGAACATCGTCGGTAAGCCGATGGCAAGCCTGCTGATGCAGCGCCATGCAACGATTACCGTGGCCCACAGCCGCACCAGGGATCTTCCGCAGGTCGTGCGCAATGCTGATATCGTGGTCGCTGCCGTCGGCCGGCCGAACATGGTGAAAGCGGATTGGGTTAAGCCGGGTGCCGTGATTATTGATGTTGGCATCAATCGCATCGAGCAGAAGATCGATGGCGAGACCAAGTCACGACTAACCGGCGACGTTGACTACGATGACGTCTGCACCGTAGCCGGCGCGGTCACTCCAGTGCCCGGCGGAGTTGGGCCGATGACCATCACGATGCTCATGTTCAACACGCTGCGATCGGCCCGCTTGTCCGCTGGCCTCGAAGGCTGACCGGGCCGCGACCTGCTCGCACCGACTCGCGAAATCGTCTGCTGGAAATACATATGGCACAGCGCGGTGAAGACTTTCGTACGATCTGGCTGAAACCGGGCGACCCCACGACCGTGCAGATCATCGACCAGCGATTGCTGCCGCATGAATATCACGTGCATGACCTCTGCTCCTGGCAGGACGGTCTCGTTGCGATAACCGACATGTACGTGCGCGGCGCACCCTTGATCGGCGCAACGGCGGCCTGGAGCCTCTACCTGGCCGCGCTGTCCGGCGCTGATTCTGCCGCTGCCGTTCACAAAGCGGCAGAGGCGTTGCTAAAGTCGAGGCCGACAGCCGTCAATCTGCGCTGGGCGATTGATCGCATCCTCACGCTGGTTGACCGGGCCGGACCCGACGCCGCACTGGCCGACCTTATTCTGGCCGATGCGCAGGCTATCTGCGATGAGGACATCGAAATCAGCCGCGGCATTGGCACGCATGGAGTCGGCTTGCTCGAGGCCATCTCGCAAGAGAAGTCAGGTGGCACGGTTAATATCCTGACGCACTGCAACGCCGGATCGCTCGCCACCATCAACTGGGGAACCGCAACCGCCCCGATCTACTTCGCACAGCAACAAGGCATCGATGTTCACGTATGGGTAGATGAAACGAGACCTCGCAACCAGGGCTCGCAGCTGACCGCCTGGGAGCTCGCCGCGAACAATGTCCCGCACACACTTATTGTAGACAATGCCGGCGGTCACCTGATGCAGCACGGTGAAGTCGATATTGTCATTACGGGCACGGACCGCACGACGCGATGCGGCGATGTTGCCAACAAGATCGGCACATATCTCAAAGCGCTTGCTGCATACGATAACGGCATTCCCTTCTATGTCGCACTGCCATCAACGACGATAGACTGGAACTGCCGCGACGGACTGGCAGAAATACCGATCGAACAACGCGGCGCCGCGGAGGTCAGCGATATCTATGGCCTGAGCAATGGCAGACCAGCCTATGTGCGCACAACAGCGGCGAGTACAGCGATCAGCAACTATGCTTTCGATGTGACGCCGGCGCGGCTGGTCACCGGACTGATTACCGAACGAGGTATCTGTGCCGCCTCCGAGGCCGGTCTACTCGGGCTGTTTCCGGAAATGGCGAAGTCGTGACCATTGATGAAGGCTACATCAAGTACAAGAGCTTCTGGACGCAGGCGCCGGTCCCCAACGCCGCGGCCACGGACGAGCTGGAAGCCTGGCGGCAACCGCTGCTGGCGGCCGGCCTCATTGGCCACTACGACGAACCTGGAATCGGATACGGCAATATCAGCATCCGTTCCGGCGAGCCCGGCCAGTTCCTTATCAGTGGCACTCAGACAGGCCACATCGACAGGACCGACAAGACGCATTATGCGCTGGTCACCTCCTATAACACCCATGCCAACATCGTCTGTTCGGTCGGCCCCGTGCAGGCCTCGTCAGAGGCAATGACCCATGCCGCAATCTATGGGCTTGACGGCAATATCGGCGCAATTGTGCACGGGCACAGTCACGTCCTGTGGCAGAGCTTATTGAACAAGCTCCCGACAACCGGCGCCGACGTCGCTTATGGCACCCCGCAGATGGCAGATGAATTCCGCAGGCTTTACAGGGATACAGCATTCCGTGAAACAGGGCTGGCCGTCATGGCGGGACATGAAGAGGGAATCCTGAGTTTTGGCACGACGCTGCAAGAAGCGGCAGGAAAGATACTGGGACTTCTCGAGTCGGCCCCAGGCGCCAAGTGTCCTGTTTGATTGATCAAACAGGACACTAGTTTCCCTTTTCGACGACCACGGCTTCGAGCGTGAAGCGAAACGTGCGGCAGGCCTTGATCGCGGGCACCTCCATACCGTCCGGTATGGAGGCATAGCTGGACGCACGAACGGCACGTATCGCCGGCTTCTCGAACAGCCGGTGGGTGCTTTTCCGCACCGCAATCCGGCGGGTCCTGCCATCCCGGGAGATATTGAAACAAACCTGGACCTCGCCCTCGATACGATCACGGCGAGCGATTGCCGGATACTTGGGGATTACCGTATGAAGCGGAGTTCTATCGCTGTCGGCCTTGCCTGGCAGCAACTCCTGATCATCTTCTGCATGGCTCATCGGCGTAGTCGCGGAAGCTAATACGGTCAGGACGAGTACGTTTGCTAATCCCCTAGTCCACCGCATCAGCTGGCCGCGCATCACCGGGCTCTTCGGTAGCACTGCGCCGGTCATCGACCTCGATTTTCGTTTGCACCGGCTTGGTTTCATCGAGATACATACCTTTGACGATCTTGAGTTTCTTCGAACCGGGTCGTAGTTCCTGTCCTTTGCGAATGTCCTCTTCGGCTTCCTCGTAGCGCTCCAGTCGCATGTAAACAAGCGCACGATTATTGTGGGTTCGCCAATGGGTATTGTCGCGATCGAGCACCCAGTCGCAGTGCACAAGCGCTGTCTCGGGCTGGTTCATCAACAGGTAGCCTGCGCAGAGGTTCGAATGCGCAATTTTTAATTCTCTCGCTCCTTGCGCCAACTCGAGCCCCCGTAGGGTGCGGCGAACACCCTCCTCGCCATCACCGGCCATCAGGGCGTTGGCGCCATCATAGAGATCAATGTTGCTCGGTCCGACGACGGCCTTGCTCTCTTCAGACATGGCTGCCGGCGCAGCTGCCAGTAGCAATGTGGCCAACAATACGTGGCAGCACGTGTTTGTCGCGAACTTCATTGGAACAAAGCGAATTGGTATTCAGCTCCTCAGCATTCAAGGACTACGGCTGCAGGTATCTAGTGAAGAATTTGACGGTGCGCTGCCAGGCCAGTTCCGCTGCAGCCTTATCGAAACGAGGGGTCGTGTCGTTGTGAAATCCATGATTAACGTCAGCATATTCGTAATTCACGAAGTGCCGGCCCGCAGCTTCGAGACCTTTCTCGAAGTCCGGCCAGCCGGCATTGACGCGCTCGTCGAGCCCGGCATGATGCAGCATGAGCGGCGCCCGTATGAACTCCGCCTCTTCGGCATTCGGGTGTCTGCCGTAGAATGCGACTGCAGCAGCAAGATCGGGCAGTCGAACGGCGAGACGCATGGCCATGCCGCCGCCAAAACAGAAGCCGACGGCGCCCACCTTGCCCGTGCAATCCGGGTGCTGCTGCAGATATTCGGCAGCCGCAATAAAATCTTCGATCATTTCATCACTGTCGCGCTGTCGCTGCAGCGCGCGACCATCATCGTCATTGCCGGGATATCCGCCAAGCGGTGTCAGTGCATCGGGCGCGAATGCGATGAATCCCGCAGTGCCCAGGCGCCGCGCGACATCTTCGATGTAGGGGTTGAGGCCACGGTTCTCATGAATGACAACGATGGCGGGTAACCTGTGCTGGATGACGGCAGGACGAACATAATAACCCCGCATGACGCCAGCACCTTTGGGGGAGGCATATTTCTTGTAGCTCACCGACAGGGACTTGTCGTCGGGATCGATCTGCTGGGCCAGTGCATAGTCGGGACTCAGGCTTTTCAGCAATAACGCTGCTGAAACTCCGGACGCCGTGACAGCTGCCACCCGGTCCAGAAACTCGCGCCGCGTAATCTGGCCATGCACGTAGCCGTCAAAAAGCCGCATGACACGGCTGTCGAGCCCGTTCTTATCTGACATTAGGTACTCCGATGGCGGACCTAACTACTGATGTATTGTGCGAGTTGCTCAATCTCCGCTTGCTGATCCGCGATGATCGCCTGCACGAGATCGCCTATCGATATCAGGCCGACGACCTCGCCATTTTCTACAACGGGCAAATGGCGAATTCGCTTTTCGGTCATTACCGTCATGCAGTCATTTACCGTTTGATCGGTTTTGGCGGTGTACACCTCGGTCGTCATGATCTCTCGGACCTGCGTCGATTTCGACGAGCGCCCCTTAATTAAGACCTTGCGGGCATAGTCTCTCTCCGTAACGATGCCTTTGAGCGTGTCACCGTCCATTACCAACAGCGAGCCGATCGATCGGTCGGCTAACATCTTGAT
>CAMYLB010000142.1:8511-13104 GCA_947259145.1 uncultured Woeseiaceae bacterium
TTGACGAGTTTCATGTTGTCTCCCTATTGGCGCGCCTGGCGAAAATGGCCGCCGACTTACTGGAATTCTAGCAGCACGGTGGGGTTGCCGCGTGCGACACGGTGAATGGCATGCGGCCGCTGGCTGTTTATTCAATTAATACAATTAGTTAGAAGCCGGGGCGCACTAACGATCACCGTGGTCGAATTTTTCGAGCCGCTCTTCCAGCGTTTTCCCGGAAAACCATACGCCGCGGAGCATCACGCCGTGGATTCTGCGGCTGTTCTGTATGTCGCCAAGCGGGTTCGCGTCGAGCAACACAAGATCGGCATCCTTTCCTACCTGCACGTAACCCGCATTTGTGCCAAGAAACTCGGCAACCGCCGCTGTCCCCGTTTGCAGTGCCTCAAAAGGTGTCAGCCCCGATGCAACGAAAACGTCGAGCTCCCGGTGAGCAGAGAATCCGGGCACGTTAAAAATCTGCGGTGCATCGGAACCCAGCAGCAGGGGCGCGCCCGAGTTGTGTAGCGCCAAGATTAATTTGCGGCGCAATTCGATGGCTAGTGCCGCAATCCCGGCATCGAACCCCCGTTCAGCGATTTGCGCTTCCTTACTCGCGGCCCAATCGCGGACCGTTTGTTTCGGCATATAGGTCATTTCGGGTCGATTTTTCAGATCCTCAACCGGCACGGTCGAAACGAGCTGCTCAACCAGCACCTGGGTGGGCACATTCCAGGTGCCCGCCGCCGCCGTTGCCGAAACCATTTCCCCAATCCGTTCGAGTTCAAGCTCGTTCGCGAGCATGACGTCAAAAAAACCGCCGTAACCGCCTGAGCGATGGCTGCCCGGCGGCAAGAGCGCGACGAAGTAGCCGTCCAGATGATCAATCGCCCTCATTTTGAGTCGCAAGGCCGTTGCCACGCCAGCCGCAACGGGCACGTGTCCTGCGAACGGAATACCGAGCTCATTGGCCGTCTCCGCGAGCGCCGTAAATTCGGCCGCGCTAAGTCCCGGGTGCACCTTGATGAAGTCGTAGCCCAGCGCCGCCTGTTCGCGAACCTGCCGGCGTGCGTCTGCCGGGCCCGCCACCGAGCGCCCGTTAAGAGACGGACCCGAGGTGATGAGCCGCGGACCGAAGAGCTTTCCGTCGAGAAGCTGTTGTCGTAATGCAAGATGCGAGCGCCTGCCCAGCATGCCGCGAACCGTCGTTATGCCGTTGGCGACGAACAGAGTGAAATACCGGTCAAGCTCACTGGAATCAGCGTCAGGGACATGTGCATGCATCTCACCAAGACCAGGCATCAGGTAGCGGTCGGTACCGTCGATCGCATTGGCCCCTTTGGGGATTCGAACCTCATCGACGCTGCCAATTGCACTGATAGTGCCGTCCTCGACGAGTACCGTTTGTGCTGCGATCACAGTGTCGGACGACATCGACACGACATTTACATTGACGAACGCCGTCAGGTCAGCGAACGACAACTCTGCGCCCAGCAACGTGACGATAACGAGCGCCCATTGGCGTACGACGACCTTCATGATGCTTTAGCGTTACCTCCGAATCTCACTTGTTCGAGTTTCTTCTTACTGATATTGCCACCACAAATGATAACCACAACATTCTGACCGCGAATCGAGGCTTGAAGTTGCATCATCGCGGCAATAGCAACACCAGCCGCTCCCTCAATGATGTCACCCTCACTATCCATGTAACGTCTCATCGCCGACGCAATCTGGTCTTCATCGACAAGCACGAACTCGTCAACGACAGACTGATTGAGCGGAAACGTAATGGCACCCGTTTCGATACCGCCCGCGGTGCCATCGGACAGCGTTGCTTCGCTGTGCATTTCGATGACATGGCCGGCATCGATCGATCGTGCCATCACGGGTGACGCCAGCGGCTGACAGCCGACGATTCGGATGTCCGGGTTGTGCTCCTTGAGGACACTGCCCACACCCGCAACCAAACCACCGCCCCCGACAGCGACGAAAGCGACATCGACATCCGGCAGCTGTTCAACTATTTCAACGCCGCAAGTGCCCTGTCCGGCAATTACCTGGCTATCGTTATAAGGCGACAGGTAGGACAGCCCGTTTCGATCGGCAAACCGGCGGGCATGTTGCTCGGTGTCGAGTCCGTCCGTACCGAAAAAACGGACGTCACCGCCGTAGTGCCTGATCGCATCCACTTTCGCGGTTGAAGTCTGCTCCGGTACGAAAATGACGCTGCTCACTCCGAGCTTATGCGCGGCGCAGGCAACGGCAGCGCCATGATTACCGCTCGATGCCGCGACACATCCTTTCGAGCGCTGCTCCTCGACCAGTGTCAGGAGGCGATTGGTCGCGCCACGAAGTTTGAACGACCCGGTCGTCTGCCGATTTTCGAGTTTAAAGTAGACACTCGCGCCAAGCGCCGTGCTGAATTCGATCGAGCGGAGCAGCGGAGTCACCAGGACAAAGTCGCGAATACGCTGCGACGCTTGTCGCGCCTGCTTCGCGGTCTCTCTTATGTCGGCAATCCGCTCAGACCTGGTCGACATTGAATGTGTCGCAGGCGTCCGGATTGCCACTCTGTAGACCGGTACGGAACCATCTCTGGCGCTGCGCTGCGGTGCCGTGCGTGAATGACTCCGGCACGACGGTGCCGCGACTTTGCCGTTGCAGTGTATCGTCACCGATCGCGCTTGCGGCATTCAGTGCTTCGTCGACGTCGCCAGATTCCAGGATGTTGCGCGCTTTGTCCGCATGGTTGGCCCAGACACCGGCGAGACAGTCAGCCTGTAGCTCCAGGCGCACCGACAGCGCGTTGCCTTCCGCCTGGCTCACGCGTTGCTTCATGGAATGGACCTGGCCAGAAATGCCCAGCAGGTTCTGAACATGGTGTCCGATTTCGTGAGCGATGACATACGCTTGTGCAAAATCGCCCGGTGCTTTGTAGCGAGCCCGCATCTGTTCGTAAAAACTGAGATCGATATAGGCTTTTTGGTCCGCAGGGCAGTAGAAGGGCCCCATTGCAGCTTGCCCGAGACCGCAAGCCGATCGCGTCGAGCCGCTGAACATGACAAGTGTCGGCTCCTGGTAACGCCTGCCCTGACTGGCAAATATCGCCGTCCAGACGTCCTCGGTATCGGCGATGACCACGGACACCATGTCCGCGAGAGGATCGTTCTTGAGATCCTCAGCGGACGGCCGCGTGCCGCTCGTCGATGCGGCCTGGCGCGTCTGCACGGTCTGGAGAAGCGGTGTTGGATCAACACCGAAGTACATTGCAACGAGTATCAACACAATCGTACCGATGCCGCCGCCGAGTAATTTCGGCGCTGCACCGACACCACGTCGGTCTTCAATATTCGAACTTCGTCTTCCGCTACGCCACCGCATCGGCCGCTCCATCTGATAGAAGTCGGACATTGTCAGATATTTGTGAGTGACTTGACAAATTTTTGGCTTGTCTCACATCTGGCCTTCGATCGGCAGAAAGCTCATGAGCTTGGTCTTGAAACGTAGCCACCAGGTCGTTCGTGGTTCGGTCGTGATGACCTCGTCACCGCTATCCGCACGCAGCAGCCACTGTAAACGGCCTTTCTCGGACAGCTGCAGTTGATAGGCAATATCCGGCAATGATTCGAGAATGCCGGCGGCCATCGAGCCGGCCAGTTCCTCTGAGTCAACCATCATGCCCATCTCGGTGTTCAGGTATAGCGATCTTGGATCGAGATTAAATGAGCCAACGAACAGCCGGGTCCGATCGATGGTCGCGACTTTCGAATGCAGAGTAAGTTTTGTTGTTGAGTCCGATGACGCGACGTGCGGACGCAGCTCGTACAGTTCGACGCCTTGCTTCAGCAACGGTTTCCGGTAGCGCGCATACACCGCGTGAACACTGGAATGATTTGTCGAGGCCAGCGAGTTACTGACAATGACAACGCGCACGCCCTTTCCGACCATCGTGCCGAAGAATTCAACCCCCTCCTTCTGCGGAACGAAATACGGAGAAATGATGATGAGTTCGGATGCCGCCACCGCCACCGTTTGCTGTAGAAAGACGGTCGTGATGCTCGTCGACCGGGGCAGGAATTTGCGGATCTTGTCGGGATAGTCCTGGATCACGGCCGCCTTCGCGCGCACCAGCGCCAATGTTCCATCCGTGAGTTGCTTCGCAAGCTCGTCGTCGACGCTCTTCAGGAACGCGCCGTCGCGATGCTCCTCCAGGTAAGTGTGGCCCTGCTTCGTGGAATCCTCCAGGGAACTGTGCGGCACCATGGTATTGAAAGCATTGATCGGGATCGCCTCCTGCGAATTCCAGTACGCATCGAAACCATCCGATACCTCATCGACAACGGTACCGATTGCCAGCAGGTCCTCATCAATGAATTCCAACAGGCCGCCTGACTGAAAATACTCGTCCGCGAGATTTCTTCCACCAACAATCGTGACCTGGTTATCGACGGTGAACGACTTGTTGTGCATGCGCCGATTCAGGATATTGAAGTTCGCAATAAAGCTGATCAACCGCGAACGGCGCCGCGGGAATGGATTGAAAACACGAACCTCGATGTTGTCGTGAACGTCCAGTGACAACAATCCGGCGTCGATTTCATGAGTGAGTGC
>CAMYLB010000143.1 GCA_947259145.1 uncultured Woeseiaceae bacterium
ATTTCCACCGCCGGCTATGACTACGCGGCGAACCGGATCCTCGAGCCGGCGCATTTCGCTCATGAACACACGGATGTCTTTGCGGTCGGCGATAAAAAAAACTTCGTCACCTTCCTGAATGACCGTATCGCCATCAGGGAGCATGGCCTTGCCCTGGCGATAAATTGCGGCAATGCGACCCTCGGTATTCGGAATATGGTCCTTGAGTGTCGCGATGCGCTGGCCGACCAGGAGACCGTCCCGGTCCGCCTTTACGCCGACCAGCCGCACCCGGCCATCCGCGAACTCGAGGACCTGGGACGAGCCCGGATAGAGAATCAGCTGCTCGACGTAGCTACAGACCAGCTGCTCCGGGCTGATGCGCACGTCGATCGGAATCGCGTCCTGTGTGAACAGCTTGGTCGCGTTCATGTAATCGGCCGAACGAATTCGTGCGATCTTCGTGGGTGTTCGGAATTGAGTGTATGCGACCTGGCAGGCGACCATGTTGGTTTCGTCGCTATCGGTCAGGGCGACGACGATGTCCGCGTCACTCGCGCCGGCGCGAGCGAGCACTTCAGGATAAGCGGCGTGGCCGACGACGGTCCGGATATCGAGTCGATCCTGCAGCTCACGAAGCACTTCGGGCCGTTTGTCGATAACGGTGACCTCGTTGGCTTCTTCGCGAGACAAATGGTAAGCGGCCGAGGAGCCAACCTGACCAGCGCCGAGAATGAGAATTTTCATTACGTTTAGTTTACATCAGATCAGTAAGCGGTCTTATAAATACTCGTGAGTCGCGTTTCTGCGCCACTGGCTCGTAGTGCTATGAGACCGCTTCCAAATTCGCATAGCTCAGCACCAGCCATTTCGTGCCCGCGCCCTCAAAATTGACTTCGACCCGGGCATGGGCGCCCTGCCCCTCGCAGTTCAAAATCACGCCATCGCCGAACTTCTTGTGGCGGACCCGCTGGCCGAGACGAATTCCCAACTCACTGGCCGGTGTCGTTGATGTCCGCCTGAGCTTTTGGGGCCGCGCGGATCGCATGGGTCGTGATACCTGCACCCGCGGCCGGATTTCTTCCACGTGCTCGTCGGGGATTTCGGCGATGAAGCGCGATGGTTGCGAAAAGTTGTCCATGCCGTGCAGGCGGCGCTGCTCGGCGTGTGTAATAAACAGCATCTTCTTGGCACGAGTGATGCCGACATAGCAAAGACGACGTTCCTCTTCCAGGCCGCTGGGGTCGGCTATAGACCGCTGGTGCGGGAACAGGCCGTCTTCCATGCCGCACATGAAGACCAGCGGGAATTCGAGGCCCTTTGCCGAATGCATGGTCATTAGTTGCACGCAGTCTTCCCAGGCTTCGGCCTGGCCCTCACCGGCTTCCAGCGCCGCATGCGACAGGAACTCATCCAGCGGCGCCATTTCCTCAGCCGGATCTGGTTGGAAACCCTTTGCGGCGCTAACCAGCTCGAGCAGGTTCTCTACGCGGGTCTCACCTTTCTCGCCCTTGTCTTTCTTGAAGAAGTCGACGAGGCCGCTCGCGTATATGACGTGATCGACCTGATCGTGCAGCTCCAGGCCCTGTGTCTCGCGAGCCATGCGCTCGATAAGCGACATAAAAGCATTCACGGCGTTAGCCGCGCGACCGTTGAGGTCGTTTATGGCGGTAGCGCCCGCAGCTCGCCACAGGGGACACGCGTTTGCGCGTGCGTAGGAGCGCATCAGTTCGACGGTACGGGCACCAATGCCGCGAGTCGGTTTGTTGACGATGCGCTCGAAGGAGCTGTCATCGTCACGGTTTGAAATAAGGCGCAGGTACGCCAGCGCATCCTTGATTTCGGAACGCTCGAAAAAACGCAGGCCGCCGTAAACCCGGTAGGGAATGCGCGCGTTGATCAGGCCTTCTTCAAGTACTCGCGATTGGGCGTTCGAGCGATAGAGAATCGCCGAGTCGGCACGGGCGTTACCCTGATCGATCCAGTCACGCAGGCGCCCGATGACAAAGTCTGCTTCGTCACGCTCGAGTTTTGCTCGAGCTTGACGACCCGCGTGCCGGGAAAGTCCGTTTGAAAGCGGTGTATATGTTCGACGCGCGCGCCTCGCCAGCGATAGATAGATTGATCGTCGTCGCCGACAACGAACGGCACGCCCTGATCACCGGCGAGCAACCGCAGCCAGGCATATTGTATGGCGTTCGTGTCCTGAAATTCATCGACGAGCAGGTGCTGAAAACGACGTCGGTAGTGCGCCAACAGCTCGGCGTTGTCGCGTAACACCTCGTGGGCACGCAGAAGTAATTCTGCAAAGTCGACGAGCCCGCCGCGTTGACAGATCTCCTCGTAGGACTGGTACAGGGAAATCATCTGGCGGCGATCCGCATCGCCCTCGTCATCGAGGTGCTTCGGACGCAGACCTTCGTCTTTTTGTGCGTTGATGAACCACTGGATTTCGCGCGGTACCCAGCGGCTTTCGTCGATTTCGAGGCTTTTTAGCAAGCGCTTGATCAGGCGCAGCTGGTCATCCGAGTCGATAATCTGGAAGTTCTGCGGCAGTCCGGCCTCACGCCAGTGGCGGCGCAACATGCGGTGCGCGAGCCCGTGAAACGTACCTATCCAAAGGTTTTGAACCGGCAGCTTGAGCAGCGCCTCGATGCGGCCGCGCATCTCGGCCGCCGCTTTGTTCGTGAACGTCACCGCCAGCAGACCCTGAGGGGAAAGTCCCTCGACGTCGATAAGCCACGCAGCGCGATGTACAAGCACGCGAGTCTTGCCGCTGCCGGCACCGGCGATTACGAGCGTCGGCTCCGCAGGCGCTGTAACGGCCTGACGCTGAGCGTCATTCAGGTTTTCTAGGATCGGCGTTACATCCATGGGGCGCCCAGCGCAGGAAGGGAAAGGCAACAGACCATCGCTGCAGATCGAGAGCGGGGAAGTCTAGCAGAGAATCAGCGCTGCCAGCGCACTCCGAGCATGTACTGGTAGCGTTCGTACTGGATGCGGATATCGTTGGAAACAGTCTCCCGATAGCTGGCTTCGGCGACGAGGCTCAGGCTTCGGGTCATGCGAAAAGTGCCGATCAAACGGGCGTCCGCAGACTCCTGCGTTTTGCGGCCGGCGACCGGATTGTGGAACGCAAGAGCATTGGGGTAATCATAAAGCCGGTAAATTCCGCTGGCTTCCAGGTCGATTCGGTCTCCGGGTGTCCAGTGAAACTCGAAGCGAAAGCTGTCCCGCGTGTAATCGTTGTAACCGACGTACTGATCTGTGCGCGCAGTTCGCTCAACGTCCCAGCCAAACCACATGCTGCTGGTAATCCGCTGTCGCGCCCTCAGCGTGATCGCCAAATAGTCGTAGCGTATGTTGGGGTTGCCAACACGCTGCTGGCCGTCGAGATCAAAAGCGGGCCTGTCACCGAAACGACGACTGTAATACTTGGCCGTCAGACGAAACAGCGATGTCTGCGTGAACTTGTACTGGCCGAAGAAGTTAACGACGAAATACTCGTGGTCGTACTCGGGGACGACGCCGGTTTCCTCGTAGTTCCAGAGCTGGCCCTTGAACCTGGCGCCAACCGATAGTCGCTCGTGCGCCTGTCGCAATGACAGTTCGGGCCCATAACGTATATAGTTCATGCGGTCGTCTATAGCGACGCCGTTTATAGTCCGGTCAACGCCGTCGTCCGGGTCGTAATAGATTTCATCATGGTGGGCTATCTTGAAAGCGCTGTTGGCTTCGCGCTTTCTCGAACCTTCCTTGCGGCTGTACTCGCTGCCAAAACTTGCTTCGTGCAAGTACTCGTTGCCATTTTCCAGCTCCTTGTCCTGGTAGTAGCGGCCGGCCAGCCGATAGGCGCCATAAAAGCCTTCAAACGGCAGGCTGTTGATCATGTATTTGACGCTCAGGCTAAGCGGCAGGAATGTGCCGGTTTGCGGCACGGGCGTCACCAGCGGCGCAGTGGGCTCGGAAAAGTCGATGTAGTTTTGATTGGGCGTGCGGAAAACATTGTCGTCGCTACCAAAACCTACGCGGGCACGAAACTCGAGGTCGGCGAAGGCTCTTTTTTTCTTGCGTTCCGCGACACGGATTTCAAACTCGTCCGGCTTTTGTTCGGTCGCACGAATTCTCGAGATTGCCACAACGGCGAACGATCGCAGCTTCCTGTTTGCATCCTGATCCCGGACCAGGCGAAACCAGCGCAGCGCCTCTTCCGTTTCGCCGGCTGCGTAGGCATTCAAACCGAGGGTGTACTGCGTCGCGATACGCAGGCCTGGATCCTGCAGCGCTTTCTGCAACGATGCGCGAGCGCGGATGTGCTGCATCGCACGGTAATGCGCAACGCCCGAATTGTAATGCAAAATAGCTGAATCGAGTCCTTCGTCAGCGGCCTGCCGGTAGCGCAACAACGCGGCCCAGTAAAGGTCATCGCGGAAGAGCCGGTTGCCGTCCTCGAAATACTGCTCGGCCGTCATCGCCGAAGCCGTCTGCACCGGCAGTACGGCTGTGAGTGCAGCGAATATCCGTTATGTCTGATCGCAAGGGTACCGGCATTATTGGTATGAAAACTATGACGTGGCGCAAGAAAATACCCCCGGATCGTTACCAATCGGGGGTATTTCGGGTTTTCAGGCGTGTCGCGTCTGTTTTAGGCCCTTTCCGTGACTAGTCATCGTCTTCTTCATCGTCTTCTTCGTCGTCTTCTTCATCGTCATCGTCAAATTCGTCGTCGTCGACATCGTCACCGTCTTCGAAGTCGTCCTCGTCTTCCATCTCGTCTTCTTCGAACGCGTCGTCTTCTTCGAACCCGTCTTCCATCTCGTCTTCGCCAAAGTCATCTTCTTCGTCGTCGGATTCCTCGTCCGTTTCTTCGTCGAATTCTTCGTCGAATTCTTCGTCGGACTCATCGTGGTCGCGAACATCGGACCCATCGCCGTCACGACGATCTGATTCTTCTTCCTCTCGCGCCTCGTCTGCCCAGTCCTCTTCATCGACGTCACCGTCGTCCGGTCCACGCATCTCGGAAATCGCGTCACCGAGATCGTTGGGATCATCGAGCACGAAAATTGTGACGCCCTCAAGATCATCGAGATCGGCGCGGTCGTCAGCGCGAGCGCCTGCCGGGAAAAAGGCAACGACGGTCAGCACCATAATTGCGGCAAATACGTTTAACTGTTTCATTGACCTACTCCCTTAGCTCACATCTACGCGTAGCCGGAACGTTCGGCCGCGATCTTTATGTTCGAGCCGCGCCAGCAACTCGCCGCCAACAGGCGATACAGCGACGAGCTTGAGCGGCAGTAAATTCTTGCCTTCGTTCAGACTGGTTTGCCAGGCGACCTCACGTTGCCCCGGAAAGCCCGCGAGCTCTATACCGTCTGGCAGTGTGATCGTAAGTAGCGCCGATTCAAGCGCTGTTGCTGATGCGAACACGAGATTGACCGTGCGCGGCTCTTCCAGCGTCATCACGATACCCGGGATGCCTGGCTCAGCATCCGGCACAACGGCATCCGTCAGGAGAAACCCGCCGACAAACCAGAGCGCCAGGCCAGCTGCCACGGCGGAACCAAAGCCAGTCATGATCCAGCGGTTGCGTAGCCGGCGTGAACCTTCGTGTGTTGCACGTGCCAGCGCCTGGTCGTAAAAGGCGGCGGTTGCTGCGGGTCCCGGGTAGTCCTTTAACAGTGCCTGGATTTCCCGATCCTGTTTGTCTGTGGCTTCAGTCTGCATATTTTGGTCCTGCATGGTCTGTTACACGACACGCGTCAAAAAAAGGTTCCGCTTTGCGCCAGAATTTCCCGAAGTCGGGCCCTTGCCCGATGCAGGCGCGACTTGATGGTCCCGATCGGAACGCCCGTAAGCTCCTGTATTTCATTGAGTTTATAGCCCTCCGTATCGTGCAGGAGCACGATCAGGCGCTGTTCATCGCTGAGCCGGGATAAAGCGGCATCGAGCATGAGTATCTTCTCGCGGCGCTCGTTGTCGTGGACCGGGTCTTCCGTACCTGCGAACCCCGCAAGCCCGTCGCCGGACATTTCTCCTTCCTCGACGGTGTGCATACGTCGCCGGGCGAAGCGGCGTCGCTCATCGATAAAGAGGTTGTACATAACGCGGGAAAGCCACGACCCGGGCTCGTCGATCCTGGCGAGCTCATCGAGCTTGCCATACGCCTTGATCAGGAGCTCCTGAAAAAGGTCCTCGGCCTCTGCTTTGCGGCCCGTCAGTCGCCAGGCGAGACGATACAGCCGGTCGAAGTGCGGCCGGACGAGGCGTTCAAACGTGAGGTTTGCGTTACTTATGGCCGGTCGCCGCTGTCAGAGGCTTACTCGAAAAAGCAGGTAGTGATCAATGAGAACTGCTGCAAACAGGAAGCCCAAATAGCTGATCGAAAACCTGAAGGTTTCCATCGGCAATTCCTTGTCGGCGGGCACGCGATACATGCGTATGGCGTAATAAAGAAAAAAGACATCCAGGACGATAGCCGTTAGCAGGTAAATCAGACCGCTCATGCCGATCAGGTACGGCATTATCGTGACCAGCGCGAGCAGGATGGTATAGAGCAGTATGTTGAGTCGGGTGTAGGCCTCGCCATGAGTGACGGGCAACATTGGAATATCCACCTTCGCATATTCCTCTTTCCTGGCGATAGCAAGTGCCCAGAAATGTGGCGGCGTCCAGACGAACACGATGAGGAACAGCAGCAACGCACCGCTGTGAACTTCATTGGTGACGGCCGTCCATCCCAAAATCGGTGGCGCAGCGCCGGCCGCTCCGCCGATGACAATGTTTTGCGGGGTTGCCCGTTTCAGCCACACGGTATAGACGACGGCATAGCCGATCAACGAGCAGAATGTCAGGATCGCCGTCAGCGGATTGACAATAAACCACAGGACGATCATGGAGATCACGCACAGCCCGGACGCGAAAATCAACGCCGCTTTTTCGGTGAGCTTGCCCTGTGGCAGCGGCCTCCCACGTGTTCGCATCATTTGAATGTCGATGCGTGCGTCAAGCACGTGGTTGAACACGGCAGCGGATGACGCGGCAAGGCCGATACCCAGCGTGCCAAATACGAGCGGCACGGCGCCGGGCCATCCGGGCACAGAGACAAACATACCGACGATCGCGGTAAATACGATGAGCATGACGACACGAGGCTTGGTGAGTTCGTAAAAGTCGCGCCAGTCAATGTATGTCGCTACGTTCGTAGTCACACCCGTGTCCCGGTTAGCCGATGCGAGAGAATTTCAACAAGCGTTTGATGTCTTCAACCATGTCACTCGGGTCGATGTCAGGCGGGAAATACATGACGAGGTTCCCGAGTGGGTCGACAAGGTAGTAGCCGCCTGCGGACAGTTCCGAGGGCCTCTTGTTCTTGAGCAAGGTACTGAAACCGCTGTCCGACAGTGTAATCAGGCCCGCGTGTTCGTCAGCAAGATACACTGTATCGGGCGCGTTTTCACCGTGCAAGAAGACCCGGACCAGCCGATCCCTTTCCTTGCCGAGCATCAGTCGTGACTGGCGCAGGGTATAGAGTGCAAATTCACACCCGGCGTCGCAAACCGCCTCGTTCGGGTAGACCAGCAGCCAGTGACTGTCGTTACGTTCATGTATCGGCGACCCAGGCAAAGCGTCGCGAATATTGACCAGCGGCTGCAGCAGCTCGCCGTGATTCGTCCTGCCCTCAGGCTGCAGCGCGCGGCCACCAAAATGCAGCCAGGTTGCGAGCATCAGCGGCCCCAAAAATACCAGCGCGATCAGCAATAATTGCAGCCGCGCTGCTGTGCCTTTCTTTTTAGTCACGACTGAAATCGCTTCTTTCGGTAGTTCCACACCAGCAGTCCTGACAGGACCGCGCCCATTGCAAACCACTGGAAGGCATAGCCAAAGTGTTTGCCAGGACCGAACTCGGTCGGGACCCAGTGGCGCACAAAGCCGTGTTCTTCCTGGTGGTCCATGAGCAATACGAATGCCTGTACCGGAGCGTCGAGTGCGCTGGCCACTTCCTCGGTCGAGGGATAGACGGCGCGTTTGGGCCAGCTCGAGGCCGGATCGATCGCGGCACCCATTTTGTAGCCCGCGCGGGGCAGTGAACCCGCGCGCCCGCGAACGGTCATGCGCGTTACAGGCACCTCCAACGCGCCGACATCGACGTCGCCAATGCCCTTTTCGAGCCAGCCACGGTTAACCAGCAAAACCGGCTCGTCTTTTTCCCCAATCAGGGGCGTCACCACGTAATAGCCGTAGCGGCCGTTGACAATAATGTTCTCGAGCAGGAACTGGTGCTCGGCGTCATAGTATCCGCTCGCCTTCAAGCGCTGATACGAACGAATTTCCATGCCGTCCTGCCACGCAGCGAAGCCGGACTCATCATGAAACGCAGCCCTGTCCGCCTGCTTTTCCAGGCCGCGGCTGATTTGCCAGGCACCGAGACCGGCAAATTGTGCAACCAAAAACACGCCGACAACCAGGGGCAACCAGGTTGGCAAGGGCTTCTTCGTTTTCGTGTTCACGCTATAATAATCGCTCGAGAGGAGGCTTCTATGAAATACGTTGTCATTGCCCTGTTGTTGGCCATTGTAATCAGCCTGGGAACCGGGCTTTTCTACCTGCGCCGCGAGGATGCCGACTCACCGAAAATGCTGCGTGCGCTCGAGATCCGGGTCGGCTTGTCGCTGGTGTTGATCTTGTTCCTCGTCGCGTCCTACTTCCTCGGTTGGATCGTCCCGCCCACACAGTAACAGCGGTCGGCTTCATCGACAGGGCAAAACGGGCGCCTCGGCGCCCGCTTTGATCTGTCGGCTGTTGACGCCGCGTTCACATCCAGTAGACAAACACGTACAGACCGATCCACACGACGTCTACAAAGTGCCAGTACCAGGCAACCGCTTCGAACGCGAAATGCTTTTCACGTGTAAAGTGGCCTTTCAAGACCCTGAAGAAAATGACCGTCAGCATGATCGCACCGATCGTAACGTGCATACCGTGGAAACCGGTCAGCATGTAGAACGTTGAGCCATAGATGCCGGACGTGAGCTTGAGGTTCATGTGCTCGTACGCCTCGACGTATTCAACCCCCTGCAGGTACACGAACGTGAAACCGAGCAGGAATGTCGCGGCGAGGAATATGGCGAGCGGTGCCCGCTTGCCGGCGAGCAGAGAGTGATGTGCAATGGTGATCGTAATACTGCTGGTCAGAAGCAGGACAGTATTGATCAAGGGTAAGCCGAACGGTGGCATGGCCTCATATTCGCCACCAACACCGCCAGGGCCGTTAGTTGGCCAGGTACTCTCATAGCCCTGCCAAAGCAGCAGGTTGGTGAAAAAGTTATTGCTGGAGCCGCCCAGCCATGGAATCGACATGTTACGTGCGTAAAATAAAGCGCCGAAAAACGCTGCAAAAAACATGATTTCCGAGAAAATGAACCAGAACATGCCCTGTCGGAAAGAATGGTCGACCTGGAGGTTATAAAGGCCGGCCTGGCTTTCACCAATGACGTTTGCAAACCAGCCCGTGATCATGAAGATGATTACGGCAACGCCCGCCATCATAACGTAGAAGCCGGCATCGCCACCGTTCAGCCAGCTCGATACGCCAACCATGAGGAGCAGGAGACCGGCAGAGCCGACAATGGGCCAGTGGCTGCCGTGAGGGACGTAGTAACGGTCTTCTGTGTGTGTCGTCATATCAGTTTCCGGGTTAAAGCGGGTTGTTCGCCGCCGCTCGGGCGGTGTCGAAAAACGTGTACTGCAATGTAATCGTGTCTACGTATTCGGGCAGGTCGGGATCGACGATGAACTGCAGCGGCATCGCCCGCTGTTCGTTCGCGAAGAACTCCTGGCTCGTAAAACAAAAGCACTCGATTTTCGTGAAGTGTTCTGCCGCCGAAACCGGCGCCACGCTGGGAACGGCCTGTGCGACCCTGTCGGCCTCCGTGAGATTCTTCGCAGTGAAAGTCGCAAAATACATTTTTCCGGGGTTCACGGTCATGCTGTCGACATCAGCCGCAAACTCGAATGGCGCATACGAGTTCACCGTAGTCACAAACTCAATGCGAATCTCGCGCGACAGATCCGGCGCCTCCTCGACAACCGCGGCTGTTGCATTCGTCCTGCCACCGAACCCGGTGATCGCACAAAACACATCGTAAAGCGGTACCAGCAGAAAACCGAAGCCAAACATCGCGACAGCCATCAGCACCAGGCGGCCGGTGAGCGAGCGGTTTTCAGAATTAAGATTTTGCGGTCTCTTGTTCATGTCTCTCAGGAGCGCAGCACGCCGATCATGATGAAACCGATATAGAACGCAAGCGCAATAGCGCCGACGATCAGCGCTGTACGGCGAATGCCCTTTTTTCGCTCGGCGTCGTTCATGGTTACTCGAACGCTTCGTTAGCGATGCGTGCTTTCGGCGGTGTCTCGAACGTGTGATAGGGCGCCGGTGAAGGTACGGTCCACTCGAGCCCATGCGAGCCTTCCCAAACCCGGTCGGTCGCTTTGCTGCCTTTCCATGCGGTGACAATTACCAAAACGAAAATCAACTGAGACAGGCCAAAACCAATGGCACCAATGCTGGCGACCGTGTTGAAGTCCGTGAATTGTGTCGAGTAGTCCGGGATGCGGCGAGGCATGCCTGCCAGCCCCAGGAAGTGCATCGGGAAGAAAGTAAGATTGACGAATATTGTTGACGCCCAGAAATGCGTCTTGCCCAGGGTCTCGTTGTACATGTGCCCGGTCCACTTCGGCAGCCAGTAATACACGGCGGCCATAATGGCAAAGATGGAGCCCGGGACAAGCACATAATGAAAGTGCGCAACGACAAAATAGGTGTCGTGGTACTGAATGTCAGCCGGGGCGGCGGCCAGCATCAGGCCCGAGAATCCGCCGATCGTAAACAGGAACACAAAAGCCAGCGAGAACAACATCGGTGTTTCGAAGGTCATCGCCCCGCGCCACATCGTTGCGACCCAGTTGAAAACCTTCACGCCCGTCGGGACTGCGATCAGCATGGTCGCAAACATGAAGAACAGCTGCCCCGACAGCGGCATGCCAACGGTGAACATGTGATGCGCCCAGACGATAAACGACAGGAAGGCGATGGACGCGGCGGCGTAAACCATCGAGTCGTGACCGAAAAGCTTCTTGCGTGAAAATGTCGGGATGATCTCTGACACTACGCCGAATGCCGGCAGTATCATGATGTAGACCTCGGGGTGACCGAAGAACCAGAAAATATGCTGGAACATAACCGGGTCGCCGCCTCCGGCCGCGAGAAAGAAGCTCGTGCCGAAGAACTGGTCGGTCAGTAGCATGGTGACTGCGCCAGCCAGCACGGGCATTACCGCAATCAGCAGGTATGCCGTGATCAGCCAGGTCCAGACGAACATCGGCATCTTCAGGAGCGTCATGTCCGGCGCGCGCATGTTGATGATGGTCACGATGACGTTGATCGCCCCCATGATCGACGATATTCCCATGAGATGAATCGAGAAAATCAGGTACGGGAACGCATCGCCGGTCTGCAATACCAGCGGTGGGTACATGGTCCAGCCGCCTGCGGGCGCGCCACCGGGCATCAGCAGGGTGGACAATAAGATGCCGAATGCGACCGGCAGGATCCAGAACGACCAGTTGTTCATGCGCGGCAGCGCCATGTCGGGCGCGCCGATCATGAGTGGGATCATCCAGTTGGCAAGCCCGACGAATGCGGGCATAACTCCGCCAAAAATCATGATCAGCGCATGCATCGTGGTCATCGAGTTGTAAAACTCGGGATGCACGAACTGCAGCCCCGGGATCGCCAGCTCTGAGCGAATAACCATCGCCATCGCGCCGCCAACGAAGAACATCACGAGGCTGAATACCAGGTACATCGTGCCGATGTCCTTGTGATTCGTCGAAAACAGCCAGCGGCCAATGCCCTTGGCCGGGCCGTGGCGTGTCGTCATGCCCGACACGTTTGAATCCCGTGTTCTTCGAATCTATTGGTTACTGGCGACCTTTGGAGCGCTTTCCTTGCGCGCATCGACCCAGGCCCTGTACGCGTCGGGCTCGACAACCTCGACAACGATCGGCATATAGCCGTGATCCTTGCCGCAGAGTTCGGCGCACTGGCCCCGGTAGGTGCCGACTTCCTTCGCCTTGAACCAGGCTTCGTTGACAATGCCGGGTATCGTGTCTTTCTTAATGGCAAGCTCGGGGACATACCAGGAATGCACGACGTCATTCGAGGTCAGCAGCAGGCGGACTTTGGCGTCGCGCGGGACCACAACCGGTCGATCAACGTCGCGGAGGTAGTTGTCTACCGTGTTGGGGTCAATTCCGGACTCTTTGCGGCGCGCCTCGAGGCTGGGACGCGCCAGGCTCGAGTAGAAGTCGATGCCTTCATCCTGATACTTGTAATGCCACTTCCACTGGTAAGCGGTGACGACGATCGAAATATCGGGATCGCGCGAATCTTCGAGTTTGATCATCGTTTCGGCGACCGGTATCGCGATCAGCATCAGGATCACGACGGGAATAATCGTCCATATGACTTCGGCCGACGTGCTGTGCGAGAACGTCGCCGGTTTGACGCCCTGCGATTTGCGGTGCCGGAACAGGGAGACAATCATGACGCCGAAAACGACGATCCCGATGGCGACGCACCACCAGAAGACCATCATGTGGATATTGTAGGTTTCGACGCTGAGGTCGGTAATTCCCTTGGGCATGTTCAGCGCCCATTCCGCGCTCGCCGTACCGGCAAAGCAGAAAGCCAGCAGGCTCAAAAACGATTTTCGTATCATTTATTGTTCACCCTGCGATTCGCCATGGCGATCACATTACGTTTCTATTTCCGGATTTTACGAGTACTGGACCGATGAAGTCCGCGCTGACCCGGTGACCCCGGGGTCAATCGTCTATCGGCCGGTTTGACCGATCGTGCCAGCCAAAAAAGCCCGCGAAGTGTACTTAAATCGGGGTGGCCATGCAAACCCGAAGCGCCGGTTCTTGCTGAGATTAATTCTTATTTAACAGCGGGTTATCGTTAGCTCTAAGGGCAAAAAGTTACAAACGGAGACAACTCCCGGGATCAGCGGCGACGCCGGGGAATCCGGGATGCGTCAATGTGGTAATTCGAGGGATCCATCCTGACGCCGCCGCCCCAGCAATGACCGTAGACAAGCTCGAGCTCGAGGCTGATCTTTGTGTCGCCCTCGCCATGCGCGAGAGCACGCTGCATTTCCCGGAAACGGTGCTTTCCAACCAGCGAGCGATTGCGCTGTTGCAGGGCGTTTCTTGCGCCGACGTCGGTCAGGTCGGCGAACAGTTTGTCGGGATTGTCGTAGCTGACGGTAAGGCGATCGACGTCCAGCACGGGATCCCGTAGACCGGAGCGCACCAGGGCGTCGCCAATGTCGTGCATGTCGGGGAAGCAATTGACATGTGCGTAGCCATCCACGCCGCTCCATGCACGGCTGACTTCAAGCAGGCTGTCGGGACCGAGGCTCGCGAAAGCGAACACGCCACCTTGCTGCAGTACGCGTGCGACCTCCTCAAAGACCTGCTCAGGGTTGTCGGTACAGGGCAGCAGCAGGTTCGAGAAAACGAAATCGATGCTCTGGTCTTTGAACGGCAAGCTCTCAGCGTTCGCCTGCAAGCGGGAATAACGCGAAAAAGAAAACCGGGGGCGCTTGCCAATGCCCTGCTGCAACATGTTGTGTGAAATATCCAGTGAGATAATGTGCGCACGCCGGAATCGCTCTCGCAGCAGTTTTGTCCCACTGCCGGTCGCGGACCCGAGGTCGAGAATCGTATTGGGATCCAGTACGAGAGGCGCCAGGCGGGCAAACAAACCCTCGCGCGTAACGGCGTGTACAAAATCAGCAGAGTCGAAGGTCGACGCCGCACTGTCGAAGCGGCGTCGAACGTCTCGCAGGTTCAACTTCGGTCTATCGTTCACTTTCCGCGGCAGCCGGTTAGCACAGGACGACAAACTAACACGCTTTTCAACGCTAATTGCCGCGATTGATACATGGCACGGAGCGGGGGTTTCGGATTTCAATACCTGCATGGATTGCCGGATGATTTTGCGTGTTTGCTGCAGCCGGGCCGCCGGCGTGTTGCATCAACTGGATGATTCGATTATGCCGCGTCGCTGCGTATTTTGCGGCACGCGGAGCGATCGGTTCGAGGGCCGGATTTGCCGCGGCTGCCGCCGCGATTTGCCCTGGATCATAAACGCCTGCGCCCGCTGTGCGGAGCCGCTGGCTATCCACCTGCCGCCCGGCGTGTTCTGCGCCGCCTGTCAGTCACGCCCGTCGCCGATTCACGCCACCGTTGCTCCACTGTTCTATGAGTTTCCCGTCGACGCGGGCCTCAAGGCCCTGAAGTTCGGCCGCCGACTGCACTACGCACCGGCGTTTGGCGAACTGCTCGCGGCCGAAATGCCGCGGCTTGCTGCCGACATCGATGCCCTCCTGCCCGTACCGCTGCACTGGCGGCGACAGGCGTTTCGCGGATTCAACCAGGCCCTGGAGCTTTGCAGGCCGCTTTCGAGGGACTTCGCGTTGCCGATCATGACAGGCGTTGCACGCCGCCGAGCCACCCCGTTTCAGTCCGGGCTGCCAGCCGTGCAGCGCCGAAAGAATTTGCGGCAGGCTTTTCTTGTGCGCAAGACGCACGGGTTTCGGCACGTATTGATCGTGGATGACGTAGTCACAACGGGGGAAACCACGCGCCAGCTCGGGGCGGCGCTCATCAGGCGCGGAGTAAAAAAGGTCAGCGTGCTCGCGGTGGCCAGGGCGGCGTGATTCAGCCTGCGCCAGTTTGGTTAAACGTGTAGTGGAGCACGATACCGATGAACACAACCATACCGATGAGATGATTGTGCAGAAAGGCTGCGAAACAACCGGCTGGTTGCCGGTCACGTGCGAGCCACTGATGCCAGCCCATGAGGGCGGCGGCGATTGCGACGGACAGGTAGTACCAGAACCCGAGCTCTGCGCGATAGCCGATCAGGACAAGCGCAAACAGCATAAGTACCTGCAGGCCGCCAATAACAAACAGATCGACTTCGCCAAACAGTATGGCCGTCGATTTGACACCGATCTTTTTGTCGTCCTCGCGATCTACCATGGCGTAAAACGTATCGTAAATTACGGCCCAGATCATGGCCGTGCCGAAGACCAACCAGGCGAGTTCCGGGATCGTGCCGGTTTGCGCAGCGAACGCCATCGGCACGCCCCAGCCGAAGGCCGCGCCGAGCACGAATTGCGGGACCGACAGGACGCGCTTGACGAACGGATACGTAACAGTCAGTCCGGCACCAATGATGGCGAGCAGTCGCGCCGGCGTGTTGAGCATACTTGCGAGGCCGACGGCAATCAGACCGAGGGCAGCGAACAAGGTCAGCGCTTCCATGGGCGCGACGGCGCCGGAGGCAATTGGGCGCGTTCTTGTGCGTTCAACGTAGGGATCAATTTTGCGATCGGCGTAGTCGTTCAAAACGCAGCCGGCGGAACGCATAACGACAACACCAAGAACAAAAACGACGAACAGACCCTGGTCGGGGATACCGTACCGTTTCCGGCGAGCCACAGTGCCCAAAGTGTTGGCCAGAGCAGAAGCCAGATACCAATTGGTTTGTCGAGGCGCATCAGCTTGCCATAGTTGCGCAGCTGGCTGACGAGTTGGGGTGCAAATGGTTTGGCGTGCACAGGTTTCATGATTGCGAGTCTACACCTTGCCGTATTTTCGCGTGTCGCCGAGCCAGCGACGTATGATTGCGGCAGCGCTCGTGTCCGAAGAAGTACGCATTGCTTCCGCCGTGATTTGTACTTGCGGCATAAGCTCCGCATCGCGAACCAGGTTGGCAATGCGGTAATCCGGCAAACCGGTTTGCCGGGTACCGAGTAGTTCACCGGGTCCGCGTAGCTCCAGGTCGCGCTGCGCGACGACAAAACCATCATTGGTGTTACGCAATATTGCGAGACGTTCTTTTGCGATGCGGCCAAGCGGCGGCTTATATAGCAACACGCAGTGACTTTGTTGGGCGCCCCGCCCGACGCGGCCGCGCAGTTGATGAAGTTGCGAAAGCCCCATGCGCTCCGCATTCTCGACTATCATAAGACTCGCATTGGGCACATCTACACCGACCTCGATAACGGTCGTTGCAACGAGCAGCTGAATAAGGCCTTCTTTGAAGGCCTGCATACCACGCTCCTTTTCGGCAGGCCGCATACGCCCATGCACCAGCCCCACATGCAGGTTTGGCAGAGCTTCAGTCAGCATTTGATAACTGGCCTCGGCCGCCTGGTAGTCGAGTACCTCGGACTCCTCGATGAGCGGACACACCCAATAGGCTTGCTGACCGGATGCGCACGCCGACCGGACGCGTTCGACGATCTCGCCACGACGCGAATCAGGAACGGCAATGGTCGAAACGGCCTGGCGGCCCGGCGGTAGCTCATCGATGACGGAGGTATCGAGGTCGGCGTAAGCCGCCATCGCCAATGTTCGCGGTATGGGAGTCGCCGTCATCACAAGTTGATGTGGATGACCCTCCTCCGACACCCCCTTGTCACGCAGCGCCATGCGCTGATGCACGCCAAAGCGATGCTGCTCATCGATGATGACGAGTCCAAGACCGTCGAACTCCACGCCCTCCTGGAATAGTGCATGCGTACCAACAATGAGTTTTGCACTACCATCGGCGATCGATTGCAGTGATTCGCGGCGTGCGGCCGCGCGCTGGCTGCCGCTTAGCCAGGCAGGCTCGATGCCCAGTGGGCGAAACCAGGCGGAGAAATTGCGCCAATGTTGCTCGGCCAGAATTTCGGTAGGCGCCATGATCGCAGCCTGGACTCCGCAGGCAATCGCTTTCAGGCAGGCGATCGCGGCAACCACCGTCTTGCCCGAACCGACATCGCCCTGGATCAGGCGCATCATCGGATGCGGTTCGGACAGGTCGGTAAGAATTTCATCGATGACACGTTTCTGTGCGCCCGTTAGTTCGAACGGCAGATCGCCGATAAAGCGACCGACTTCGGAGTCACCGCCAGTCAGCGCGGGCGCATCTTCCGTTTGGGCGAGCGCTCGCAGGCGCCGCAAGCTCAGGTAATGCGCAAGCAATTCTTCGAAAGCAAGCCGCTGCTGGCAAGGATGCCGGCCGTGCAACAACTGCTGCACATTCGCATCGGGCGGCGGCCTGTGCAGGTATTCGATTGCTGCGGCAAGTGAGGGCATGCCGAGCTTGGTCGTGACACTCGCGGGAAGCAGCTCGACAGGAGGGGATTCCTGCATGAGACGCAGCGCCTGGTCAGTCAGGTTACGCAAGCGCCCTTGTTGTACGCCCTCGGTGGCGGGGTAAATCGGCGTCAGAGAATCGGTTGTCGCCGCATCCTGATTCTCGCGCAAAATGCGATACTCCGGATGAATCATCTCGAAGCCGGCCGAGCCACGCCGAACTTCACCGAAGCAGGTAACCGCGGTGCCCGCGTGAAATTGTGCCTGCTGCTGTCGCGAAAAATGAAAGAAGCGCAGCGTCAGCTGGCCGCTGTCGTCGCTGATGCGAACCAGCAGGTTACGTCGACCACGATAGACAGTTTCCGAAAGCAGCACCTCGCCCGTTACGAGGCAGCGGCTGCCCGCAACGAGAGCGCCAATTTTTACAAGCTGCGTCCGATCCTCGTAGCGCAGCGGCAGCAGGAACAGCAGATCCTCAACGCAAAAAAGCCCGAGCTTCTCGAGCTTCCGGGCAAGCGCTGGTCCGATGCCTTTTAGGCCTGTTAAAGGAGATTCCATAGCCAATATTCGTGTTCGTCTTGTGTAGGAGCGGCCCCTGGCCGCGACTCTGCAAAGCGGCCTGACGGCCGCCGCGATGCTTCGCGGCCAGGGGCCGCTCCTACGAGAGCGAGATTATCGCGTCGGCCTCAACGTCGACGCCCTTGGGCAGCGACGCAACACCGACCGCGGCACGTGCCGGGAAGGGCCGCTCGAAAAAGTCTTCCATGACCGCGTTGACGGTCGCAAAATTGTCGAGGTTGGTTAGAAAAACTGTGATTTTGACTGCATCGTTCAGGCTACCACCTGCGGCGGTGGCAACGGCGTCGAGATTTGAAAACACTTGCCGCGCGCGCGCCTCGAAGTCGCCGTCGACGATTTCCATGGTTTCGGGGACAAGTGGGATCTGGCCAGAAAGGAATACGAGACTGCCGGCGGCTGTGGCCTGTGAATAGGTGCCGATCGCGGCCGGTGCACTGTCGGTATGAATTGCCTGCTTACTCATTTAATGTTGTTTCCTGAAATCGAAAAACCGTTGGCTATTGTCTTGTTTGATGTGTCGCATACTGACAACATGCGACACATCAAACAGGGCACTAGGCGCAGTCGCGCGAAACTCGCAATACGTTCGACATTTTGCGTACGTTGCGCATGATCTCCGCGAGATGAGTGCGGTCCTTGACGCTTAACAGGAAGGAGAGAACGGAGCAGTCGTCGTGACGCCCAAGAACCTCGACCTGTTCGATATTTGAGCCGCAGTCCGCAATCGTCGCGGCAACCTCCGCCAGCACGCCGGTCCGATTGCGCGTTTCAGTTTGAATCTGGCAGCTGAATTCACGATTGACGTCCTTCTCCCAGGTAACGGCAATCCACTTTTCCGGCTGCTTGCGGAAATTACTCAGGTTGCCGCAGGTGTTTCTGTGAATCACGATGCCGCGACCGGCCGTGAGATAGCCCATTACGACGTCGCCCGGAATCGGGTGGCAGCACTTGGCGTAGCTAATTACCATGCCTTCGGTACCGGCAATTACGAGGCCGGCCACATTGTCATCAGCCGAGTCGTCGTCACCTGTCCCGACAAGGATTCGGGCTGTCAGGGGCGCCAGTCGCTTTCCCAGGCCCAGTTGTTCATACAATTCGTCGGCGCTGTCCAGGCGCAGTTCTTCGAGCGCGCTGGCCATGCGTACCTTGCCAATCTTGCGCAGCGATGTGCCTTCGTCTTTAAGGGATTTGTCGAGCAGCCGCTTGCCGATGTCGATCGATTCTGACGATCGAAGGTTTTTCATGTGATTGCGTATCGCGGTTCGCGCCTTGGCAGAACGAACGAAGGTCAACCAGTTCGGGTTTGGTTGGGCACCCCGTGCGGTAACAATCTCGACGGTCTGACCGTTCTGCAATGGCGTCCTCAGGGGTACCAGCGCGCGATCGATTTTTGCTGCAACGCAGCGATCGCCGATGTCGGTATGCACTGCATAAGCAAAGTCGACGGTTGTTGCACCTTTGGGCAGCGGCATGATGTCGCCCTTCGGCGTGAACACATAAATCTTGTCCGGGAAAAGGTCGACCTTGACGCTTTCGAGAAATTCTTCGGATGTGCCCGACTGTTGAATCTCGGCGAGGTTGGACAGCCATTCCCGGGCACGCCGCTGCGGCGTCGCATCCGTTTTCTCGTCGGCCTTGTAAATCCAGTGAGACGCGACGCCGGCCTCGGCAACCCTGTCCATCTGACGCGTACGAATCTGGACTTCGAGCGGCAGGCCCTTTGGCCCGAACAGCGTTGTGTGCAAAGACTGGTAGCCGTTAATGCGCGGTATCGCGATATAGTCCTTGAACCGGCCCGGCATTGGTTTGTAGAGTCCGTGAATCAGGCCGAGCGTCTGGTAACAGGTGTTAACGTCGTCGACGATGATCCGAAAACCGTAAACGTCAACAATGTCCGCCAGCGGCCGTCTTTTTTCCGCCATCTTTTTGTAAATGCTGTATAGATGTTTTTCGCGGCCGATCACCTCGCCCTTGATGCCCTCTTCCTTCATGGCCCTGCCGAACTCTTCGGAGATGCGCTTGACGATCTGGCGCTGGGTTCCTTTGCTTTTCTTGAGAGTCTTTTCCAACACGCGATAGCGCAAAGGGTAAAGGTGTTTGAAGCCCAGGTCTTCGAGTTTGACCTTGAGGCTGTTAATGCCGAGCCGGTTCGCGATCGGCGCGTAGATATCGAGCGTCTCGCGCGCGATGCGCTTCTTCTTTGCGGCCGGCATCGCGCCGAGTGTCTGCATGTTGTGCAAACGGTCAGAGAGCTTGACGAGGATGACGCGAATATCCTCGATCATGGCGAGCATCATTTTGCGGAAGCTTTCCGCCTGCGCTTCGGCACGGCTGCGGAATTGAATCTGGTCGAGTTTGCTGACGCCGTCCACGAGTTGCGCGACCTCGTGGCCAAAGTTTTCCTCGATGTCGTCCAGCGAGGCAGAAGTATCCTCTACGACATCGTGCAGTATGGCTGCCGTAATAGCCTGCGCGTCGAGGCGCATGTCGGCGAGCTCCTGGGCCACGGCAACAGGATGCGTGATATAGGGTTCGCCGGACTTGCGCGTCTGCCCCTCATGCGCGCTGGCACCAAACTCATAGGCGCGCAGAATCTGATCGACTTGATCGTTGGGCAGGTAGGATTTGAGCGTCTCAACGAGACGTCGCACGCCGTGGTTTCGCCGCGAAGCGCCGGGAAACCTGGACAGAATTGTCGCCGCGTAATCCATGCACCGATAATAACGGTAATAGCCGCAGAACGGTCAACCTGCCGCGGCCCGTCAGGCCGCTTTTCCCAGGGTATTAGTCGCCGATCGAGATGCCGCGGACCGGCAGGATGTCCTCGGGGGCGTCAGACTGCATCAGATCTTCGGCGGCCGGCTGATCAATCTCTTCGAGAATAGCAGGAGTGACAAGCCCTTCCGCGATTTCACGCAAAGCAACAACCGTCGGTTTGTCATTTTCGAGCTCGACCATCGGGTCGGCCCCATGCGCTATGCGCCGTGCGCGTTTGGCGGCAACGAGCACCATTTCGAAAATGTTGCCGATGTTATCCAGGCAGTCTTCGACCGTAATTCTGGCCATGTGTCAGTTTCCTGTGCAT
>CAMYLB010000144.1 GCA_947259145.1 uncultured Woeseiaceae bacterium
TGTCTCGCATCTGGCTGCAGCGGGCCGACCGCTACAGTGAACTTCGCAGCCCTGCGCTTGCCGAAGCACACATGCAACGTAAAGTCGAAATGTACCGAATCGGGGGATAGCTTGAGCAAACTCAGTCATATCGATGCTGACAATCGACCGACGATGGTCGATGTCAGTAGCAAGAAAGAGACTGTTCGCGAGGCGCATGCGCAGGCCATCGTGCGATTACCGGGTGACATCACGCAGCACATCTCGGGCGATGAGATCGGCACAAAAAAAGGACCGGTGTTCGCGACTGCGATCATTGCGGGGGTGATGGCAGCTAAGAAGACGCACGAACTCATTCCATTTTGTCATCCTCTCGGACTCGATGACTGCAAGATCACGATAGCGATGGACGGAGACAGTGCGATCATCGATTGTCGCTGCAAGGTGGTTCACAAGACGGGCGTTGAGATGGAGGCGCTCACCGGTGCCAGCATTGCCGCGCTGACGATCTACGACATGCTCAAAGCAATGTCGCATGACATCGTTATCAGCGAAACCCGATTGATGGCGAAGACTGGCGGCAAACAGGATTTTGAACGTGGCCAGTCGTAAGGCGACAAACCCGCTGCACGGGCTGGTTCTCGCGGGTGGCAAAAGTCGACGCATGGGGCGGGACAAAGCCGGGCTGTCGCGTGGCGGGCAGTCGCAGCTCGCTTACGTTGTGAGTGTGCTCGAGCCGCTGGTTGATCGCCTGTTTGTTTCGACACGCGCGGACCAACAGGACGAGAAAGAGCGCAGCCGTTTCGATCAGATAGTTGACCGCTATGAAGACATGGGCCCGGTCGCCGGGATCCTCTCTGCGATGGACGAATACCCTGATGTCGACTGGCTGGTGGTCGCTTGCGATCTGCCGAATATTGATGCGTCGACAGTCTCCTACCTGCTCCAGCATCGCTCGCCGGATCGGCCGTTTTCGGCCTACAGAAGCAGTCATGATGGTCTTCCGGAACCGCTTTGCGCGGTCTACGCCTCGGGTAGCGCCGATATCGTGCGACGGTTTGTAGCTGAGGGCATCCACTGCCCGCGAAAAATTCTGATTCGTTCTGATACGCAGTTGCTCGAACAACCTGACCCGAACTCTCTTCATAACGTGAATACACCGGAGGACCTGCAGGACAGTGTCTTCGGGACCAGCTCATGAGTGGCCCTGTGAAGACGATCACCGTGCGTTATTTCGCGATGTTCCGGGAGCACGCCGGACTCGGAGAGGAAACGCTGAGCTTGAATGTGGCGACGGCGAAAGACGTGTTTGAGCAGACTCGTCTTCGACACGGCTCAAAAGAACCGAATGGCCACTGCAAGGTGGCAATCAACGACGAGATGGCGGACTGGTCTTCGTCGGTCAACGATGGCGACACTGTACTGCTGTTTCCGCCGGTTGCAGGCGGCTAGGATGATCGAAGTCACCTCCGCCGTGATCGATGCTGAAAAGCTCAAGCGTGCCCTGTGCAACGCGGGTGCGGGTGGTTTCTGCAGTTTTGAAGGCTGGGTCCGGAACGAGAACGACGGGCGGTCTGTAAAGCGCCTGGAATACGAGGCCTACGAGCCGCTGGTGCTCGCCGAAGGCAAAAAAGTGCTCGCAGAAGCGCAGCAGAAGTTTCCCTACCTAGAAGCGCGCTGCGTGCACCGTACAGGCCTGCTCGAAATCGGTGACATGGCCGTCTGGGTGGCCGTCTGGGTCGGCGTTGCGTCCGCACACCGGGACGAGGCGTTCAAGGCATGCCGATATATTATCGATGAGCTCAAGGTGCGATTGCCGATCTGGAAAAAAGAACACTACTCTGACGGCGATTCCGGCTGGGTCAACTGCGAACGTTGTGCTGCGCATGGACAGCATTGAGTCGCAGCTCGCAAAGCCGCCGGCATTGCAGATTTTTTATGGTTCAGGTATCACTAGCCGCTGGTTTGGGGACAGGGCATAGCGATTGCGGCGCATTAATTCCATTGAAGATGCCAAGAAGCTGGAGGGCGAGGAGGTCGGACTGTCCGACTGGGTCGTCATCGATCAGCATCGTATTGATCAGTTTGCCGAGGCGACGGGTGACTATCAGTGGATTCATGTGGATACCGAACGGGCATCCAGAGAAATGCCCGATGGCAAGACGATCTCGCACGGCTATCTGACTATCGCGCTGATTCCCTCCCTGACCGGCAACTTCATCGAGGTCAGGAATCTCAAACGTGCGATAAACTTCGGCCTGAACAAGGTGCGGTTCTACGCGCCCGTGCCGGTAGGCGCACGCCTGCGAGCGAGGGCCAAGGTATTGCAGGCGCGGCGCAGGGCGGGTGCGCTGCTTCTAA
>CAMYLB010000145.1 GCA_947259145.1 uncultured Woeseiaceae bacterium
CGGCCAGCAAAGAATTCGAGGATGGCATCAGTGAGCATTTGGAAGCGGGCGTTCGACGCGTTGCCAGGATGGCCCTGGAAGAAAAAGGCGACTGAGCCAACGCCTGACGGCGGCTCAGATCACCTGAGCCTGGCACGCGAAAGTCTACGCGAACTTGTTCAGGACTCGCGCCTGCCCGACGGTGTGCGCGACTCGCTGGCGCACGACTACGAGGCCGTGCAAGCGATGCTCGACAAACTGGAACACGGTCACCTGCACCTGTCGGCATTCGGTCGGGTCAGCACCGGCAAGTCCTCGCTGCTAAACGCCCTGATCGGCGAGGAACGGTTTTCGGTTAGTCCGTTGCACGGCGAGACGCGGCAGTCATCCATGCAAGCCTGGAACCAGGTTGAGGCCGGCGGCGTTTTCCTGATCGACACGCCGGGCCTGGATGAAGCCGGTGGTGAAGATCGGGAGGCGCTCGCCCGGGAAGTCGCTGGCCGCTCGGATCTCGTAATGTTTGTCCTGGACAGCGACATCACAGACACCGAACTGGATGCGCTCAAGGCGGTGCTCGCCCAGGGTCGACCCGTACTTGTTGTGCTCAACAAGTCGGACCTGTACACGGCCCAGGAGCGTGATGCCTTGTTGCGCTCGATACGTGCGAAAACACAGGAAATCATCGATCCCGCCAACGTCATAGCGACGGCGGCGCATCCGCGGCCGCAGACCGTGGTTGCCGTTGATGCGGGCGGTAACGAAACGACATCGGCACGAGACCAGGACTCGGATGTAGCGGAACTGCGCCTCAGACTATGGGAAATCCTCGAGGCGGAAGGCAAGACGCTGGCAGCGCTCAACGCCAGCCTGTTCGCAGCCGATCTTTCCGACCAGGTTGGCCGTCGAATTCTCGCCGCGCGGCGCGAACTCGGGGAAAAACTTGTGCGCACCTACTGTGTCGGAAAGGGCATTGCGGTTGCATTCAACCCTGTGCCGGTTGCGGATTTGTTTGCGGCCGCTTTTATCGACGTGGGCATGGTTGTGCACTTGTCGCGCGTTTACGACCTGCCATTAAGCAACCAGGAAGCCGGCTCCATTGTGAAAGTCATCGTCGCCGAATCCGCCGCTTTGATGGGCACGGTGTGGGCCCTGCACTTCGTTTCCAGCGCACTCAAAGTCGGCACTCTCGGCCTTTCGACAATTCTCACGGCGGGCGCCCAGGGCGCCATCGCTTACTACAGTACCTACCTGGTCGGTCGTGCCGCAGCGGAATACCTGGCCAAAGGAAAATCGTGGGGCGACGGCGGACCCAAGACGGTCGTCAAGCATATTCTTGAGTCGTTGGACCGGGACACTGTTCTGCGCGATGCCAAACGTGAAATTCAGGCCCGGCTTGGGCTCACCTGAGCGCCAGGCAATGGATCGCGAAACGCGCATGCGCCGTATCTGGGAGACGATTCAGGAAATCCCCAGGGGTTGTGTCGCAAACTATGGTCAGGTTGCCGAGATCGCCGGTATACCGCGCGGTGCGCGACAGGTCGCCTATGCATTGCGGCACGCACCCAAGAGCCTCAATTTGCCCTGGCACCGCGTCATCACAGCGTCCGGTAAGAGCGCATTTGACGCCAATAACCGGCACTTCAAGATGCAGTGCAACAGGCTCATTGAAGAAGGCGTTCCGGTTGTCAATGGCAAAGTCGACATGAAGAAATATCGCTGGGCCCCCGGACTCGATGAGTTATTGTGGAAGCCGTCGTCTACCTGGGATGAGTCTTGAGCGTCAAACGCAAAATACGATTGTTTTTTGTGCACCTGTTGCTCAGCAGAAAAACTCGCGCTATCTCTCGTCGGCTCAGGGAAATTCGTCGCCGCTTGCTCAGGCGGCCACATGTGGTTTCAGTATTCCTGCAGCTCGATGATCCGTACTCCTATTTGTTAGCGCACTACTTGCCCGGCTTTGCAGAGCACTACGACATCGAGCTTTGCCTGCATCTGTCGGAAGCGCTCGGGGATGCGTATCAGCCGGCGCCGGAAATGCTCGCTGAATATGCGGTCAATGACTGCGAACGCCTCGCGCGCGAGCTGGGTATTCCGTTTCTCGACAAAGGAACGAGCCCACCGGTCGAGCATCGGCTTGCCGTGCTGGATGCAATCGGTGCCAGTTATGGAGAAGAGAATTTCGATTCTGAATTACTTCAGGGGCTAACGGCATTCTGGAGGGGTGACGCAGAGGCCGCGTCTCGCAGAAGAGGCAGCGCCGAGACGAAAGGTGCGGCGGACACAGTCATTAGTGATTCGCAGCAGTTGCAAATACATCGCGGACACTACAACAGCGCCATGCTTCACTACGAAGGCGAGTGGTATTGGGGTGTTGATCGATTGCCCTATCTGCTGGATCGCCTGAACGATTTGGGCGCGGCCCGGCAAACGGCTCCGGACCGCTTGCTCGGGTCCATTCGCCAGGCCACGGAGGTCACGCTGCCAGTGACACCGCCGTCTGCCGCGAAAAACCTGCCGCCGCTGGAGTTCTTCCATTCGATTCGCGCCGACGCATATGGACTGGAGCTGCAACTGCGGCCAGTGTTACCGATGGTCATGCGAGGCATGCAGGTGCCGATGCAAAAGTTGCTTTACATCCTCAAGGACGCGGCACGCGAGGCCGAACGACTCGGCATCGCCTTCGGCAGGTTTGCCGACCCGGTCGGCACTGCCACAGAGCGAAGCCTTGCCGTTTTTCGATACGCGGACTCGGAAAAACGCGGCAGGGAATTCCTGCAGAACGCCGGCGAAGCGATCTGGAGCCAGGCTGTCGATGTTGCCAGCGATTCAGGCATGCGTTCAGTGACTGGCAAAACAGGCTTGTTCTGGCCCGATGTCAAAACGGCTATGGAAGGTGATGAATGGCGCGCAGCGACCGAGGAAAATCGCGAGTCGATGATGGCGTCGGGCTGTTGGGGCGTGCCGACGATGCGTATTGGTGATTTTGCGGTGTGGGGACAGGACCGCGATTGGCTGCTGGTCCGGCATATTGAAGAACTGTGTGACACCGGGGATGGAATACTCGTATGACAACGGTGATTTTTTCACACGGCCAGGAAAGCGGACCTTGGGGAACCAAGATTCGCGCGATGGCCGAGCGGGTCAAAAGCCTGGGCTGCGATGCGGACAGCATTGATTACCGCGGTATTGCCGACCCAACGGAGCGTGTCGCGAAACTCATTCGTGAATGCGCGCATATCGAAGACCGGCTTATCCTGGTGGGATCCAGCATGGGTGGTCACGTGGCGACGACGGCGGCCGACGAACTGGGCGCGGCGGGGCTATTCGTACTCGCGCCGGCCTATTACATGGAAGGCCTCGAAGCACTGACACCGTCGCCACCGGGTATGCCGATTTGCATTGTGCATGGCTGGCATGATGATATTGTGCCCGCAGAGAACAGTATTCGCTTCGCACGCAGTTGTGGCGCCACATTACATATGATCAATGGCGATCATCGACTGACAGCGAACATCGACGAGATAAACGAATATTTGACCTATTTCATAATTAAAACGACCGAATAATTCGGAAAGTTGGGAGGAACACATGAAACATTTACTGGTATTAATAATGACCCTGACCTTGTTCGCCTGTGGCGGAAAGGACGCGGGTGATACAGCAAAAGGCGCCATGGAGTCGGCGAAAGAAGCGGCGGGCGATACCATGGAAGCGGCCGAAGGCGCGATGGACGATGCGGCCGATGCGGCTGGCGATATGGCCGATGGCGCGATGGAAGCAGGCAAAGACGCAATGGACGCAGGCAAAGATGCAATGGAAGCTGGTAAAGACGCCATGGGCGACGCTATGGAGAAAGCCGATGGTGTCGAAGACATGCTAATGGAAAAGAAAGACGAGGCTGACGCCGCAATTCAGGACGCGACGAAACCCTGACGTTCGCTGCGCCTGGGGCTTACAGCTCCAGGCGCATTTTTTCGCGCGCAAATCGTAAGCCGCGTTTCTCCACTTCAGCCTGTTCCGGGCTGCCGCCAATCAACAACAGGTTGCCGTGATTCGTGTGAATGACGATCACGCGAGTTGCCGAATCCGGTAGACTTGTGCGCCATGAACATCGCAGGTCTCATAGTTCGCCCGCTGTATTTGCTGGCCGGAAAGGTGTTCTCCTTATGGGCGCGGCCGGTCATTCATCCAGAGACGCCCTTCGAGTTGATTACTGACAAAGATGCGGCGGTTTGTTACGTACTCGAGACCGGTGGGCTGGCCGACATGTTGGCACTCGAGCGTGCCTGCGCCACGCACGGCTTGCCATCGCCGACAAGTACCTTCGAATTTTGTGGTGCCGCTGAGCGCCAGCGAATCGTCGTACTGCGCCGAATGGAGGGCGCTTTTTACAGACGTCCCAGCAAGACCGGCTCGCAGCGGCTGCGGCGCCTGGTCGCCGCATCCGAGCGTGGCGAACAAAATTTGCTACTGATTCCGGTTGCGATTTATTGGGGCCGGTCCCCGGAAAAAGAGAGGTCGTGGGTTAAGCTGCTTTTTTCTGAAGACTGGGATGTCTCCGGCAGGACCAACAAGTTCTTCAAATCTATCCTGCTGGGCCGGGATACGCTGCTGCGTTTCAGTCATGCACTGCCCTTGCGATCGATCGAAGCGAAGGGTCAGTCATCGGAAATCGTCGGCCGCAAGGTGTCCAGAATCCTGCGCGTCCACTTTCGAAAACGTCGCGTTGCTACGGTGGGGCCGGATCTGTCTCACCGCCGCACGCTCGTAAATCAGGTGCTGCGGGCGCCCGGCGTACGCCGTGCCATCATGGCCGAGGCGGGCGATGATTTCCGCAAACAGGAAGTTGCACGTCACAGGGCGCAGAAATACGCGGTCGAAATCGCTGCCGACATTTCTTATCCATTCATTCGTGTCGCGCAACGCTTTTTGAGATGGCTGTGGAACCGCATCTACGACGGCATCGAGCTCAATCATATTGACCGCCTGCACGAGGTTGCGAGAGACAAAGAGCTTGTTTATGTGCCCTGTCATCGCAGTCATTTCGATTACCTGTTACTAAGTTACGTTGTTTATACGAGCGGCCTGCATTTGCCGCACATCGCTGCAGGCATCAATCTGAATATGCCGGTCGTTGGCCGTATTCTGCGTCGTGGCGGGGCGTTCTTTCTGCGTCGTACATTCAAAGGCAATCGCCTTTACGCGGCTGTCTTTGATGCCTACCTGAACGAGATTATCGCCAGGGGCCATTCGATCGAATACTTCGTGGAGGGCGGCCGTAGCCGTACGGGGCGATTGCTGGCCCCGAAGGGCGGCATGCTCGTCATGACGGTCAACTCATTTATCAAGACTCGCCAGCGTCCGATCGTATTTGTGCCCGTCTATTTCGGCTACGAAAAGCTGATTGAAGGCGACTCGTTTATCAGCGAAATGGGCGGCGCCGCAAAGAAAAAAGAGTCGCTGGGCGGTCTCATTCGCTCGATCAAGTCGCTGCGTGATCAGTTCGGCCGCGTGTACGTAAATATCGGCGAACCGATAGAGCTCGAAGCGGTGCTGGATCGTGTGTATCCGCAATGGCACGAACATAAGGCTGAAAATGGCGAACGCCCGCCGTGGCTGGCGGGGGTCGTCGATCAGCTCGGTACCGAAATTATGAGCGGCATCAATTCGGCCGCTGCAGTGACGCCGATCAGCCTGCTGGCATACACGCTGCTGGCAACGCCGAAGCAGAAGATAGGCATCAATGAGTTGCGCAGGCAGATAGATCTGAGCATTGGCCTTATCAAGCGTTTTAATTACTCGGATTCGGTGACCATGCCCGACTGGAGCGCCGACGAGATTATCACGCACGGTGAGGAGCTTAATGCCATCAGTCGCACGCGCCACCCGATGGGCGAGGTCGTTCATATGACCGAGCGCACTGCGGTGCTGATGACGTACTTTCGTAACAACATTTTGCACCTGTTGGCAGTGCCGGCGTCCGTAGCCTGTTGCTTTATCCAGGGGCGTCAGCTCGAGCACAGCGAACTGCAGCGTCTGATACGCCTGATCTATCCGTTCATGCAAAAAGAGCTAAATTTGAAATGGCCGATCAAAAATGTTGATGCGATCACATCAGAAGCGATCAAGTCGCTAATTGACCTCGAGCTTTTGACCTACGGCAAGCGCAAGAAAATACTCGTGCGACCACCGACCGGTTCCGAAAAGGCTTTCCAGTTATTGATGCTCGGGGAATCGATGGTGCCCATGCTGCAACGCTTCTATCTGGTTGTCGCAATACTAGTCAGTAACGGTTCCGGAACGTTGTCGCGAGCTCGCCTCGAAGTGATTTGTCAGCAAAGCGCCGAGCGTCTGTCGATGATTTACGGCCTGCATTCACCGGACTTCTTTAACAAGACGCTGTTTCATGATTTCATTCGCGGTCTGCAGGATCAGCAAGTGCTTCGCCGTAACGCCGAGGGTCTGATCGAGTACGATGACGCGATCAAGAACATTGGTGCAGACGCGCGGCTCGTGCTTGGCGAGGAGATACGCCACAGTATCCTGTCACTGACAGTGCCCAAAGACAGCGAGCCGCCCACAGAATGAACGTCGTATCGTTTTATCGCTTCCTGGATATTAGTGATCCGGAGTCCTTGCGCGATGAATTGCAGGGGCTTTGTGACAAGCAGGGCCTGCTTGGCACTATTCTCGTTGCAACGGAAGGCTTTAACGGCACTATTGCCGGCCGCGAAGACGCTATCCGTGCCGTGCTTTCATGGTTGCGGGATCGCTTCGATATAACAGAGGATCTTGATGCGCGCTGGACGGATGCCGATGAAGCGCCGTTTCGACGGATGCGCGTAAAGGTCAAGAAGGAAATCGTCACCCTGGGGCGGCCCGATATCCTGCCTCACAGGAATACCGGCACACACGTGCCACCCGAGCGATGGAACGGGCTGATCGAAGATCCAAACGTCGTGGTTATCGACACCCGCAATCATTACGAGTTTGAAGTAGGCACATTTCCCGGCGCGATCGATCCTGGCAACGACAGCTTCAGAGAGTTTCCGGCTTTCGCGAAAATTCTTGCAGAAACCTCTCCGAAGCGACCGTTGGCGATGTTTTGCACGGGTGGTATTCGCTGTGAAAAGGCGACGGCCCTTATGCTCGAACTCGGCTTTGACGAGGTGTACCACCTGCAGGGCGGTATTCTGAATTATCTTGAAAGAATTCCTGCCGAGCAGAATCGCTGGGACGGCGAATGCTTTGTCTTCGACACGCGCGTTGCCGTAGACCGTGATCTTGCCGAGGGTGGCTACGTGCAATGCCACGCGTGCCGGCGCCCGCTCAGCAGCGCAAACCTTGAATCACCAGACTACCGTGAAGGCGTTTCCTGCCCGCGATGCGTCAATGAGACCGACGAAGACCGTCGTGCCAGGCTCGAAGAGCGGCGCAAGCAGATTTTGCTGGCAAAAGAGCGTGGTGAGGCGCATATAGGCGCGAAAACCTAACCTGTTTCCTTGCGCCGCGTGATTGAAAAGACTAAAAAGGCAGGATGTTCAGACAATTTGTAGCCCGCCGGAAGCCCGCGGCCCTGAGACGAAAGGTCCTGGGTCTGCTGACGGTGCTGTGGCTGAACATGGCTGTCCTGCCTTGCGCAATGGCATTCGAGAGCGCGGAAACCTGCCCGCATTGTCCACCCGCGGACGAGCACGAGATGGCATCGCACCATGGTCACGGTGATGTTGAGGCCCGGCCCGACTGCGTGACCGCGCAAGTCGAGTGTTGCGACCTTTCCGAGGCGAGCATCGACACCCGTGGCGGCAAGCTCGCGGTCAAGCCGTCTTCCGAGGTGGTTTTCGTTACGGCTCCGGCAATTGCGAAAGTGCCATCCCGTGCATCCGGGCACCTGCGCTGTGATGCTGACCCGCCAGACATCCCCGGCACCTCGCCGCCGCTACACGTCCTGTACTGCGTCTATCTGAAATAGCCAACTCCTTGCTGTAAACCCGTCCGGTTTTTCACGCAGGAGTTTGACTGATGTTTTTTATTTGCGGGCGTTCGCCCGAATTCAAGTACGTACGCCGTGTTGTGGGGCGTTCGAAAATACTATGTTTGGTGCTTATGATGAGCACGCTGTTCGCATTGAATGCAGCAGCACAGCAAAGAGTCTCATTGACGCTGGCAGAAGCCGAGGATCTGGCGCTTGCTGCCGAGCCCGGGCAGCAAGCCATGAAGGCAAAGGCTGCCGCCCTCGAAGCGCGCGCGAAAGTGGCCGGCCAGCTGCCCGACCCCAGGCTGCGGGTCGGCCTGAACAACTTTCCCATTGAATCCGGCGGTTTTCGAACGGAAGGCATGACGCACGCAGCCATCGGGCTGCAGCAGGCGTTTCCGGCCGGCAAAACCCGTTCAATCAGCATGCGGCAATTCGACCTGCTCGCTGCCGAGATGAATGAGAATGCCGAAGCGCGGAGTCGCAATGTTTTGACCGCTGCACGAAGCGCGTGGCTGGATCTCTATTACTGGGAGCAGGCTCACGAGCTGGTGTCCGAGTCGCGGCCCTTGTTTGATGATCTGGCAACGGTCACGCGTTCGCTGTATTCGGTAGGCCGCAAAAGCCAGCAAGATGTGCTGCGCGCCGAGCTCGAACTGAGCCGCCTCCAGGATCGGCTGATCGACATCGAACGGCAACGTTCGCGTGCCCAAGCCGTGCTTGGCGAGTGGGTCGGCAGTGATGCGGCACGACCGGTGGCGCCCAAGCTACCGAGCTGGGGTCAGATACCGCAACTCGAGTCCATGCAAGCCATGCTGCTCGGGCATCCTGTGTTGAGAGCGGCAGATGCACAGATCGAAGTCCGCGGCGCGGGCGTCGACCTGGCCAACGAGCGATCGAAGCCGGGCTGGACGCTGGATCTCGGTTACAGCTATCGCGAGGGTATGTTGCCTTCTGGCGAGTCGCGCTCGGACTTCATCAGTCTCGGCGTCACAGTCGATTTGCCATTTTTCAGAAAAACATCCGTCGACAGCACGCTATCCGCAGCATTACAGGAACGCAGTGCGGCGAAGTCTGTTCGAGAACAAACGTGGCGTTCCCTGCGAAGCCAACTCGTCGCCGAACATGCCCGCTGGCATGATCTCACGCGCCGTTTGTCTCTGTACGACGCGCGAATTCTTAATCAGGCTAAGGACAACGCCGAGGCCTCGATGCTTGCGTATCAGAGTGACCGGGGCGACTTCGCCGACGTGATGCGTGCCTATATCGACGATTTGAATACCCGCATCGATCACATTCGCCTGCAGGTGGAACGCGCACAAAGTTTTGCGGTGCTGGCCAACCTCGGAGGTCTTCCCCGATGAAGAAAATTATATTTGTTATCGGCGCGATCGTTATTGCAGTCGCTCTCGGTATCCTGATAGGTCGCTCGATGAGCTCGAAAACAGCTGCGCCGACCGAATCGTCCGCTGGTGGTGATCGCGAAGTGCTTCATTGGGTCGCACCCATGGATGCTAATTACCGTCGTGATGAACCGGGTAAGTCGCCTATGGGCATGGACCTGGTACCGGTGTACGCGGATGAGATCGACGGCCAGCCCGGTGTGGTCGCGATTGATGCCACGATAGTCAATAACCTCGGCGTGCGTACGGCCAAAGCCCAGCGTGGCGAGCTGTCGCAGCGCATTGAGACGGTGGGCTACGTCGCCTACGATGAGGATACGGTGCAACACGTGCATACGCGCGTCGACGGCTGGATCGAGAAACTGGCGACCAAGGCCACGGGCGATCCGGTTGAGAAAGGCCAGTTGCTGTTCGAATTGTATTCGCCGACGCTCGTTAACGCGCAGGAGGAATACCTCATCGCGCTGCGTAGCACCAACAAATTGCGCTCGACTGGACAAGGAACGCACGGTCCGACGGCGTGTGCGAGTGTACGCCGAGGCGGACGGTGTTATCGCTCACCTGGGTGTCCGCGAGGGCATTTTCGTCACACCGGCCACCGAGATCATGTCCGTCGCGAAAGTCGACAAAGTCTGGGTGTTGGCCGAAGTTTTCGAACGACAGGCGGCGTGGGTCAAAGCGGGTCAAAGCGCGATGGTCGAACTCGATTATCTGCCCGGGGAGATGTGGCACGGCAAAGTTGACTACGTATACCCGGAGCTCGACCCAAAGACGCGAACGTTAAAAGTCCGGCTACGCTTCGACAACGCGGCCGAAACGCTGCGACCGAACATGTTCGCGCGCGTCACGATCCAGGTCGACGGCTTCGGTGAGGTTGTGCATGTGCCGCGGGAGGCGCTCATTCGCGGCGGTTCCGTGAATCGCGTGGTGCTGGCACTCGGCGAAGGTCGTTTCCGGGCCCAGCCTGTGCAGGTCGGTATCGAGTCGGGTGATCGCGTTGCGATTCGCAAGGGTATTTCGGCCGGAGATCTGGTGGTGGTTTCCGCGCAGTTCCTGATCGACTCCGAGTCGAACATCGGATCCGCCCTGACACGGATGCAGGGCACTGCCGACGAGGTGTCCGACAAACCGGACGGGAACAACCCCATGGAGGAACCGATGGATCACAGCCAGCATCAAATGAGGACCGACTAATGATTGCCGGACTAATTCGCTGGTCGATAGAGAATCGCTTCCTGGTCTTGATCGCAACGGGATTCCTTGTCGCCTGGGGCATGTACTCGGTGAAACAAACGCCGGTTGATGCGCTACCCGACCTCTCCGACGTGCAGGTCATTATCAAGACGTCGTTTCCGGGGCAAGCACCGCAGGTCGTAGAAGATCAGGTCACCTACCCGCTGACCACGGCCATGCTGTCAGTGCCGAAAGCGGTGACGGTGCGGGGTTACTCTTTCTTCGGCGACTCGTTTGTCTACGTCATTTTCGAGGATGGGACGGACCTGTACTGGGCTCGGTCACGAGTACTCGAGTACCTGAGCCAGGTAGCCTCACGATTGCCGGACAATGCCAAACCGGCGTTGGGACCAGACGCCACCGGCGTGGGCTGGGTGTTTGAGTACGCGTTGGTTGACCGAAGTGGACGGCACGATCTGGCGGAGCTCCGGAGTCTGCAGGACTGGTTCTTAAAGTATGAGCTGCAGACCGTACCGGGCGTCGCCGAAGTTGCCACGATTGGCGGAATGGTGCGCCAGTACCAGGTGGTCGTTGATCCGGACAAGCTGCGAGCGTTTGGCATTCCGCTCTCGAAACTCAAGATGGCCATACAG
>CAMYLB010000146.1 GCA_947259145.1 uncultured Woeseiaceae bacterium
GGCAATCCGCTGGGAAACTGGCCGGAAGGCCTGCAGCCTGCAGAGGACGAGATCGTTATCTCCAAGCAGTACCCGAGCGCATTTTTCGGCACCACGCTCACGGATGAGCTGACGAAGCGTGGTATCGATACGTTGATCATCACAGGCCTGACGACGAGCGGTTGTATTCGGGCGACCTGCGTGGATACGATGTGCCATGGCTTTATACCGATCGTGGTGGCTGATGCCTGTGGTGATCGACATAAGGCGCCGCACGACGCGAACCTGTTCGATATGAATGCCAAGTACGGTGATGTCGTGAACGAGAAAACAGTACTCGACTATCTGAAGGGCTTATGAGCAAGCGACAAATCACGATCGTGGAAGTCGGCCCACGCGATGGTCTGCAAAGCGAACCTGAAATCCTGCCGACTAACAGCAAAGTCACGTTTATCGAGAGGGCAATCGATGCCGGTATTCGTCGGCTCGAAGTTGCGAGTTTTGTGCACCCGAAGCTCGTTCCGCAGATGGCCGACGCCGAGGCTTTGGTCGAAAAGCTGCCACAACGCGATGATGTTTCCTATATCGGCTTAATCATGAATGAGCGCGGCCTTGACCGGGCGCTGACGACTAAAATTCACGAGATCGGTATGGTTGTTGTTGCGAGCGACACGTACAACCGAAAAAACCAGGGTGTCGGCACCGATGAATCGGTTGCGGTCTGGCGATCAATTAGTGCGCGGGCGAAGGCGGAGGGGCTGTGCGCTAATGTCATGATTTCCTCGGCATTCGGTTGTCCCTATGAGGGCGAGGTCAAGGTCGAGCGCGTCGTTGAACTCGCCAAACAGGTCGTTGACGCTGGTCCGGCGGAGCTCGGCATCGCCGACAGCATAGGCGTCGCGGTACCGGACCAGGTTGCCGAATTGTTGGGACGCGTCAAAGACGTCATCGGTGAAATTCCGCTGCGCTGCCACTTTCACAACACGCGCAACACGGGCCTTGCCAACGCGCAGGCGGCTGTTGTCGCAGGTGTAACCTACCTTGATGCAAGTATCGGTGGCATCGGCGGTTGTCCTTTTGCACCTGCCGCGACCGGGAATATTCCGACCGATGATTTGCTGTACATGCTGGATCGTTCAGGCATCAAGACCGGAGTTTCGCTGGAAAAAATCATCGAGGTGAGTCGCTGGCTCGAGAAGGAGCTAGGTCGAGGCGTACCAGCCCTGTTACCTAAAGCAGGCGGGTTCCCAACGGGCCAGGCGGCCTGATCGCGAGGGAGGTTTGCCTGGTGTCACCCTCATCCATCCATCACATTAACTTCGTTGTTCACAATCTGGATGAGGCTTGTGCCCGCTTCGAAGAGACGCTCGGCCTTGAGCCTTTTGAGATTGTTGATCACGCACCGCGCGGCGCACGCGTGGCGCGAAGCTGCATCGGTGATAGCTGGCTCGTGCTGGTGGCACCGTACGATGCGGAGTCGGTGCCGGGACGCTATCTGGAAAAACATGGCGAAGGTTTCTTCCTGCTGTCACTGGCCGTCGATGAACTTGAAGATACACGCCCAGGGATTCTTGACTGGCAGGTCAAAGATGTCGGCGAGATATACGGCGCCCTGTTTCAATTGACCAAGAAGGCGGAGGCTGATGTTTCAGTATAATCAGGCGCTCGCGTCGATCGTCCGGAGCCGCAATGCAGCCAACTTTGCTAGATCAGGGACTCACCCTCATGCTTGTCGGCATGGGAACGGTGTTCGTTTTCCTGACGATGTTGGTCGCGGGAATGTCCCTGATGGCGCTAGTGGTGCACCGTTTCTCACCCGCAGCGGTTGATGCGGGTGCGAGTGATGAAGAGGTCGCGGCGATCACGGCCGCGATCACGCAACATCGAAAAATCAGCCCTTGACCTGACGAATGGAAATCAATGAGCGATAAGAAACCCTTGGGGATTACAGAACTGGTGCTGCGTGATGCGCATCAAAGTCTGCTTGCGACCCGCATGCGCGTTGACGACATGCTGCCAATTGCGGGGAAACTCGACCAGGTTGGCTTTTGGTCCATGGAGTCCTGGGGCGGCGCCACGTTCGACGCCTGCATACGCTACCTTGGAGAAGATCCCTGGGAGCGCATTCGCCGTTTGAAAGCTGCGATGCCGAATACGCCGCAGCAAATGCTGTTTCGCGGGCAGAATATTCTTGGCTATCGGCACTACGCAGACGATCTTGTCGAAAAGTTTGTCGAGCGTTGCGCGGTCAATGGGGTCGATGTCTTTCGCATTTTCGATGCGCTCAATGATCTCAGGAATCTCGAAACTGCAATCAAGGCAACGCTGGCCGTTGGCAAGCACGCCCAGGGCACGATGTCTTACACCGTGAGTGAGGTGCACACTGTCGATCTCTGGGTCGACATGGCCAAGCGCATCGAGGACATGGGCGCGCACTCCATCTGCATCAAGGACATGGCAGGTCTCCTGCGTCCGTATGTCGCGTTCGAGCTCGTAAGTCGCCTGAAGGAGTCAGTCGATATTCCGATTCACATGCAGTGTCATGCGACCACAGGATTGTCCACCGCAACCTGCGTCAAGGCGGCAGAGGCGGGCATTGATAATATCGATACGGCCGTATCTTCGATGAGCATGACATATGGCCATTCGCCGACAGAGTCGCTGGTCGCGATCCTGGAG
>CAMYLB010000147.1 GCA_947259145.1 uncultured Woeseiaceae bacterium
AGCGGCCACTTTCGGGAAAAGCAGACGCTGAGCCTGGGCGGCGATTAACGCCACTCCAATACGTGTAATCCCGTAGGAGACACTCGACTTTGATTATGGTCAGCCGGGCTCCTATGAATCACAATCTAACTGGCACCAAGCAGCGGACTCTCCGAGCAAAACGTCCTTTTGAAACCCGGCTTGTTTAGATTGAGGATTTGTCGTTGAGTGAAAAAAGAGCACCAGCATCTGGCGACCAGGAATCGGGCTTCAGTGCGGATCGCACCGAATTGCTGAACAGCCTGTGGAAGGCACAAAACAAGCACGGCTACATCAGGCCTGAGGATATTGCGGCCTGCAGTCGCGCACTGAATATTTCCGCCGTCGAAGTAGAAGGCGTCATTTCTTTCTACCACTTCTTCAGTCGCAAGCCCGTTGGCAAGTTCACCATCTACCTGAACAACAGCATCGTCTCTGAATGCAAGGGCTTCGACAGAGTAAAAGATGCGTTTGAGACGGCCACGGGCGCGACGCTTAACGGGGTCGATCCCAGTGGTCAGTTTGGCTTTTTTGAGACGGCCTGCATCGGGCTCAGTGACCTGGAACCGGCCGCGCTGATCGACTTTTATCCGTTTACGAAACTAACCAGCCTTAAAGTTAAGGACATTGTGGCGCGCCTGAAACAGGGCGTCGCACCCGCCACCCTCTGTGATTCCGTGCCCGATAACATTCGCTCGGTTCCCACAGGCGAAAAAGCGATCCTGTTGCGGGATTATTCCGCCGGGAAAGCGGTCGGGCAGTTGTCGGGTCATTCGCCCGAAGCGGTCATCGAAGAAATCAAAAAGTCAGGCCTGCGTGGCATGGGGGGCGCCTACTTCCCGACCGGGCTGAAATGGGAATTCTGCAGGAAAGAGGCTGCCAACCCGAAATACATTGTCTGTAATGCGGATGAAGGCGAGCCGGGTACTTTCAAGGACCGTGTATTGCTGAGTTCGATGCCGGGCTTGTTGCTGGAAGGAATGGCCATCGCGGGCTACGCGGTCGGCGCAAGCGAGGGGATTATTTACCTGCGGGCCGAGTATGCCTGGCTGAAGGACCGACTGACGCAAACGATCGACCGCTATCGGAAAATGAACCTGCTTGGCAAGAACATTTCTGGTGTCGCGGGTTTCGACTTCGACGTGCGCGTGCAACTGGGTGCGGGCGCTTACGTCTGCGGCGAGGAAACGGCGTTGTTGAACTCGCTTGAAGGCAAACGCGGTGAGCCCCGCAACAAACGCTTTTTCCCGACCCAGAGGGGTTATCTGCAGCTGCCCACCGTCGTCAATAACGTCGAGACCTTTTGCGCCGCGGCGCGGATTTTGGAGCTGGGCGCGGATTGTTACCGGCGAGCCGGTACGCCGACTTCGCCGGGAACCAAGTTGCTGAGTGTCTCGGGCGATTGCCGTCTCCCCGGCATCTACGAGATCGAGTGGGGCACGAGCGTCAGGGAAGTTCTCGAAAATTGTGAAGCAGAGCAGTCGCAGTTCATCCAGGTCAGCGGACCTTCGGGCGAATGCATCTCGATGGCAGAGGCCGATCGGCTGATCTCTCTCGATGATTTGCCCTGCGGTGGTTCGTTCATGATATTCAATCACTCAAGGGACATCCTGCAGATCCTCAGAAATTTCAATTCTTTTTTCAAACACGAGTCCTGCGGATTGTGCACCCCCTGCCGTGCGGGAAATTTCCTCATCGAGCGGAAGCTGGAATTATTCGCGGCGAAGCTTGCCGGAGAGAAAGATATCGAAGAGCTCCACTCATGGGGGGAAATCATGAAACTGACCTGCCGCTGCGGCCTCGGTAAAACCGCGCCGAACAGCCTGCTGACAGCGCAAGAGAAGTTTCCCCAGTACTTCGACAGTATCGTGAATCGTGATCCGGAACGTCTCAGCAAGGGCTTCTGCCTGGAAGATGCGGTTCGGGAATACGATCGGTTCAGCAGTTGACGCGGCGGAGAGTGTTTGATCCATGAACGAATCAGTAAAAGGACAGACGTCTGACATCGGCGATGGCAGCGAGCAGGCTGGCAACCGGATTACGATTACCATCGATGGTCAGGAAATCGAAACGGAGGCAGGCCGTAACCTTGTGCAGGTAGCGCGCGAGAACGGCGTTTTCATTCCAAGCCTTTGCTACTTCGAAGATATCGAACCACCCCTCGGCACCTGTCGGGTCTGCATCTGCAAAATCGACGGCGTAGCGGGCCCGGCCTGCACAGAGTCGGTGCGTGACGGCATGGTCGTGCAGGCACAAACCGATGAGCTGAAGGACGCGCGCGCCGCGATCGTCGAGATGATGTTTTCGGAGGGCAATCATTTCTGCGCGGGCTGCCAGAAGAGCGGTGACTGTGATTTGCAGCACATGGGTTATGAACTGGGTCTCTCCGCATCACGCTTCCCTCACGTTTTCAAGGACCGCGTGATCGATTTCAATCCCAAGCGGATGATCATGGAACACAATCGCTGCATCAAATGCATGCGCTGCGTCAAAGAGGTATTTACGGACGATGGGAGAGCCGTGTTTTCGTTCCGTTACCGCGGCAACGAAACCCGTGTCGGGATCGATTACGACGAGGAAGCCAAGCTCACAGACGAGCAGGCGCGCGATGCCATGCACTTGTGCCCGACCGGCGCCATCATTGTACGAGGTGAGATGCACGCCAGGCCCTTTGGCGATCGGCAATTCGACATGCGCTCAATGCAACAGGAATTTACAGCGGAAGAACCGGTGCTAGTGCTGCCGAAGGAAAAGAAGACCATCGCCACTATTTCTCTCGCCGGCTGCTTCGGCTGCCATATGTCGCTGCTGGATATTGACCTGAAAATATTGGACTTGATCGAGATAGTGGATTTCAACAAGTCTCCGCTCAACGACATCAAGGAATTCACCAAGCAGTGCGACATCGGCTTGATCGAAGGTGGCTGCTGCAATTCCGAGAACGTGGAGTCGCTGCGGGAGTTCCGGCGCAAATGCGATGTGCTGGTCGCATTTGGCGAGTGTGCCATCTGGGGTGGACTGCCGGCCATGCGCAACACGATACCCCTCGGCGAATGCCTGGAAGAGGCCTACCTCAACGGCATGTCTTCCATGCCTGATGATTGCGAAGTCCCCTATCATGAAGACTTGCCGAAGATTCTCGACAGGGTCTATGCCTGCAGCGAAATTGTGGATATTGACCATTTCATTCCCGGCTGTCCGCCGGATGCGGATCACATCTGGAGGTCAGTGCTGAGCCTGCTGTCCGGCCAGCAGCTTCCCGTTCCTTACTCCGAATTCAAATACGACTAAGCCATGAACGAAACAACCAGAAAGATCATCATTGATCCGGTAACACGGGTTGAAGGCCATGGGCGCGTTACGGTTCAGTTGGACGAACAGGGCAAGGTCGGCAACGCGCGCTTCCACATCGTCGAATTCCGCGGCTTCGAACGCTTCATCCAGGGTCACCCCTACTGGGAGGCCTCTCTGCTGGTGCAGCGCTTGTGCGGTATTTGTCCGGTAAGCCATCACCTGGCGGCAGCCAAGGCCATCGACCAGATCTACGGTGTGGATCCGGAAAATCTGCACCCGACAGCCACCAAGATTCGTCGGCTGCTGCACTATGCACAGGTGTTCCAATCGCACGCGCTGCATTTCTTCTATCTTGCCTCTCCCGACCTGCTGTTCGGCCTGGATGCGCCGGTCGAGAAGCGGTCTGTGGGTGCAGTTGCACTTGAGCATGAAGAGCTGGCCCGCAAAGGTATCCAGATGCGGCAGTTCGGACAGGAGTTGATCAAGGCGCTGGCCGGCAAGAAAATCCACGGTATTTGCGCGATTCCGGGCGGCGTACACAAAACCTTTTACCCGGAGGAACGGGACTATTTCCTTGCCCAGAACGGCAAGCCATCGGTTGACACCATGATCGAATGGTCACGGGAGGTCATCGACTTTATGAAGGCCTACCATGAGCAACATTTCAAATGGCTGGATTCCTTCGCCAGCTATCCCTCCGGGCACCTGGGACTGGTCACCGACGATGGCACCCTGGAGTTATACGATGGCCGCATGCGAGCCATCGATAGCAGCGGCGAAATCACACTCAACGATGTGCACAGCAACGACTATCTCAAGTACTTCGGTGAAGGCGTTGAAAAATGGTCTTACATGAAGTTCCCGTTCCTGCGGCACCTCGACCGAAATACAGGCTGGAACCGCGTGGGACCATTGGCCCGTATGAATGTCAGCGATCGAATTTCCACGCCGTTGGCTGATGCGGAGATGTCCGAGTTCAAGGCGTATACCAATGGGCGACCCAACAATCACACGATGCACTCGCACTGGGCGCGCCTTATTGAGATCCTGCACTGTGCGGAGTTGATCAAGGACCTGCTCAACGACCCGGAGATCCTTAACGAAGTCGACCGGGCTAAAGTCAACCGGCGCCCGGAAGGTATCGGCATCATCGAAGCGCCACGCGGCACGCTGATTCATCACTACCAGGTGGATGAAAAAGGCATGATCACCAAGTGCAATCTGATCGTGTCCACCACGCACAATAACGAAGCAATGAATCGGGCCGTGCAATGGGTGGCTCAGAATGTGCTTGATCAGCAGAAGGAAATTAGCGAGGGCATGCTGAACCAGGTGGAAGTGGCCATTCGCGCCTTCGACCCCTGCCTGAGCTGCGCGACCCATGCCATGGGCCAGATGCCGCTGATGCTCACGGTGCTCGATGCCAACGGCAAGGTTGTGGCCGAGCACGTCAAAGGCTCCTCTTGAGCGAGGATCGGCCAAACGAAAACCGGCCCGGCCTCGAACCCGGCACCCTTGTGTTCGGTATCGGCAACAGCGGCCGCAGCGATGACGGCCTTGGCTGGGCGTTTCTCGATCGCATTCAAAAGGAAACAGCGCTCGGCGGACAGCTTGAGTACCGTTACCAGTTGCAGGTCGAGGATGCTGCCCTGATCAGCGGCGTCGATCGGGTCATTTTCATCGATTCATACCGCGGGGACCTGCCGAACGGCTTCCAATGGACACCCTGCGAACCCATGAAAGAATTTGCGTTCACGACCCACGTGCTGCCCCCTGGCGCGGTGCTGTCGCTGTGTCGGGATCTCTACGGAAAAAGCCCCCGTGCGAATACGCTGATGGTCCAGGGAGTGTGCTGGGACCTGCAGATCGGCATGTCGCCTGAAGCAGAACGGCACCTGGAAAATGCACTGCAATTCTTTAGAAGTTACTGGCAAGGCGAATCTTGAGACCAGTAGTCGAAGGCGGCTCGTTTAAATATGGGCGGTAGGGGTTTGGGAAACCGGCATTCGCCGTCGCGTCAACCCTTCGGCTCGGCACCTGCGGAATGTTGCTCTCGGGCTGCATTCCGGAACAGCCAGGCAGACAACAGCCACAACGCGACGAAGAATCCTGTCAGGACCAGGATGTCCTTGGGCCAAATCGGCCCCGTGGAACCCAACCCTGCGATCAGCGCGATTACGGCAACGGCCGTTTGCGCAAGCGCCGTTGCGTACAACGCGCGTGCCATGCCGTGCGGCTGGAAACGGGCGATGATGGCGCCGATGATTCCTACAGCGAGCACCCCGAAAAACATCATGTTGGCATCGTTATTCGCATCCCCAATGATACCAACAGCGCCGTTGACCCAGATGAGAATGAATGCTGCTGTAAGCGCAACGCCCACGGCGAATCGGTACGCCGTATTGTCAGCCTTCCGCTTCGCCAGCGTAAATATGACAACAACGCCTAATAGCATTGCAGCGAAGACTGCGAAATCGAGCACATCCCAATCCATGCGATCCTCCTGATTCTCGCTGTTTGGTTACCCTATTATCGATTCAACATGTGGCCAAGTGGTGGCGGATGTCTGTCGTCAGTTTGTTCACTCCGCTTGTCTACGTGCCCTAGCGGCATCGTCCGATTGCCTCACGCAGCCCGATGCGGATGACGGTGGCGAGTACGGGGATGTCTTGCGAAGCGACATCGCGTCAGCGCGAGCAAGCAAGACATGGCCGTGATCGCCATCACTGCGCGGGGGGTGGTACTACGAGATCGCGAGGAATTTCTGCCGGTATTCGGCCGGCGGCACGTTGTACCAGGACTTGAACGCCGTGGTGAACGTAGAGATGTTCGAATACCCGAGCAGCATCGCAATCTCGAGCGATTTCAGGCGCGCATCGCGTAGGTAATTGATGGCCAGTTCAGCGCGAACTTCTTTTAAGATTTTCTGGAAGCTGGTTTTTTCCGCTTTCAGGCGTCGCTGCAACGTTCTGCGACTCAATTTGAGTGCCCGGCACGCTGCATCGGCATTGGCCTCGCCATAGGCCATCAACTCCGCGAGCTTGCGTTTCAGCTCGCCCGCGATATCGTCCTGCTGGTGCAGCGACCTCAGGTATTTATCAGCCTGCTCTGTGAGTTGCCGGTACATCGTCGTAGTATCCAAGGCCAGAAGCGTCCGGCCTGTCGTATTACAGTACAGCGTGCGCCGTCATTTGCAAAGGAGTGAGCATGTCGCAAGCAGTCAATTATGAGATTGAAGGGTCCGTTGGCGTCATCACGGTGGACAATCCTCCTGTCAACGCGCTATCGCTCGAGGTGCGCAAGGGCTTGCTGGATGCGGTCTCGGCCGCACAGGATGACGCGAGCGAGGCGCTGGTGATTATCTGCAGCGGCCGCACCTTCATCGCTGGCGCCGATATCAAGGAATTCGGAAAACCGCCCATGGAGCCGTTCCTGCCCGACCTGCTCAATACGATCGAAGCCTCGAAGAAGATCGTTGTCGCAGCCATCCACGGCACGGCGCTCGGTGGCGGACTCGAGACAGCGCTGGCAGCACACTACCGCTGCGCGCTCGCGTCCGCGAAAGTCGGGCTGCCCGAGGTCAAGCTGGGCTTGTTGCCGGGCGCGGGCGGTACGCAAAGAGCGCCAAGGCTGGCCGGCGTCAAAGCAGCGCTCGACCTGATTACGAGTGGCAATCCGATCGGAGCGCCCGTGGCACTCGAGCTGGGTTTGATCGACAAAATTGTCGAGGGCGAGCTGCGCGCGGAGGCAATTGCCTGGGCACGTGAGTTGCACGAGCAGGGCGCCGCCGTCA
>CAMYLB010000148.1 GCA_947259145.1 uncultured Woeseiaceae bacterium
CGTTTCTCCCGGGACCGGCAGAGCACAGGCTGACGCTGACCCCAGCCGGGCTGTAAGATGGTCCGTGACGCCCAACACGGATACCCAAATGACAGATAAGAGATTTACCGGGACCAGTTCCTATATAGCCACCGACGACCTGACGATGGCCGTCAACGCGGCGGTGACACTCGAACGGCCGATCCTGGTCAAGGGAGAGCCCGGCACGGGCAAGACGCAGCTTGCCATCGAAGTGGCGAAGTCACTCGGCAGGCCCTTGCATGAATGGCACATAAAATCGACGACCAAGGCGCAGCAGGGCCTCTACGAATACGACGCAGTTGCGCGCTTGCGTGATTCTCAACTTGGCGATGATCGTGTGCATGATATTGGCAACTACATCGTGCGCGGCAAAGTTTGGGAAGCCTTCGAGTCCGAGGAGCAGCCGGTACTGCTCATCGATGAAATCGACAAGGCCGATATCGAGTTTCCCAACGACCTGCTGCGTGAGCTCGATCGCATGGAGTTTTACGTTTACGAAACGAAGAAGCTGGTCACAGCTCGCCACCGGCCGATTATTGTCATCACCAGCAACAATGAGAAAGAACTTCCGGATGCGTTCTTGCGGCGTTGCTTCTTCCATTACATCCAGTTTCCGGAAAAGGATACGATGGCGGATATCGTCGACGTGCACTTTCCGAACTTGAAGAAAGACCTGCTTAAAGAAGCGCTGGAGGCTTTTTACAAGGTGCGCGACGTACGCGGCCTGAAAAAGAAACCGTCGACATCCGAGCTGCTTGACTGGATCAAACTGTTGCTCGCCGAAGACATTGCGCCCGAAGTTCTGCGAGGCGAAGGCTCACGCAACGCGATCCCGCCACTGTACGGTGCATTACTCAAGAACGAACAGGACGTGCACCTGTTCGAGCAGCTGGTCTTTCTCGACAGGCGGACGAATCCGCAGTAAGCACCATGCTGATTCCGTTTTTCTACATGCTCCGCGAAGGCGGGATGAAGACGTCAATAACCGAATTGTTGACGTTGCTCGAGGCCATGAAGAGGGGCCTTGCAGGCCAGAGCGTCGACGACTTTTACTACCTGGCACGAACCAGCCTCGTGAAAGACGAAGCACAGCTTGATCGTTTTGATCGAATATTCGGGGCCTACTTTAAAGGCGTCGAGGATTCGCTGACGGACCTCATGCAGGAGATCCCCGAGGACTGGTTGCGTCACCAGGCTGAACTGATGCTGTCTGAAGAGGAGCGCAAGCAGATCGAGGCAATGGGCGGTTTCGACGCATTGATGAAAGCGCTTCAAGAGCGTCTCGACGAGCAGGACGAGCGGCACGAAGGTGGCAACCGATGGATCGGTACTGCAGGCACCTCGCCATTCGGTGCCTACGGTTATAACCCGGAAGGTGTGCGCATGGGTCAGGAGGGCTCACGCAACCGCAGCGCTGTAAAAGTGTGGGACAAGCGCAATTTTCGCAACCTGGATGACTCTATCGAGCTCGGCACACGCAATATCAAGGTGGCGCTGCGCAGACTGCGCAAGTTTGCGCGGGAGGGTGCTGCCGACCAGCTCGACCTTGATGACACGATCGACAAAACGGCGCGCAATGCGGGGTTGCTCGATATTCGTATGGTTCCCGAGCGGCACAATGCCGTCAAAGTGCTGTTGTGTCTCGACATCGGTGGTTCAATGGATGACCACGTGCGTATTTGTGAGGAGATGTTCTCCGCTGCGCGCAGCGAATTCAAACACCTCGAATACTTCTATTTCCACAATTTCATCTACGAGAGCCTGTGGAAAGACAATCGGCGCCGGCATTCGGAAAAGACGCCGACCCTGGACATAGCGCATAAGTACGGTTCGGACTACAAGCTGATTTTCGTCGGTGATGCGACGATGAGCCCCTACGAAATCGTCTACGCGGGCGGCAGCGTTGAACACTGGAATGAAGAGCCGGGCGCCGTTTGGATCAAGCGCTTGCTCAATACCTACCCGAAAGCGGTGTGGCTGAATCCGGAGCCGAAGCAACGCTGGGACTTCACGCCGTCAACGAAGCTCGTCCAGGAACTCATGAAAGATCGCATGTATCCGTTAACGATCGCCGGACTCGACGACGCGATCAAAGCCTTGCACTGATTGGCCTATTCCGTTGTAACGGTTCCCGGCGAGTTCAAGTCAGCCAGAGTCGCCGATTTGACCAAGGTCTGCAGGTCGGCAATCACCTGCGCCGAATGCTCCGCCGGTTCTACTTTCTCGTAATGCTTTACGATGTTCCCGTTCGGATCGATGATAAACGTCTGCCGTTTCGCGACAGTCATGCCAAGCATCCGCGTTTTCACGCCATAGGCATCGGCAGCGCTTCCATCCACATCGGCCAGTAACGGAAACGGCAGGGAGTGATGCTCAGCGAACTCCCGGTGTGAATCGACGTCGTCGAGACTGACGCCCAGGATTTGCGCATTCAAATTCCGATACGCGAAGATATTATCGCGAAACTCGCAGGCTTCCGTGGTGCAGCCCGGGGTTTCATCCTTCGGGTAGAAATAGAGCACAACCCACTGTTCGCGATAGTCCTCCAGCGAGTGCAGCTGTCCGGTCTGATCGGCCAGTTCGAACTCCGGCGCGGCGCTGCCAAGCAGCAGCGGTTCCGTTGCCGACCCGTCAGGCGCCAATGCGAGGGCGCCTGCGGCTGCCGCGAGAATGGCGATCAGAGCGGGTTTCATGTTCCAAAATCTCAATTTGCACTTCCTGATTCACAATAATGAGCCACAGGTCTAAGCTGCGGCGAGGGCGTTATTATACGCTGTATCGTTATCCCGCGCGAAGGCGCGCCGCAACAAGCTGCACTGACCAGATGACACAGCGAGCAACTGACATCAGAACGGCCCTGGTATTGCCGGGCGGTGGTGCCCGCGGCGCGTTCCAGGTTGGCGTACTCAAAGCGGTTGCCGAGCTGCTGCCGCGCAAAAGTGCCAATCCCTTCGGTATCATCAGCGGCACGTCCGCCGGTGCCGTCAATGCGGTCGTCCTGGCATCGCGAGCGCAGCACCTCCGGTCGGCCGTCGCGGAGCTGGAGCAGGTGTGGGGACACTTTCGTTGTCACCACGTTTACAAGACCGATCATCTCACCATGCTCAAGAGCAGCCTGCACTGGATGGCCTCGATTGTGTTGGGCGGTTGGCTTGTCGGTGCGCCAAAATCTTTGCTCGACAACGCACCGCTGCGGTCACTCCTGAGTCGCAATGTTCACTTTCCCCGGATTCAGGACGCGATCGACGGCGGTCACCTGGACGCACTCGCCATTACAGCAGCGGGTTACGCGTCAGCGCGGTCAACCTCGTTCTTCCAGGCCACCGCGGACCGGGAAAGCTGGGAGCGAACGCGGCGTCTTGGCCTGCGAACCGACATGAACCTCGATCACATCATGGCAAGCATCGCCGTGCCCATGATTTTTCCGCCGGTCAGAATTGGAAACGAGTACTTCGGCGACGGTGCGATGCGCCAGGCGACGCCGCTTAGTCCGGCCGTGCACCTCGGTGCGGATAGAATTCTTGTTGTTGGGATTCGCGATGAAACCGGCGATCAGGCGCCTGACACCGGCGCCGAGTTGCCGAGCTTTGCACAAATCGCCGGCTACATGCTGGACACGCTATTCATGGATGGCCTGTATTCCGATCTGGAGCGAATTACTCGCATTAACCAGCTGATTGATTCGATAGCAGTGAGCAAGAGGCCGGAGTCCGTCGCGAACATGCGTCCTATCGACACGATGCTGATTGTGCCTAGTGAGGATTTGCGCGCTATTGCACACCGGCATCGCAAGGAGTTGCCGTTTGCTATCCGCGCGCTGTTACGCGGTGTCGGCGGCAGCAATCCCGGCGAGAATCGACTCTTGAGCTTCCTGCTGTTTGAAAAAGCGTATACGCGCGAGCTGATCAAACTCGGCTATAACGATGCGATGAACGTTAAAGACGAGCTGCTCGACTTTGTCACGGGCGCCGATGTGCCGAGACTGTTCGCACCGAACTGGGTCAAGAAGGACCTGAGCGCGTTTCATTCAGAGTTGTAACGGCGCGCCTCGTCCGTGACCGATACGGCGCTGCTATAACAGGAATATTGCGCCCAGCCCGAGGAACACCATGTAACCGACGACGTCTGTCACCGTCGTCAGAACCACGCCGCCAGCTAGCGCCGGATCAACGCGCAGTCGCCTCAGGATGAGTGGGATGCTGAAACCGGCGGCGGCGGCGATGATCATGTTGATGATCATTGCGGCGCCGATGATGCCGCCGATGCGCCAGTCGCCAAACCACAGGTAGGTAAAGAAAGCGACGACGATCGCCCAACCGCAGCCATTGAGAACACCAACAAGGACTTCCTTGCGCAGTATACCCATCGCGTTCGCGCGGTTGATCTGGCCGAGCGCAATCGCCCGCGTGATGATTGTGAGTGACTGGCTTCCGGCGACACCGCCCATGCTTGGTACAACGGGCATCAGGACGGCAAGCAGTACGATCTTGTCGAGCGTCGTTTGAAACAAATCGACAACCGCTGCCGCCAGGAAAGCGGTGGCGAGATTCACGCCGAGCCACAGGGCCCGTCGAGTGGCGCTCTTTACGACGGGCGCAAACATGTCGTCTTCTTCGTCAAGGCCCGCGGCACTCATCAGGGAGTGCGCGGCTTCATCGCGGATCACGTCGACGACGTCGTCCACCGTAATGCGGCCCAGGACACGAAAATCGTCGTCGACAACGGGTGCCGATAGCAGGTCGCGATTCTCGAATTCCCAGACAACCTGCGTCGAGGGCGTGTGTGCCGGAATCGGCATGACGTCGGTCGACATCACATTCGCGACCATTTCATCGGGATCTCTGGTGACGAGGCGCGATAGAAAGAGTGTGCCGATGTAGCTGTTGTCGCGGCTAACGACAAAAATCGAATCCGTGCGGTCGGTGATTGCACCCACCGCACGCAGGTAGCGCGTAACGACTTCGAGCGTGACATCGGGACGAACGGTCACGATGTCGACGTTCATCAGGCCACCGGCGCTCTCCTCGTCGTAGGCAAGCACCTGTTTCAGGCGTTCGTGGTCCTGCTTGTCAAGCGACTGCAGTACTTCCAGGGTGACCGCTTCGGGCAGGTCTGCAAGCAGGTCGGCGAGGTCGTCTACCTGCATTCCATCAGCCGCGGCAATCAGGTCCTCGGTTGCCATGCCCTCGATCAGGCCATCACGAACTTCCTCGGCAAGTTCTACAAGGACATCACCTTCTATTTCGGAATTGACAAGCTCCCATAGCACCGCGCGATCTTTTAGCGGCAGGGATTCGAGCAGGCGCGCGACCTCGGACGGATACAAGCTGTTGACCATGATCCTGGCCGAGCGCATTCGGCCGCTATTGAGACGCTCTTGCAGCAGCTCCAGGTTGGCCTTTGTATGCTCTCTCGCTTCCATTCCAGCGGAGTTTAACAGCTTAGTCCGGATCGAGCCGATGCCCGCTCAGGCTGTTGTGCCGGATGAGCACCGGATCGTGTTTCTCACGCAGCCTGGCCGCGAGTTTTTCGGTCATGCAGACGGAGCGATGCTGGCCGCCGGTGCAACCAATCGCCACGGTAAGATAACCGCGATGTGACTCTTGGTAGTGAGGGATCCAGCGTTCGAGAAATCCGATGATGTCCTCGAACATGGCCGTAAAGTTCTCTTGCCTGTTCAGAAAATCAGACACTTCCTTGTCCAGCCCGGTCAAGCCACGCAACTCGAGCGTCCAATACGGATTCGGCAGGCTTCGCAAATCAAACACGAAATCAGCGTCAGCCGGAATACCGTATTTGAACCCAAAGGACTGAATCAGGACCGATAGACTATCCGATTTTCGACGGTCGACACGCCCTCGAATGACATCGGCCAGTTCGTAAATACTTAACCGCGATGTGTCGATGACAAGGTCGGCACAATTGTGAATTTCCGCGAGAATTGCCCGGTCCGTTTCAATGGCGGCTTTAAGCTCGGTGCCGAGTTCAGCAAGTGGGTGTCTGCGGCGGGATTCGCTATAGCGCTGCAGGAGAATATCGTCGCTTGCATGCAGAAATATGATCTCTGTCTGCACGTTTTGTTCGCGCAACTCGCGCAACAGCTCCGGCATTGAGCGGAGATCCTCGGCACGGGCTCTCGCGTCGACGCCAACCGCCAGCAACTTCGCAGAATTATTATCACGAGAATGTACTTCCTCGACAGCCGCCTTCAGAAGCGTAGCCGGGAGATTATCGATGCAGTAGTACCCGAGATCCTCGAGTACGTGCAGTGCTACGGTTTTCCCGGACCCGGAGAGGCCACTTACGATGATCAGGCGAAGTTCGTTCGACATGGAGTGTCGGGCGCGGAGAGCGATGCACCGTCAATCAAGGCTTTGTACAGGTCATTACTGCTGTTCATGCCGCGAAGGCGCGCGCGTAGTCCCTCGTCGGCCAGCACTTGAGTTACAAGATGGATGTCGGCGCGGTGCTCGTCGTTAAGTTCTGTCGGCACTATCATGCCGAATACGAGATCGACCGGTTCACCGTCCGATGCGTCGAAATCCACAGGCTCGGAAAGTTTGATGAATGCGGCATTGCTTGTTTCGATGCCATCTACCCGGCAGTGCGGGAATGCGGCGCCCTTGTCGAGGCCGGTGCAACCCAGTCGTTCTCGTTCAAACAGGCATTCGAATATCAGTTCGTTGGCGATATCGGGATAGGACCGAACCAGCAACTCGCTGAGTATTTCCAAACAGTGCTTTTTGCTGCGTGCCGTTGCGTTGCACAGAACGCTATCGGGTTGGATGATTTTTTCGAGCGACATAGCGTAGGAATCGGGTTATCGCGGCCTGTGTGGCGAGCTGGCCACACAGGCCGGATTTTGGATTAGGCGAACCGGGTCTTTTGATTGTCTCGGGCGTGATGGTCGACTTGTTTTTCCTTGTACTTTCGTACTCGTCGTTCGAGCTTATCTACTAATCCGTCGATTGCCGCGTACATATCTTCTTCCGTGTGTTCGCAATGGATCGTACCGCCATTCACTTTCGCGGTTGCTTCGGCTTTATGGCGAAGTTTTTCTACGGTCAGGATA
>CAMYLB010000149.1 GCA_947259145.1 uncultured Woeseiaceae bacterium
TCACGGATCTGGCTGGCCCGCGCGCCAAGGTCGTAACCGCCGTCCCCGACAAGGCGCAAAGCGTCCGCATCGGTAACCCGCGCATTCGCCGTCCAGATGCGTCCACTCTCCGGATTCTCGACGCGCGGATATTCATCGCTATCGAGCCATCCCTGCCATCCCTGCTCTTCGCTCCAGTCAGCTGGCAGCATGGCATTGAAGTCGGTCTTTCTCGGAATCCTGCCGGCAATCGTCCAGCCGATATTGCCGCCGGCGTCGCCGGTAACGAAATTCTGCGGCGGCATCGACATCGTATTCGCAATGTCGAGCGCCTCGCTGACCGATGTCGCTTTTTCCAGATCGATCAGGCGCAGGTTCACACCTTCCGGCCGGTGTGCGACCCAGCTCACTGCGATTTCGCCGTCCGGGTAATCGACGTCATCGAGTACAGGTCCCCAAATCGTTTCACGAACCAGGTAGGTGACGGGATCGCTGTCTTTGACCCTGATTGACTCGCGATGCACGGTGAATTCCCGATCCCCTTCCGGCGTCTTGTAGGTGTCTGGCGCCGATCCCGGTTTCAGAACCACGGCATCGGTCCAGTCACCGTAACTGTTTGTATAGCCCCATGCGACTCGCGTGTTGCTGCCTGCAATGACGAACGGCGCACCCGGCAGCGTCACGCCCGCAACTTCATAACTCTCCGCACCGTCAACAACCAGCCGTGCCTGGTAGAAGATGTTCGGCGTGTTCAGACCAAGGTGCATATCATTCGATACGATTGCCCGGCCATTGGCTGTCAGCGCGCCTGACACTGCCCAGTTGTTGCTGCCGCGCAGTGGGTATCGCCCCGTTTCCCTGGCGGAGGACGCGTTGTCCGGCTTGTCGCGTACGGAATACACGTCGGGATCCGGTATCGCCGCAACAACCCTTGGCTCGCCCATTATCGGCGCGTCCCAGGGTGTGCCCTCGGGATACAACCACGCATAGATCTCTTCAGACAGAACACGATGCGCCAGCCCTCTCTGGACTTCCTTCGTTGCACGCGAATCATTAAGCTCAAGGTACATCGCGAAAACGACCAGGACAGAGTCCGCGGTCCTCCATGGCTCGGGTTCGGCGCCCAGTACAAAATACTCAAAAGGCCTGGCGCCCAGCGAACCCAGACCCGCGTTTACGCCATCCGCGTAAGCCGCCAACAGTGCGCGATCCGCTTCCAAAGCATTGTCCACGACTGCCTGGGCTTTGCTGCGAAACCGGTGGAAGCGATAACGCTTGTCGGCGTCGATCGCGATAGCACCAATTATTTCCGACAGCTCGCCAGCCGCCTTCCGACGAATCAAGTCCATCTGGAAAAAGCGATCCTGGCCGTGCGCGAAACCTGTTGCGAACGCCAGGTCGGCACGATTCGATGCGGTGATAACCGGAATGCCTTTACTATCGCGTGCAATGCTCGCGCTCTCGCCGAGGCCTGCGACTGCAAACTCGCCGTCGAGGTCCGGCAGACTGGCACGCAAAATAAGCGTTGCACCGATGCCGATGGCAACCACAAGCAGAAACACGCCTGCAATGACCCGGAACAGCAGCCGTCTCATGTTTCTCTCTTAACCGTCAGTACCTTCATTGCATTCGTGCCGCCGCTGAGGCCGTCAGTGTCACCCTTGGTGAAAATCACGAGATCATCTACCTCGACGAGTTCGTAGTGCAACAAGGTGTTGAATATGTCTTGATAAAGTCGCCGTGGATTCTCGACATTTGTCGCGAAGGAAATCGGATAAACACCTCGATACAACGCAACACGTCTGTTCGTAGCTTCGTGCGGCGTAAACGCATATATAGGGATGTCTGAACGAATCCGTGACATCCAGCGCGTCGTCGTACCGGATTCGGTTAACGCAATAATTGCTTTGACCGACATGTGATTCGCCATGTACATGGTGGCCATCGCGATTGCTTCGTCGACTTGTTCGAAACGGTCATGCATGCGGTGAGTCGTCGTACCAGCGACGAGCGGAAACTTCTCCGCGCCTACACAAACCTCCGCCATCGCGCTAATCGCTTCGACAGGGTACTTGCCGACCGCGGTCTCGCCGGACAACATGACTGCGTCGGTTCCATCGATCACGGCATTAGCGACGTCGGACACCTCGGCGCGGGTCGGAATCGGATTCTGTATCATCGACTCCATCATTTGTGTCGCCGTGATCTCGACGCCGAGGTCGCCGCGCGCTACCATGATTACGTCGGTGGCAGCGATGATCGAGTCAATATCGTCAACCGCTTCCACGCGCTCGATCTTTGCAACAATCAGGCCGCGCCCTCCGGCCGCTTCGAACAGTTCGCGTGCTTCACGCACGTCTTTAGCGCTGCGTACGAACGAAACGGCGAGAAAATCCGCCTCCAGTTCGGCCGCAAGCTTGATGTTCTGCTTGTCGACATCGGTCAACGCCGCCGCCGATAAACCGCCACCTTTCAGATTGATGCCTTTGTGGTCAGACAGGATGCCGCCGTTGAGCACGGTCGTATGGATCCGCGTTCCCTCGATGCTATCGACCTTGAGCGTAATCATGCCGTCGTTGAGCAACAGCACGTCATCGACATTCAGATCTTCATGCAAGGTGTCGAGCGCCACGCCAACGCCGTCCTGGTTGCCCTCCATTAGCCCGAGCGTGCTATCCAGGAAGAAAGAGTCGCCGTCGGCCAGCGAAACATTGTGGTTTTCAAAGCGTTGGACACGAATTTTCGGGCCCTGCAGGTCACCCAGCAGCCCGACATCGCGGCCGCAGGTTTTAGCCGCTTCGCGCAGCAGGGCCGCACGTTTCCGATGATCATCGGCATCACCGTGGGAGAAATTCAGCCGCGCAACATCGAGGCCTGCATTGATCATCGCGCAGAGCGTATCCGCATCATCGGACGCCGGTCCCAGCGTTGCTACTATCTTGGTTCGTCTTCGCATGGCGGCGATTATTGCACAGCTGGTTCAGAATCGGTGTCACGAAGCAACGGCCGCGGCTTTCGAAGCTCTCGACGTCGCGCTATGCTGCCAGCTCGACTGCCAGACGACTGACCCAATAATGCTGAACCGTCGACGATTCATCCAGAGTATTGCCGCTGCGGCCGCCGCGCCCGCTCTAACCCCGTCTTGCGCTGCCGCTCAAAGGGCCATCGTGGGTGAACTGCGTCCCGACCCTGACAGGATTCTTGACCTGCCAGACGGCTTCAGCTACCGGGTCGTGTCGCGTGTCGGCGATCTCATGAGCGACGGCCTGCGCGTGCCCGGCGCCCATGACGGCATGGCCGCTTTCGAGAGCACGGATGGCCGTGTGATTCTCGTCTGCAACCACGAAATGAATACCCACTGGTTCGATGGCAGCGCGTTTGGCAACGGCTATGGCGATTTGCCGGAACTAACCCGATCCCTGCTGTACGACAGGGGCGGAGACAAGACGCCGGCGCTCGGCGGCACGACGACGACCGTCTTTGACCCGGCGACTGGCTCTACTGAAAAGCAGTTCCTGAGCCTTGCCGGCACCGAAATCAACTGCGCCGGCGGACCGACGCCCTGGGGAAGCTGGCTGAGTTGCGAGGAATGTTTCGAAGATCCGGGTACCCGTCTGCAATGGGCAGGTTTGACCACGCGCGATCAGAAGCACGGCTACGTCTTCGAGGTTTCGTCGCGGGCGACCGGACTGACGGCGGCAACGCCCATCAAAGCCATGGGGCGATTCGAACACGAGGCCTGTGCCGTGCATGCGGCGACGGGCATCGTGTACATGACCGAGGACCGCGTTCACAGCCTTTTTTACCGCTACATCCCGGATACCCCCGGCAGGCTGCAGGAGGGTGGCCGCCTGCAGGCATTGGCCATAGACGGGCATACCTCGGTTATGACGCACAACTGGTCAGCCGTGCCGCAAACGCCGTTGAACCAGCCTTTGAAAACGCACTGGATCGATCTCGACGACGTCGACCCCGTCGGCAACGACCTGAGATTACGAGGCGCCGCCAAAGGTGCTGCAACGTTTGCGCGCGGCGAGGGCCTCTGCGTCGCGGACGATCGCTTCGCATTCACCTGCACCATCGGCGGTCCTGCACGCATCGGGCAGGTGTTCACTTATACACCGAGCCCGAATGAGGGCACAGCGGCGGAAAAAGACGAACCCGGAACGCTGACCTTAATTGCCGAGGCCGACGAGACCTCGTTGCTCAGGAACTGCGACAACCTGACGATGGCGCCCTGGGGCGACTTGATCGTCTGCGAAGACACCTCGAATCACTGCGGCCTTGTGGGCATTCGACCCGATGGCCAGCAGTATGCCATCGCCGACAATCCCTACTCCGACTCGGAACTCGCGGGCGTTTGCTTCTCGCCCGACGGCAAAATCCTGTTCGTCAATATCCAGTACCCCGGCATGACGCTTGCCGTCACCGGACCCTGGCGGACCTAACCCAACCTCCCACCATCCGACCGCGGCGTCGATCGCGGGGGAATCTCAGTCGCTCAGACAGTGCTTCGCAAACTCGCTTTGTGAGACACCCCCGCACTCACCGCCGCTGATCAGTCATGCTATGTGAGGCAGGCGGACGATACCCGAAGGGCACGTGGCGCGCTGGGCGCGCTCCTACAGACACACGATTGGGCAGCGGCGGTGAGCGTGGGGTGTCTTGCGTAGCGACATCGCGTCAGCGCAAGCAAGCAAGATCTCCCCGCGATCGACGCCGCGGTCGGATGCTTGGTGGTGGGTAGTGTGCTAGTTGGCGGCGCGTTTTTCGAGAATCTCGACTGCCGGCAGCTTCTTGCCTTCGACGAATTCGAGAAACGCCCCGCCGCCCGTCGAAATATACGAGATCTTGTCCGCAACCCCGTACTTGTCGATCGCAGCGAGCGTATCGCCGCCACCCGCAACCGAAAACGCGCTGCTTGCCGCGATTGCTTCGGCAAGCGCCTTCGTGCCGGCACCGAAATTATCGAACTCGAATACGCCGACTGGACCGTTCCAGATAATGGTTCCGGCACCAGCAAGTATCTTGCTGAATCGTTTCGTTGTCTCCGGCCCGATGTCGAGTATCAACTCGTTTGCGGTAACAGCTTCAACCCCTTTCGTGGTCGCCGCTGCGTCCGCCGAAAACTCGTCGGCTACAACGACATCCGTGGGCACCGGGATCTCCGCCCGGTCGCTGCGGTTCGCAGCAAGGTCGCGCGCCACATCCAGCATGTCAGCTTCGTAGAGCGACTTGCCGACATCGTGACCGGCTGCAGCGATAAACGTGTTTGCGATGCCACCGCCAACAATCAGGCAGTCGACGACGTTTGCGAGTGCGTCCAGCACGGTCAGCTTGGTCGAAACTTTCGAACCACCGACAATGGCTACAAACGGGCGCGCTGGTTCATGGAGCGCCTTGGCCAATGCATCAAGTTCCGCCACAAGCAGCGGCCCGGCGCACGCAACCGGCGCGTGCTCGGCCACGCCGTAGGTACTCGCCTGCGCACGGTGGGCCGTACCGAACGCATCCATTACGAATACATCACACAGTGCCGCCATTTTTTTTGCCAGCGCTTCATCACACTTCTTTTCGCCGGCAAGGAAACGCACGTTTTCGAGCAGGACGACATCGCCAGCAGCGACCTCCACGCCGTTGATCCAGTCCTTCACCAACGGCACATCCCGGCCAAGCAGCTCGCTTAGATGATCCGCCACAGGCTGTAGCGAGAACTTGTCGTCCGGCTCGCCCTCGGTCGGCCGCCCGAGATGCGAAACCAGCATGACGGCCGCGTTGGCTGCCAACGCGGCCTCGATCGTCGGCAACGCCGCCCGGATACGGGCATCACTCGTAACCTTGCCATCCGCCACCGGGACGTTCAGGTCTTCACGTATCAATACCTTCTTGCCCGACAATTCGATGTCGGTCATTTTGATGATGGCCATTACTGCTCTCGTTTATCGGTGTTACTTGGCGTTCATCAGCGCGACAGCCGTGTCGAGCATGCGATTCGAAAAGCCCCACTCGTTGTCGTACCACGACAGGACTTTGACGAGCGTGCCTTCCATGACCTTTGTCAGTCCGGCGTCGTAAGTCGACGATGCCGGGTCATGATTGAAGTCAATCGATACCAGCGGCTCATCGTTGTATGCAAGAACGCCCTTGAGCGCACCTTCGCTTGCTTCTTTCATAATCTTGTTGATTTCGTCGACGCTGGTCTTGCGCTCGGCGACAAAAGTAAGGTCGACAGCGGATACATTGATCGTCGGCACACGCATCGAGAATCCGTCGAGTTTGCCATTGAGGTCCGGAAGTACGAGACCAACAGCGGCCGCAGCGCCGGTGCTTGTCGGAATCTGCGACATAGTGGCGGAACGCGCACGACGTAGATCTTTATGGAAGACATCGGTCAGGACCTGATCGTTCGTGTAAGCATGAATCGTGGTCATGATGCCGTGCTTGACGCCAATCTTCTCGTGCAAAGGCTTTACCAATGGCGCAAGACAATTGGTCGTGCACGACGCGTTGGAGATAATTGCGTGATCCGCCGTCAGTGTGTCGTGGTTTACACCGTAGACGATCGTGCCGTCGATGTCCTTGCCGCCGGGTGCCGAGAGAATGACTTTCTTGGCGCCACCCGCGATGTGCTTGCCCGCCGTATCGCGTGTGCGGAACAGGCCCGTGCACTCGAACACGATATCCACACCCAGTTCGCCCCACGGCAATTTCGCCGGATCGCGCTCGGCGAATACCTTGATACGATCACCGTTGACGATAATGTCGTCGCCGTCAACTTCGACGGTTCCCGGGAAATTACCGTGCGCCGTATCGCGGCGCGTCAGGTGCGCATTCGTATTCGCATCACCCAGGTCGTTGAGGGCGACAACGTCAAACTCACCGACGCGGCCCGACTCATGAATTGCGCGCACGATATTGCGCCCGATACGGCCGTAACCGTTGATGCCGATCTTTATAGCCATTTCTATCTCTCCAGTTATGAATTCAGTAATTCTTTTGCTACCGCGACCACGTTGTCGGTCGAGAAGCCAAAATGTTCAAACAATTCGCCTGCCGGCGCCGACTCGCCAAAGCGATCCAGTCCGATAACCCTGCCCTTTGAACCGGCGTAACGCCACCAGCCATCGGTAACGCCTGCCTCGATAACCACCCGTGCGGTTACGTCCGCAGGCAATACCGATTCGCGGTAGCCGGCATCCTGTGCTTCGAAGACGTCGGTGCATGGCATTGACACGACACGTGCCTTAACGCCATCCGCGGCGAGCACGTCGGCCGCGGAAACCGCCAGCGCCACCTCTGAGCCTGTCGCGATAAAGACCATATCAGGTGTGCCGCTCGTGTCTATCAATACGTATCCACCGCGCGCAACGTCCGATAGTTGTGCACCGGTGCGCTGTTGAAACGACAAGCCCTGGCGCGTAAGAATAAGGCTCGTCGGTCCGTCCTGCCGTTCGATCGCGTAACGCCAGGCAACCGCCGTCTCGACGGTGTCGCAAGGTCGCCACACGCTCATGTTCGGCATCAAGCGGAGCGACGCCGTGTGTTCCACGGGCTGGTGCGTCGGTCCATCCTCGCCGAGGCCGATCGAGTCGTGTGTGTACACGAGGATGTTCTGCACTTTCATAAGTGCGGCCATGCGCAGCGCATTGCGGGCGTAATCGGAGAAGGTGAGAAACGTACCGGCATAGGGAATTAGGCCGCCGTGCAGCGATATGCCATTGCAAATCGCCGTCATGCCGAACTCCCGTACGCCGAACCAGACGTAGTTGCCGGCGGCGTCATCAGCCGAAATTGGCGCCGACCCACTGTGCTTTGTCAGGTTGGAACCTGTGAGGTCAGCCGAGCCCCCGACGAGTTCCGGCAATACCGGCGCAAATGCGTTCAGCGCGACGAGCGATGCCTTGCGCGTTGCCATGCTTTCGCCGGCCGCGTCGATATCGGCAACAGCTTTGCTGGCGTACTCACTCCAGTTTTGTGGCAGCTTGCCAGCCATGCGGCGCGTGAATTCGGCGCCAAGCTCAGGATGCTCCGTATTGTAGGCGGCAAACGCGCTGTCCCACTCTGCTTCATCGGCTGACCCTTGACGTTTGCCATCCCAGGCTGCCGCGATTTCTTCCGGAATTTCGAACGGCGGCGAATCCCAGCCCAGCTGTTTTCGAGCCGCGGCGACTTCGTCATCGCCCAGCGGCGCACCGTGCGTCGCGGCCGTACCCTGCTTGTGGGGAGCACCAAAACCGATGATCGTCTTGCAGCAAATGATCGTTGGTCGATCCACTTCCGCTATCGCCCGTTCAATGGCGGCCGTGATCTCGGCGCCGTCGTGACCGTCGACGGCGTCGATTACCTGCCAGCCATAGGACTCGAACCGCACGGCGGTGTCGTCCGTGAACCAGGCATCAACCTCGCCATCGATCGAAATATTGTTGTCGTCGTAAAAACAGATCAACTTGCCGAGCTTCAAGGTTCCCGCTAACGAACAGGCTTCATGAGAGATCCCTTCCATGAGGCAGCCGTCGCCCAGGAAGACCCAGGTCTTGTGATCGACAATCTCATGTTCTTTGCGATTGAACAGGGCCGCCAGCATTTTTTCCGCCATTGCCAGGCCGACGGCGTTGGCGACGCCCTGACCGAGCGGACCCGTGGTCGTCTCGACCGGACCACCGCGCTCGTATTCCGGATGGCCGGCAGTTCTGTAGCCCAGCTGGCGGAAATTCCTGAGCTGTTCGAGCGGAAAATCCTCGTAACCCGTGAGATGCAGCAGACTGTAGAGCAGCATCGAGGCATGGCCGTTCGATAACACGAAACGGTCGCGATTCGCCCACTGGGGGTTCGCCGGATTATGTCGCAGGTAGTCATTCCACAGGACTTCGGCGATATCCGCCATGCCCATCGGGGCGCCGGGGTGGCCCGAATTGGCTGCCTGCACGGCATCCATACTCAGGGCTCTGATCGCATTCGCGAGATCTCGCCGGGCGGGCTGGCCGGCGATTGCAGCTTTATTTGGCATGAAGACCTATCTTTCTTCGGCCTGGCGGCCGTTTATTGTGAATGCGAAGTGCGCTTTCGCGAGGCGGGCATTTTCCCTGTTATAGAGGGCGGCATCAAGGGTACAATGCGCCACCCCTAAATACGAGAATGCC
>CAMYLB010000150.1 GCA_947259145.1 uncultured Woeseiaceae bacterium
ATAATCGTCCCGGATTGTTCTCGCCGCCCGATGCAGATTTCGCGCCCGGGCGTAGTAACCCAACCCGGACCAATGATGCAGCACATCGTCGAGATTCGCATTCGCGAGTGCCGTGACGGTCGGAAAGCTCGTCATGAATCGCTCGAAGTAGGGAATGACCGTCAACACCTGCGTCTGCTGCAGCATGATCTCCGACACCCAGATTCGATAGGCATCTGTGCTTTCTTGCCACGGAAGGTCTTTTCGCCCATGCGTGTCGAACCACGCCAGCAGCCGCTCGGAAAAATCAGTCAAGGGTCGGAACCACCTGGGCGGGAATTTCCTGAGCGATCGCCTCGATTCTGTCGATGGCATCGCCGCCCTTGTTCCTGAACTTGCGTTTGATCAGGTATGGCCCGATGCCGGGTGGCACCCAGAAGTCGGGCTCCATCAGCAGTCGGTATCTAACGACCGTGCCGCCGTCGTCGACGACGAAGGTCCAGGTCTCGTTGCTTAACTTGAAGTCGCTGAGTTCGGGGTTCGCGAAAGCACGCAGCTCCTCGTTGACATCCAGCTCGACATGGCCCTGCCGCACAAAAGACCTGCAGAAAAACAGCACACAACCTTCGTTGCGAACATAGTATCCGGGCCTGCCGTATTCGTCCGCGGCAATGTCGCGCGACTCGGCAATCGCGCTGGAAAATTGCGTCGACAGGTCCCAGTGCCTGAACACTTCGAAGACCTGTGCGACCGTTGCATCGAACCAAACCTCCGACGAGACGGTATAGCGGCCCTTGTGATGCTCGACGTTGATGCTGCGTATCTCCGCCGCCGTCGCCGCACTCATCCAAAGCAGAAGCGGCAGCGCGAGTAATGCACCGCGGCTCATTTACCGAACAGATCCTTGAGCTTGTCCTTGAGGCACTGCTTCCTCAGGCGCGCCTTCGACGGGGGCCGCGGCTCCAGGTTCAGTCGCCGGCGGTGGAGCCTCCTTGTCCCCGCCCAACAACTTGTCAAACAACCGGCTCTTTATTTCGTCCTCCACGCGCTTTTTCAGCAGCGCTTCGACATCGGGCTTGACGCTCGGCGAAGTCAGCGGCCCTGTGATCTTCAGCGGAATAACCGCCTCCGTGAAATCCTCAAGCTCTTCATCGGTCACATTCTTAAGCGACTCGGGGCGTTCGAGGACCCGCGCAGTCAGGTTATAGTTGACCGTTGCCGCGACCAGGTCGACGGTGCCACGCCCGCTCATCTGCATGAAAGGCAGCTCCGCCGACAGGTCGTCGTTGCGCATGACACCGTTGGTCACAACGCCGGTTGCGCTTACCGAGCTGAACCGCGTGCGTGGAGGTAATACCGGCTTGGGCGCCTCACCACCTTTTAGCAGAGCACGGGCGCGGCGTAACTCGTACCAGATATCCGTGCCTTCGTAGGTACCGTCGATCAGCTCAAATGACATGTTGCCGCCGAGGGTTTTCTGCACAGCAGCCATATCATTGCCGCGTCCGCTAAGGACGAATCCGCCGTTGATGGTTCCCGTGATGTTTTCCTGTTTGAACAGCGCGCGCGTGAAGTCCGCGAGGTTTACATTCTGAATTTTCTCATCAACCGAAAGAACCGGAGTCTTGCCCGATACATCAACGCGTACATCGCCGCTGTAGTTGCCGCCGTAGAGATCCGCGGTAACCGGATTTATTCGCATACGGCCGTTGGCCGAATTCAGGCCAAGCACGACATTCTGAAACTCCATGCCACCGAGCAGAGCCGTCGCGACGCGAAGATTGCCGCGCGCGTTCAGTGGCCGAATCAGGTCGGAAGGAATTTCGACGGGAACAGATTCACCCCTGGCTCCGGCCCCCTCCGTTGCGGCCTCCGCGGGCTCCATGTACCGATTGAGATCGATGCGGTCGGCGTCGAGATCGAAGCGGTAGCCTGCGCTTTCGCTTCGCGGCACCGAGAGCGTGCCTTTGAACGTCGTGTCATCGAGTTTGATCGTGATGCCGGTCATCTCTACAGCATTTGTTTTGAAAGCCGCTTTGGCATCGACGATCACGCGGCTCAATGCGACCGGATCGGCCGTTTCAGGCACCTCGATATCGAGCAGGTGCATCACGCTTCTCGGGGAAAAGGCGTCCGTCCTGATCATGGCAACGGGCTCAACTGACCCGGCATAGGAAAGGGGTTCGACATCCGCCTCGAAATCGATGCCCAGCAGCGTCATCGACAGCGGCTGTATCGTAACTATCTCTTTTTCGGTTTGAACTTCGATGCCACCGGTTTCGAACTTCAGGCTGGACGGCGACGTGGCAATGCCCTCAACGACACCTTTGACGGTCAAGCCATCAAAGATCACGAGGCTCTTTTTCAAATCAAAGGACAGCACCGTATCGAGCTCGACGTCGCCGCTGATCTTGTCGGGTTGCATCTCGAAGCGAAATGCGCCGCTGGCCGGAACCGGTTTTCCGTCATCGGACACGCGGCCAAGCTGCATTGTCATCCCGCTTAGTCTGTAGGTAGCGCCGGACTGTCTGTCGTCATACGTAATGGTTGTATCGCTGACATCGATGCCGGAAACCTCAACCGCCTTGCCCTTTTCGCTACCGGCCTCGGTCTTTGTCGGTTCCTCGTCGGCAAGAAGATCATCCCAGTTACTGCGGCCTTTGGTATCCACCTCGAGATTCAGCACCAGCGTCTTGAGTTCGGCGGTGCCGATCGCAACCTCCTGGCGCAGGAGCATCGGCAGTAAACGAACGCTGAGCTTTGCTCCGTCGAACTCTGCAAACGGCTTGTCACCGAATCCGGGCGCATTGCCCAGTGTCGTATGTCCGACGTCTATCGCCAGCCAGGGGAAGAACGCGACGGACAGATCGCCCTCGATCACGAGGTCGCGCCCGGTTCTTTCCTTCACGGCCTCAGCGATGTCATCGCGGAAATCGTTAGGATCGAAGAACAGGGCAAGGAAGATCGCGCCAAGCGCAAAAACGGCAATGAACGCGGCGATCAGCCACGCGAGAATCTTGGTATATCGACCCATGTTGGAACCCTTGGTTGGCAGACCGCTTAGAGTATCAAACTGGGCGCAATTTAGGCTGAATCAACCCCCGGCAGGCCGGATTTTGGTGTCGCTACCGGGCCGCTATCACTTGCGGCATAAGCCGACGCCACCGTTCACGGTCGAAATATCAATACGACCATCGCCATCGCCTTCGGTAAAACTCAAAGACCAGCCCGGTGCGTATTTGCTGGTGCGCTCCGGTTCCGGTCCGAAACAGTTACGAATACGGCCGTTAATCGTGCTGACATCTATCTTCGCTGAAACGTCGCCGACAAGCTCTACATCGACATCGCCATTGACGGTCTCTGCAGACAGCTTGCCGTCCTGCCGAAGCTCCGCCCGGAATAACAGCTCGCCGTTGACAACACTCAATTCAACCCGACTGAAAGAACCCTCATCGACGATGACCTCCCCCGTTACGGATTCGGCGCTGACCGTACCCGATACACGGAACAGCGTAACGTCGCCGGACACGGTAATCGCCGTCGTTTCGGTATCGCTTTTGTCACCATCGATCTCGACGTCACCACTCACCGATTCCGCCGTTACATCGCTTCCCGCGGACTCGGTTGAAACGTCACCGCTGACCGTATGCAGGCGCTGCTCGCCCATGACGTCTGTAACGCTAATGTCAGCGCTGACACCGCTAACGTCAATCGAGCTTCCCTGCGGGACGCTGATGTGCAAATCACTATCGATTCCACGCCCGCCACGCCTGGGGACCTTGACCTTGATCGTAACCTTGTCCTTGTTGCGTTCGAATACGAGTTCTTCGACGTTGCGCCCCAAAGTACCGGTTACTTCGACCGCGTTCCTGGTCCAGCCAGTCACGGTAACGGAGCCCGCGATATTCGAAACGTTGACCTGTCCGTCGGCCGCAGCGTCGAGCGTCTTGTCGACCTCTTCTGCCAATACCGGCATGACGAGCAGGAAGCTCAGGATCATCGTAATCATTTTGTTCATCATCGTTCTCTCTTGCGTTACCGGCTGGTGAAAGCACCAGCTAGATGTCGTTTCTCATCATGACGTTTCTCGTCAGGCCACCTACTCTCTGAAGCACCGAGAGCTCGTCTCGGTACGCCTTCACAAGCTTCGCCTGCAGGTGGGCGTTACCGGGGTCTTGCTCGAGGGCCTCGTTGATATCGAAGATCGCGCGATGCAGAACCTCGAGGTTGGTCGCGATTTCGGCACGTGTTTGCGGCGACAGCCGGGCGAGTTCGACGTCAAGCTGTGCGACCAGTTCGTCGCGTGCCTCCTGAAAGTCGGGCCCCAGGTTGTAGCGGCTGCCGAACGAGGTCTGCTCGAAAATCAGGTCCGGCGTCACCCGTGTAACGGGACCCTGCTGCCCTTTCACGGCGACGTAGGTCACGGCCGACGACGCACCGATCAGCAAAACAATAGCGGCCGCCTGCGCAAACATCGGTGTCCAGCGTGCGCGCCGCGGCGTACGGATCGCTTCTGCAATGCCCGGCCAAAGGTCTCGATCCGGACTGATCTCGGTGGTCAGTCGCCTTGCCGCTGCAGCCAGCTTGTCATCGTTAAAATCGGTCATGCCTCAAATCCCTGTTGCTTCAATTGTTGCGCCAGGAGCCTGCGCGCGCGATGCAGCTGCGCTTTGCTGGTACCCGTCGCGATGCCCAGCATGTCTCCTGCCTCTTTGTGGCTATAGCCATAGACCGCATGCAGCACGAATACGTGTCGGGCGCCTGCCGGCAGTCGGTCGATGGCCTCGGCCAGGTCTCTGAGCTCGCCCACATCGCCCAAAGCCGCTGGTGCCGGCGATGTGTAGGCAGCGGCCTGGATTCGATCCCGCTCCCGTTTCGACGTTCGAAAGCGCCCCAGAACCGTGTTGACCGCAATTCGGTGCAGCCACGTAGCAAACGCACTGTCACCACGAAATTTTGCCAGCTTGGTCCACGCCTGAATAAAGGCGTCCTGCGTGCAGTCTTCTGCCTCACTGACATTGCCGGTCATCCTCAGACAGAGCCCATAGACCTTGTCTACGTGCATTCGATAGAGGGATTCGAAAGCCCGGGCGTCCGACTGCTGCGCCTGCCTGATCCAGACGGCTTCATCGGCGACTCCGTCGGATGTAGTAGTAACCATCGCTTGACTATAGTCGCTGCTGTTTGCGGTCAAAAGCGCTACCAAGAGCATTTTCTCCCTTTATCGTGACCTTTGGATACCGTTGCGCCCGATTTGGTTTAAAAACAGTGGCCCCGCAACGCCAAAAAAATCGCTCAAGCGACTGTGTTTGTTTACTATTCTGGTATCATGCGACTGGCCTCCTGCAAGCTCCGCCGTCACCCCGGCAGAACCGAAGAAGTAAAAAAATATATGGCACCCACAGATGCTTGTCCGTTTTCAGAACGATTTCATGAAACCACGGGTAAGTTGCCACTAACGGTTGCGAGTTACTGATGCCGGGACACTCGATTCTTTACCTGGGCCGCGGCGAATTCGCGACCGACTATCTTGGCGAGCTGGAAACCCTTCCTTGCTGCACCATGCTGACGCGCAGCGCTGACATCTGTTTGCCCATAGACGCCGCCTCTGTTGTCGATCTCGTTCTTCTCGAAGTCGGGCCTTCAATCGCGCAGTCGGGGCAATCGCTTAACAACATCATTCACTCACTTGATCCGTATCCGGTCATTGCGCTAACGCAAAAAGAACATGAACATCGCGGCATCGCGGCGGTAGCAGCCGGTGCCGAGTCCTACATTTGCCTCGATGACATCACGGTTGAAAGTCAGGACGCGATTTTCGACCACGCTGTTCAACGCAGCCACCTGCAGCGCCGGCTCTCGGACACCGATATGACGGTGTTGTCCATACTCAAAGACATTAACGATGGCGTTATCATCGTGGACAACGCGGGCCATGTGCTCGACGTCAATCCAGCGGCTCGCTCCATCCTCGCCCTGGGGCCACGGTCGCAGCCGGACCCGGCCTGGGAACAGACTTTTTGTTGCATTGACGAGCACGGTGAAAACTATCGGAACTCGGCAGACCTACCGCTCATTCGCGCCCGCAACGGTGAGAAGTTTGCGGCTCAGGTGGCCATCCACCGCGCGCCGGAACAGCCCGATACAGTGCTAAGCCTGAACGGTCAGGGACTGTTCGACGGCAACCGGGAACTTATAGGCGGTGTCATAACTTTCCGCGACATCACGGACCTCACTCGCAGAACATCTGAGCTCGAGAAACGGGCGCAATTCGACGAACTTACCGGACTGGCCAATCGCGGCCTGTTTACCGAACAGTTGACGCGCGCCATTGGACGAAGCCAACGCAAGTCCGCACCACTCGCCGCCCTCTTTATCGACCTCGACCGATTCAAGTCAATCAACGATACGCTGGGACATGATGTCGGTGACGCGCTGCTATGCGAAGTTGCAAAGCGCCTGCAAGCGAACCTGCGAATCGGCGACTTCGTCGGGCGCTGGGGCGGCGACGAATTCGTTGTATGCCTCGAGGATTTCGGCGAGGCCACCAATGCGGCTGCCGCCGCACAAAAACTATTACTGGTCCTGTCCGAGAAGTACCAGCTTGGCGCCAGCGAAGTGTATGCGACTCCGAGTATCGGCATTGCAATGTACCCCGACTCGGGTGACAGCGCTGCGCGGCTCATAAAAGCCGCAGACGTTGCGATGTTTGAAGCAAAGAAGCGCGGTGGTGATCGTTTTCAGTATTACTCGACCGCCCTCAACACCAAGCTTGCGCAACGTGAAGAACTCGAAGTCGGGCTGCGACACGCACTGGTCCGGAATGAGTTCGTGTTGCACTATCAGCCACGTATCGATGTCTCGAGCGGACGTCTCATCGGCCTTGAAGCGCTGCTGCGCTGGCAGCACCCTCGTTTTGGCCTGCTGGCACCTGCGCGCTTCCTGCCCATTCTCGAGAGCAGCGGCCTGATCCACTCGGCTGGCGAATGGGTTATCGCAACAGCCTGCCGACAACTCGCAGCATGGCAGCATCGCTTCGAGCTACCCGACCTTTCGCTCGCTATAAACCTGTCGACGCAACAGCTAATGCATGACCGACTGGTGCAGGCGGTGGCCAAGTCGCTGTCCGATACAACGCTCGATCCCGGCTGTATCGAACTCGAGATCGGTGACAACGACATCGTTCGCCAGCGAAGCAGCGAACTGGAAACATTGCGCAGCTTAAGAAAGCTCGGCGTCCGAATCTCGCTTGATCATTTCGGAACGCGCGACGTGTCATTCGAATCGCTCGACAACGGCTTCATCGACAGCTTCGTTCTCGATCAATCGTTAATTTCCGACGTCGAAGAAAATAGTAGTCACCAGCGCATCATTCGGGCCGCCATCGCCATGGCGCAGGGCCTTGATATCGAGGTGGCTGCAGAGGGCGTCGAGACGCTGACGCAACTCGAATTCCTGAGAAGCTGTAACTGCGACCTGGCACAGGGCTACCTGATCAGCAAGCCGATGCACCCGGAGAAGGTCGCGGCTGTTCTACGAAGCGAGATCGCCGGCACCACCCTGCTTGCGCGCGGCATGCCCTAGCTCGCAACCACTCACCGCCACCCACCATTACGGCCGCTTTTGCCGAAACTGGACGCTGAAGCGTCTGCATTGGGGAAGTGGCGACGGACAGCTAACGTCCAATAGCGGTCTGTCGCGGGGCGATCTTACCTAGACGGTAGGATGGCGATCATGCCAATCGGTGGCCTTCTCATACGCATGTCCGATTCGACACAGGCGCGCCTCCGACAACTGCGGTCCAAGTAATTGCATCGCG
>CAMYLB010000151.1:0-1639 GCA_947259145.1 uncultured Woeseiaceae bacterium
CCACTCTTCAAAAACAGGTCCGTGCCTTCGCGGCGGGACAGTTTGCACTTTGGTCCTAAATATCTTGCCATTATTCAGCCTCTACACGCGACGCTTTTTCGGCGGGCGACAGCCGTTATGAGGAATAGGTGTAACATCCTCAATACTTTGAATACGAAATCCCAGAGCATTCAGAGCGCGCACGGCAGATTCGCGACCGGGACCCGGCCCACGAACCCGCACATCCACATTTTTCACGCCGAACTCGAGAGCAGCCTTGCCCGCTTTGTCCGACGCAACCTGAGCTGCGAACGGGGTGGATTTACGAGAACCACGAAAACCGCAACCACCAGCAGTGGCCCACGACAAGGCATTGCCCTGACGATCGGTTATCGTGATGATCGTGTTGTTGAAGGAAGCATGTATATGCGCAACTGCGTCAACAACATGTTTTTTAACCTTCTTTTTCTTAGCTTCTGCCATTATCAATTCCAGTTAGACAGTGTGTCTTTAGGAGCGAGCCCAGCCCGCGATTCCCTAACGTTTAATCGGACGACGCGGGCCCTTACGAGTACGCGCATTTGTGCGAGTGCGTTGGCCGCGCAGCGGCAAACCACGTCTGTGACGAATGCCGCGGTACGAACCGAGAGTTGGCCGCGCAGCGGCAAACCACGTCTGTGACGAATGCCGCGGTACGAACCGAGATCCATCAGGCGTTTAATATTCATGGACGTCTCACGTCGCAGATCGCCTTCAACAGTAAACGTCGCGACGGCGGTTCTTAGCTTCGCCACTTCGGGTTCAGCCAGATCCTTGACCGGCATGTTCGGCGGAACGCCTGACGCTTCGCAAATTTTCCTCGCGCGCGAATTTCCAATACCGAAAATCGACGTCAATGCAATCACGACGTGCTTGGTCAGCGGAATGTTTATGCCTGCTATGCGTGCCACTTACGTATTCCTCATCAAATAGCGCGGGTACTAGCCCTGGCGCTGCTTATGCCGTGCGTCCGTGCAGATAACCCGCACAACACCGTTACGGCGAACGATTTTGCAATTTCTGCAAATCTTTTTGACTGATGCTCTTACTTTCATGAGCTCTCTCCTAAGCGCCGATTAACTCAGCGTACTTGTCCACCTCTGCCGTAATTGCGCAGATTGGCCTTCTGCATCATGCCTTCGTACTGGTGACTCATGGCATGCGCCTGCATTTGCGACATGAAGTCCATCGTGACGACAACCAGGATCAGCAGCGATGTGCCGCCAAAACTAAACGGCATCGCCGGGTAAAACATGCGAACCAGCTCAGGCAGGACACATACGCCGGCGATATAGAACGCACCCCAAAACGTCAAACGGGTCAGGACCCGGTCAATGTATTCCGCTGTGTGGGCGCCCGGCCGGATTCCCGGCAGAAACGCACCCGCTTTCTTCAGGTTGTCCGCAGTGTCTTTCGAGTTGTACATCAGCGCGGTATAGAAGAAGCAGAAGAACACGATCATCCCCGCGTACAGCAACACATAGATGGGCTGACCGGGACCGAGGTTCGCACCAATGGTCTGCAACGCGCGCTGCACGGCGTTGGGGTCAGCAGCCTGTCCAAAAAACTGTGCGATCGTCGCCGGGAACATCAGGATGCTCGAGGCAAAAATCGGCGGGAT
>CAMYLB010000151.1:1722-4679 GCA_947259145.1 uncultured Woeseiaceae bacterium
ACGCTCCATGTAAACGACGAAAATGATCGCCGCGACGCCGCCGATCAACATCAGGATCGCCGTAATGGCACTCATCTCGCCGTTCCGGACCAGCTCGGCCGTTCCGGCAATCGCAGAGGGCAAGCCGGCAACGATACCGGCCAGGATGATCATGGAGATGCCGTTGCCAATGCCGCGTTCCGTGATCTGCTCGCCCAGCCACATCAGGAATACCGTACCCGTGACCAGCGTAATGCAGGCCGTAATCAGGAACGCTGTGCCCGGGTTAACCACGAGGCCGGCCTGGTTCGACAACCACGACGCCGCAGCGACGGATTGGAAACTTGCAAGAGCAACCGTGCCGTAGCGCGTGTACTTTACGATCTGGCGGCGGCCCGATTCACCTTCTTTGCGCAAGGCCTGCAGGCTCGGAACGATATGGCTCGCCATCTGCATGATGATAGAAGAGGAAATGTAGGGCACGATACCGAGCGCGAAAATGCCGAAACGTGACAGCGCGCCACCGGAGAACATATTAAACATGCCGAGCAGGTTGCCTGACTGCTGCTCGAAGAAAGCGGCCAACGCAACCGGGTCCACGCCAGGCACCGGAATATAGGTACCAACGCGGTACACGATCAACGCGCCAACGAGGAACAGCAAGCGAATTCTTAGTTCGCCTAGCTTGCTCGCAGTCTTTGCCAGATCAGCCGGACTTTGTTGGGGCTTCTTCGCCACAGTTCTTCCTGTCTTAAGTTGTTGCGGCCGTCTTGCCAGCACGTCTGAACCATTCAATCGGTTCGCAGCGCTATTAGCACGGTCGCTCCTAAATTAGTCTTCTATTGAGCCGCCAGCATTCTCGATATCCACACGGGCACCTTTGGTGACCGCGAGACCTTTCAGCTTGACTGCCTTCTTGATTACGCCGGACTTGATGACCTTTACCTTGGTCACGAACGCGGGAACCAGGTTCGCCTTCTTCAGTACATCAATATCAATTACGTCGGCCGACGGAATCTCAAGCTCGTGCAGACGCAGCTCGGCCGTCAGACGCGCCATGCGCGAACGAAAACCGACTTTCGGCAAACGACGCTGCAGCGGCATCTGGCCGCCTTCGAAACCAACCTTGTGGTATCCGCCCGAGCGTGCATGCTGACCCTTTTGGCCGCGACCGCTGGTCTTGCCCTGACCCGCAGAATGACCTCGGCCCAGGCGCTTGCCCACTTTTTTGGCACCGTTACCCGGTGAAATATTATTCAGGCGCATGTCAGGCTTCCTCTACCGACAGGAGGTACGAAATACGATTGATCATGCCGCGATTCTCTGGCGTATCGATGACCGTCACCGTCTGGCGAATCTTTCTCAACCCCAGGCCGGCAATGCAGGCCTTGTGGCTCTTCAGCCGCCCGAACTTGCTCTTAACCAGCGTGACCTTCAATTCTTTTGATGTCGCCATGATCCTGTCTCTGTATCTCTATTCGCGGCTAGTAGCCGCTCCTACAAACAATGGTTGTCTGGCTCTAAGCCAGGATTTCCTTAACTTTCTTGCCGCGCTTCGCTGCAATGGCCTTTGCGCGAGCCATAGCTCTTCGCCAATACGTTGCGGACACCCGCCGCCTCGAATACAGCGCGCATCGCGCCACCGGCAATTACGCCAGTACCTTCAGACGCCGGCTGCATGTAGACCAACGTGGCGCCGTGGCGACCCTTCTTGGCATATTGCAGGGTGTCGTTATTCAGATTGATGCTAATCATGTTGTTGCGAGCGTTTTGCATCGCCTTCTGAATCGCAATTGGCACCTCTCGTGCCTTGCCATACCCGAATCCGACCTTGCCCTGGCCGTCGCCAACAACCGTAAGCGCGGTGAAGCCAAATTGACGACCGCCCTTCACGACCTTGGCGACGCGATTAACGGTAACCAGTTTCTCGATCAGGTCGTCGTTCGATTGATTATGTTCGTTTCTTGCCATTTTGCTTATCGACGGCTTTCAGCCATCAAATTTCCTCTAAGTAGTTAAAACTTCAATCCCGCCTCGCGGGCCGCTTCAGCCAGAGCTTTGACACGTCCGTGGTAACGAAAACCGGAGCGATCAAACGCAACGGTATCAATGCCCGCCGCTTTCGCCTTCTCAGCGATGCGCGCGCCCACAATGGTTGCCGCATCGGTGTTTCCGCCATTCTTGATGCCCTTGCGTACTTCGGCCTCCAATGTTGAAGCCGACGCAAGAACCTGGTTGTCACCGCTGCCGATCAACTGCGCATAAATATGGCGCGGCGTACGATGAATGCTCAGGCGGATAGCCTGAAGTTCACGAATCTTGGCGCGTCCTCTACGAGCACGACGCAAGCGATTTTGTTTTTTGTCCAACTTCATGGTGTTAACCCTGCTTATTTCTTCTTCGCTTCTTTCAAAACGACATGCTCACCGGCGTAGCGCACGCCCTTGCCTTTATAAGGCTCAGGCGGACGGAAGCGCCGTATTTCCGCGGCGACCTGACCTACTTGCTGCTTGTCGGCGCCTCTGATGACAATTTCGGTCTGGCTCGGCGTTTCAACCGTGATTGCGTCCGGCACGACGTACTCGACCGGGTGTGAAAAACCCAGGCTCAGATTGAGCTTCTTGCCTTGAGACTGCGCGCGATAACCTACGCCGACCAACTCCAGCTTGCGCTCAAAGCCCTCAGACACACCCTGCGCCATATTCGCGATAATGGACCGCATTGTGCCAGCCACTGCGGTCGCGAAACGCGAGCCGGATCGCGGCGCAAAACTCAACACGTTGTCGTCCTGCTTCAGCTCGACTTCCGAATTCAGCACCAGGGACAGCTCGCCTTTGCCACCCTTAAGCGTGACAACGTTGCCGTCTTGCTTGAACTCAACGCCTTTTGGCAGTTCAACCGGTTCTTTTGCAATTCTTGACATAGTCCTATCTCTTAGCTTCGGGATCGCGCATCACGAAACGATGCAGAGAACCTCG
>CAMYLB010000152.1 GCA_947259145.1 uncultured Woeseiaceae bacterium
CCATCGCCGTGATCGACGATGACCAGCAGGCCCATTCCGGCGAGCCAGTCGGCGAACGCAATTCGGCCATGATAAACCGCCCGAACCTCCCGGCCGCGCGGCGCCGCAAGCACGACGCCGTTCCATTTGATCGTGCCGCCGAGACGAGGTTGGCCGAAGTCGTGCAGCAGCGTCCCGGCAACCGGCCAGGTCAGCTTTCCCTTGTGTGCACTGAACGGCTCCTCCGAGCTGATCGGGTAGTCGGACAGAATGCTCGACAACTCCGCAATGAGCCGCGTCAGGTCTTTTTCCTGTGCGGCAAGGCGCCCGACTTCCTGGCCTTCGCTATCGATCTTTTGACGCAGCGAAGCGAGTAGCGCCGCTCTTTCTTCCTGTGACCGGTTGAGGTGCGTCAGCTCCGTGTAACGCGTCCTCGCCAGCTCACCCAGCCGGGCCTCTTCGGCAGCAATCTGGCCCTTGAGCGCATCGAGCTTCTGAATTTCTGCAACGACAGACTCAATGTTCTCCCCACGATAGTCATTAAGGTACCGGTAGTAGGCCATCAGCCGGCCCAGCGTTGCCGGGTCCCGCTGGTTCAGGAGCAGCCTTATTTTTTCCTGGCTGCCGCTCATAAACGCGGCTCGCACCTGGGCGGCAAGCGCGGTCGATTCCGCGTCGAGATGCGCCTCCCGCAGAGCGAGGTCCGCGTCCAGCTCCTTCTTCTTGTCGATCGCATAGCGTTGCTGACGCTCGATTTCCTTGAGCCGCATGCGTTGCTCCGAAATCGCGACTTCGGCCTCCTGCAGCTCCGCGGTCAATCGATCTCGTTCGGCCGCGCTCGCGTCCATGCTCTGCTTGAGCACGCTGATACGCCCGCGAACGTCTTCAAGTTCGCGCTCCTTGACCTCGGTCAGTTCGCCGTTCGCCTCCTGTGCCTGTCCGGCATGACCCGCGGCTAACAGGACCACCATGATAATAATTCGCCACTTCATTGGCGCGAGTGTAGGGCCTCAAGGGTATGACCGCCCGCGAATACGCGTATAATCCCGCCTTTGCTCTCGCCTGCGCCGAAATTATTGATTCATGGACAAATTTCTAGAATTCACGGGCAACCATATGTTGCTCGTGTCCGCATTGATGATCAGCTTTTTTGTCGTGGTCTTCACCGAGTTGCGCCGCAAGGCGAGCGGCCTTGTGAACATCGAGGCAGGCGACGCGGTCAAGCTGATCAATAACGACGCGGTGGTGGTCGACATACGCGGCCCGGACGCCTTCGCTCACGGCCATATCGTCAACGCGAAGAATATCCCGGCCGACGAGCTCGACGCGAAAATTGAACAGCTCTCCAAGTATAAGGGCACGCCCATCGTCGCCGTTTGTGACGTCGGCATTACAACCACGAAGACCGTTGCCAAGCTGCGCGAGGCCGGTTTCGAAAGTGTCTTCGGACTGAAGGGTGGGATGTCGGGCTGGGGTCAGGCTGGACTGCCCGTTGTGACAGGCAAGAAAACTCGCAGCAAGGCAGACAAACAGAAGAAGCGCTCCAAAAGTGACCAGCAGCAATAGCAACAAGCCGGTAACGGTGTACGGCAACACAAGCTGCCCGTATTGCGGCGCGGCGACGCTGCTTGCAGAGATGCAGGAGCGCAGCGGACAACGATCGGTGCCGCAGATATTTGTCGGAGATGCCGCGGTTGGCGGCTTTGACGAACTCAGTGCTCTCGATAAAAGTGGAGAGCTGGATAAAATGCTTGCCGGTTAGTTCGGTGGCATTCAACTAGACAACAGGATGCGAGATGGCAGACCAGGAAAAAGCCGCTGACAAGCGCTTGTCAATCACGAAAATCTATTTGAAAGATTTTTCTTTCGAGTCACCGCAGGCCCCGGCAATTTTCCGGCAGGGTGACTGGAAGCCGCAGACCAACCTGAACCTGCGCAGCGCGCACAGTTCCATTGAAGACGATCACCATGAAATTATATTAACCATTACCATCGAAGCAAAAGAAAACGACAAAACCTGCTTCCTGGTCGAACTGCAGCAGGCCGGCCTGTTCGAGATCGCGGGATACGAGGGCGACGAGCTTGAGGCGATCGTTGGTAGCTTTTGCCCGAACATCCTGTTTCCCTATGCTCGGGAGTCGATTGCCTCAATAATTCAAAAAGGTGGTTTTCCGGAATTCGTTTTGCAGCCCGTAAATTTTGACGCGCTGTACATGCAGTCGAAGCAGCAGCAGGTGGTCGCAGCGGCCGAGGTGGCGGAGAAACATTGACCGAGGGCGGCGCACCACAAACGGTTGCCGTAATCGGCGCCGGTTCCTGGGGAACTGCGCTGGCTCTGCAGTTCGCGCGCAGCGGTTGCAATGTCAGGCTGGGGGGTCTGCTCGAACTGGATGAATTGGCGGCCATGGCAGTCAATGGTGAAAACACTCGCTACCTTCCCGGCGTCAGCTTCCCCGCAAACCTCGTTGCGAACCCGAACCTTCAGAAGTGCCTGGAGGGTGCACGCGATATTCTTGTCGCGGTACCCAGCCACGGTCTGCGCGACACGCTCACTGCCATCAAACCGTTTTTGCAGCCGCGATCCCGCGTGTGCTGGGCAACCAAGGGATTTGAACTGCACACCGGCAAATTGCCGCACGAGGTGGCCGCCGAAGTGCTTGGCGCGGAACGACCGATGGCGGTTTTATCCGGGCCGACTTTTGCCAAGGAGGTTGCCGCGGGATTGCCGACCGCCCTGACTATTGCCGCCAGCGATAACGACTTCGCGGAAGCGTTAGCCGTTGGCCTGTCGGGCGACAAGTTTCGTGCTTACACCTCCGATGACATGATCGGTGTCGAAGTGGGGGGCGCCGTCAAGAAGCCTGGGATTCGGGGCAAATACACGCATCGCGCTGATCAATCGGGGTCTCGTCGAGATGACGCGCCTGGGTATCGCGCTTGGCGCAGGCAAAGAGACTTTCATGGGTCTGGCCGGCATGGGCGACCTCGTGCTGACCTGCACAGACAACCTGTCACGCAATCGCCGTATGGGGCTCGCACTGGCAAAAGGTATGACCGTGGAGGCCGCCAAGGAAGAAATACAGCAGGTTGTCGAAGGCGTCATGGCCGCGGAGGCTGTGAAAGAAGTCGCGGAGGAGCTTGGCATCGAAATGCCGATTTGCGACCAGATCTATCGGATCCTGTACAAAGGCGCTTCACCGCGCGAAGCCGTCGAAGCGTTGATGAGCCGCCAGCTCAAACCCGAGAAAGAACAACATTAGTGGCGGTTCACCCCTGATCGACTACACTGTAGTTACGGCAATACAACAAAAACAAGAATCTGGGGAATAGTTATGGACCGACGACGATTCTGAGAAAAAAGGTGCGGTCGCAACTCACGCCAATACCAGCATTCGTGGCATTTCGCTCGACGGCGCTGAAATCGAGCTCGAAAAAGCTGCTATCAAAGAGTTGGGCGATGCGATGAATGGCCCTGTGATGCTATCAGGGCATCCGGACTACGACGGCGCCCGAACAATCTGGAATGGCATGCACGACAAGCGACCGGCATTGATCGCACGCTGTCTGAACAGCCAGGATGTGTCTCATGCGGTGACCTTTGCACGCGAACGAGAGCTGCTTGTTGCGGTTCGGGGCGGCGGTCATAGCTGGCCCGGTAAGTCAATCTGCGACGATGGTTTGATGATCGATCTGTCACAGCTCACCGACGTCAGCGTTAACGCCGAAACGCAGCGCGCATTCGCCGGTGGCGGCGCGCTCCTCGCGCACCTCGACCAGGCGTCGTTGCCGCTGGGCCTCGTCACGACTGCGGGCGTGGTGTCGCACACGGGTGTCGGCGGCTATACGCTGGGTGGTGGCTTCGGCCGCTTGAATCGCAAATACGGTTTGGCCATTGACAACCTGCGCTCGGCGGAGATGATTACTGCCGACGGTCAGATTCGTACCGTTAGCCAGGATCAGGATGCGGATCTGTTTTGGGCAATTCGAGGCGGCGGCGGTAACTTCGGCGTCGTCACGAAGTTTGAGTACCAGTTGCATTCGTTTGAACGCAACCTGTTTTCGGGCAGCATCGTCTGGCCGGTCGAACAGGCCCGGGACGTGCTCGATTTCTACGGCGGCTGGTACAGCGGCCTGCCTGATGAGCTCTACGCCGGCGTATTCATGGCAACGATGCCTGACGGCGTTGGCATCATAGGCATAGACATCGTCTACAACGGCGACCCAGCCGACGGTGAGAAGGAAATCGAGTCATTACGAAAAGTCGGTAAACCGATGGTGGATGGTGTCACCATGCAGGACTACACCGTAATGCAAACGAGCAACGACGCTGCTTTCAGTCACGGCGTTCGCTCCTATGCGAAAAGTGGCATGGTCAAGGAAATGACTCAAGGCTTCGTCAACGCCATGATTGAGTCTTACGTGAACGACCCGCGTGCAGCGATGTTCCCGCATACGTCAGGTGGCGCTGTTGGGCGCGTCGGAGAACTCGATACGGCATTCCCGCATCGCAATGCAGAGCTGATGATTGTGCTTGGTGGTGGCTGGATGGATCCAGAACAGGATGCCGAGGCTATAGGTTTATTGCGAGAATGGTATGCCCAGTTGCAGCCGTTCACTGGGGGCTACTACGACAATATCAACTTCGATGCGTCTGGAGGTGCCGGCAATTACGGCCCGGCATACGAGCGCCTGTCGAAGATCAAGGGTCAGCACGATCCTGGCAACCTGTTCCGGCTGAACAGTAATATCGCGCCAGCCTAGCGCCCGCCCGCGAAGTCCAACTGCCGCCATGCTTCATAGACTACAACCGCAGCCGCATTCGACAGATTGAGGCTGCGGCTGTTTTCTTGCATCGGCAGGCGCAGTCGCCGCTCAGGCGGCACTGACTCAAGCACGTCTTGCGGCAGGCCGCGCGTTTCTGGCCCAAAAAGAAACGCATCCCCCTGTCTGAACCCGGGTGCGTCATGACGCGTGCCCGCGCGTGTGCTCAAAGTGAAAACGCGGGGTTTTGCCAACGCGTCGAGACAATCGTCGAGCGATTCGTGTATTACGACGCTTGCGAACTCGCGATAATCGAGTCCGGCCCGCTTTAGCCTCGGCTCATCGAGCTCAAAACCCAGCGGTTCAACCAGATGCAGCTGCACACCGGTGTTTGCACACAGGCGAATGATGTTGCCGGTGTTGGGCGGAATTTCAGGCTCGTAAAGAATAAGGCTAAACATCTAAAACCCTGTAAAATGCGGCTGCCATGTCAAGCAGTCTATTACACACTGAATTGTGCGGCGTATCGATGGCCTCGCCCATCGTGCTGCTGTCGGGTTGCGTCGGCTTTGGCGAGGAATATACCCGGGTCGTCGGCTTTTCCAATGAAGACGTTGGCGCCGTGGTGCTCAAAGGCACAACGGGCGACATGCGCCTTGGCAATCCCCCGCACCGCGTCTACGAAACCCCCGAGGGCATGCTGAATGCGATCGGCCTGCAAAACCCCGGCGTCGATAAGGTGGTTGACGACATTCTTCCCGGGCTCGATTTTTCGGAGACACGCTTTTTTGCGAACGTTTCCGGCTCGACCATCGAAGAATATGAGCATGTCACGAAACGCTTTGACGATTCGGATATCGATGCGATCGAAATCAACATCTCCTGCCCAAACGTCAAGGAAGGTGGGGTTCAGTTTGGCAACGATCCGGAAATGTCGGCGCGCGTCGTTGCTGCGTGCCGGGCGCATACGTCAAAGCCCATCATCACCAAGCTGTCGCCGAACCAAACTGATATCGAAGAGAACGCGCGTTTGTGCATCGAGGCGGGCACCGATGGCTTCGCCGTAATTAATACGGTTATGGGCATGGCCGTCGACAGCGAAACGCGCCGGCCGATCATCGGCAACGTGCGTGGCGGACTTTCCGGGCCTGCGATCAAGCCAATCGCATTGCTCAAAGTACACCAGGTTTTTGAGGTCGCGAAACACCACGATGTGCCTATTATCGGCCAGGGCGGTATCACGACGGCCAAAGACGCGATCGAGTTCATCGTCGCCGGTGCGACCGCCATCGGCATCGGTACCGCCTTGTTTTACGATCCCCTGGTGTGCAAAAAGATCAATACGGGCATCGTCGATTACCTGCAGCGCCACGAGATGGCATCCGTTTCCGAACTGGTCGGTACGCTGCAGACCTGAATGGGGACATTCTTAATTTAACGTATTAGTACATTAAATTAAGAATGTCCCTACCAAAAAGCCCTAGTCGAGCTGCAGCGCCTTCATCTTCCTTGCCAGCGTGTTCCTTCCCCACCCCAGTAACTTCGCGGCTTCCTGCCGGCGTCCGTTGGTCTGCGACATCGCTGTCTCAATCAGCGTTTTTTCAAACTCCGGCAACGCCGTATCCAGCAACGGCGCATCGCCGTCGTGCAGTTCGCGTTCGGCCCACGCTGCCAGCACCCTCGTCCATTCTTTCGCGGCACGTTTCGGCGACTCGCTGCCGCCCAGGTCGCTCGGTATGTCCTCCGCCGTGATAACACCGCCGGGCGCCGTAACCGTGAGGCGGCGGCTCGCGTTGACCAGCTGGCGTACATTTCCAGGCCATGCAAACGCCTTGAGCGCATGCATTGCCTCATCGTCAATGGCCTTGGCCGCAGCGCCAAGCTCGTTTGCTGCTTCAGCCAGGTAATGTTTGAGCAATAGCGGTATATCGTCACGACGTTGCCGCAATGGCGGCGTGTTTATGCGCATCACATTCAGTCGATGGAACAGGTCCTCCCGAAAGCGCGACTCTTTTACCGCCCGCGCGAGGTCCTGGTTGGTTGCCGCAATAACACGGACATCCACCTTGATGGGCGTCTGCCCACCGACACGATAGAACTCGCTTTCAGCGAGCACGCGCAAGAGTCGTGTCTGTAGTGCCGGCGACATATCACCTATTTCATCGAGGAACAGCGTGCCGCCATCGGCCTGTTCAAAGCGCCCGATGCGCCGCGAATCTGCGCCCGTGAATGCGCCCTTCTCATGTCCGAATAGTTCGGACTCAAGAAGCTCCGACGCAATAGCTGAAGTATTCAGGGCCACGAAAGTCTTGTCCGCGCGCGGACTGTGATCGTGTAATGCGCGAGCAACCAGTTCTTTGCCGGTGCCGGATTCGCCCGTAATGAGCACCGTCATACTCGACCCTGCGAGTCGACCGATCGAGCGAAAGACCTCCTGCATGGCCGGCGCCTGTCCGATCATCGACGCGATGCCGCTGGTCGCCGGCGCGGGCTCATCACCGGCGTTGCCATTGACGCGTGCAGCCTTGCGCACGAGTTCCACGGCCTCGTCGATATCGAAGGGTTTTGGCAAGTACTCGAAAGCACCGCCCTTGTAGGCGGCGACGGCGTTTTCAAGATCCGAGTGCGCGGTGATCACGATGATCGGCAGGTCCGGAAGACTGCCGCGCAGCCGATCCAGGAGGGCGATGCCGCTCATGCCCGGCATGCGCACGTCGGTAATCAGAACATCCGGAGCGCCTTCGTCGATGGCTTCGAGCAGATGTTCAGCGCGCTCGAAACTCCGGGTTTCGATGTCGGCTTGCTTGAGGGCCTTTTCGAGAACCCACCGCACCGATTGATCGTCGTCCACGATCCATGCGGTCAAAGGCGCGTCAGCCATTCGTGTTTACTCCGGTTTGCTTGATTGGTATGCGGACGTAGAAAACGGTTCGGCCGGGACGGCTGTCGAATTCGATCAGTCCATCGTGCCGGCTGATCAGCTCCTGCGCCGCGGGCAAGCCCAGTCCCGTGCCTTCTGGGCGGCTCGTGACGAGCGGATAAAAAACAGAATCCTGTAGGTCCCGCGGTATACCTGGGCCGTCGTCCTCGATCTCGATGGAAGCAATGACCCGGTGGCGAATGTCGCCTATCGTGTAATTGGTCGCCGCCCGGCTTCGCAATGTCAGTGTGCCCTGGCCGTCCAGCGCGGCACAGGCATTGCGAACGAGGTTTAGAAATGCCTGGATCATCTGGTCGCGGTCAAGGTCGATCATGGGCAGGCCCGGATCGTACTCCCGCCGCACCTTTAGTGGTTTCTCGTGCTCCGCCTCTACGAGCCTAACCACGTACTCGAGCAGCTCATGGACGTTAACGGGTTGTTTGTTCGGTGGCCCGCCCGGCCCCAGCAGCGTATCGACCAGCGTGGCCAGTCGATCGGTTTCACTGATGACGACGTCGGTGTACTCGTTAAACTCGTCGGTCGGCAGCTGCCGCTCGAGCAATTGCGCCGCACCGCGAATACCGCCCAGGGGATTTTTTATTTCGTGCGCAAGTTGTCGGACCATCTGTCGACCTGCGCCGTGCTGTATTAGCAATGCATTTTCGCGACTGATCTGCGAGCGGCGCGTGACGTCCGTGATTTCAACAAGAACGCACGCATCGTCCGTTGCGATCGGTGATACGCGACAGTCGACAATACGCTCATAGGCATGCACCTCGGTCGGCCCGAGACGAATTTCGTTCGCGTAGTGGTCGCCGGTTTCCATCACGCGACTCAGGACGTCACGCATTTCCGGCTCGTCGTCGACGAGTCGTAACAACGACCTGCCGTAAGCGCGTTTCTGGCTGATGCAAAGAATGTTTTCGGCGGCCGGATTCATTCCGACAATGAGGAGGTGCTCGTTCAGCAGGACGATGCCCGAGCTGAGGGCATCAACAATATTTCTGGCATTACGACGGAGCGTTCCGTCATTGTCGGATCCACCGCCGGTCGGCCGACCGGGCGCTGTCTTGCCTAGCGAAACTTCACTGTATTCTGCTGCACGTAGAACCGGTTCGGGAGACTGCGAATCATGAGCTTGCCGGTTTCGTCCAGGACCTCCGCCTGGATGTTGTGGACGCCGCGGTAAACCTCCTCCAACTGGAAGTTCGTCCCCTCGACCGTGCGCGCCACTCCGTCGAAATACACCCGTACCTCGTGGTTCGGCTGCAGCGCCGGGCTCAGCGCCAGCGATACGTTCAGGATCCCCGCGATATTCCACAGTGTCTCTTCCGGCGCCGGGGCGGTGACCTCGAGGCCTGTATAGCTAAACGGCTGGGCGACAGTGTTGCTTGCTTCATCGCCGGGCGATGGGCTTGATGCGCCCGGGCTGGCCGGCTGCGAACGGCTGCCAGTTGCCGTTCCAAGGTCCACGCGTTCGGCACCACGCTCAGGGCGGTCGGAGTAATGCACGACGCCATCTTCGTCCGTCCACTTGTAGGCGTCCGCAAGCGCCGCGCTGGCGACCAGTAATCCCAATAGAATGAAAAGCGTTCGGATTTCCATACATTCAGCATAGCAGCGTCGGGGTTCTCCGGGCTAGTGGCCGGGCGACATAATGCCGCCCGGCTCACGGTTTTGGCCCTTACAGGCTGTAATACATGTCAAATTCGACCGGGTGCGTCGTTATTCTGAGACGCGTAACGTTGTCCATCTTGAGGTCGATATAGGCATCAATGAGATCATCACTGAATACGCCACCCGCTTTAAGGAAATCGCGGTCTTCGTCGAGCGCTCCCAGCGCTTCGTCGAGCGAGAACGCGACCAGCTTCAACTGCTTCTCTTCCTCGGGCGGCAAATCGTAGAGGTCCTTGTCCATGGCATCACCCGGATGAATCTTGTTCTGGATGCCGTCAAGGCCAGCCATCATCATTGCGGAGAAAGCGAGATAGGGGTTCGCCATTGAGTCCGGGAAGCGAACCTCGACACGACGGCCCTTGGGGTTTGCCACGAAAGGAATACGAATCGATGCGGAGCGGTTCCGTGCGGAGTACGCAAGAATCGTCGGTGCTTCGAAACCTGGCACCAGGCGCTTGTAACTGTTGGTTGACGGGTTCGTGAAGGCGTTGAGTGCCCTGGCGTGTTTAATAATACCGCCGATGTAATACAGTGCCGTCTCCGACAAACCGCCGTACCCGTCGCCGGAAAACAGGTTCTTGCCGCCCTTGAACAGCGACTGGTGGACGTGCATTCCGCTGCCATTGTCGTTCACCAGTGGCTTCGGCATGAACGTCGCCGTCTTGCCGTAAGCGTGTGCAACGTTGTGCACGACGTACTTGAAGATCTGAACTTCGTCGGCTTTTTGCACCAGCGTGTTGAACTTTGTACCAATCTCGCACTGTCCGGCCGTCGCG
>CAMYLB010000153.1 GCA_947259145.1 uncultured Woeseiaceae bacterium
TGACACGGCCGAGGCGGCGGTGATCGCGCTTCTCTGCTTCTTCGAGCATGTGCAGGTATTTACGCAGCGCCTTGTCGTTCGACCAGGCCGTGCCGTAGACCCGTTGCAGCATCTCGTTGTTCGAATCGCCGCGCCAATAGGCACCGGAGACATGCGTCAGCTTGAACGCCTTGCCGAGCTTGCCGGTTGACGGCAGGTGCGGGCCGCGGCAGAGATCGATAAATTCGCCCTGCCGATACAGCGTCAAGTCTTCATCAGACGGAATACTTTCAATGATCTCCGCTTTATAAGCCTCGCCAATGCCACGGAAGAATGCTGCCGCTTTGTCGCGTTCCCAGACCTCGCGTTTGATGGGCTCATCACGATCGACGATGTCTTTCATGCGCGCTTCGATCTTCTCGAGGTCATTTTCCGTAAACGCCTCATCGCGGGCAAAGTCGTAGTAAAAGCCGTTGTCAATTGCCGGTCCGATGGTTACCTGTGTGTCAGGCCACAGTTCTTTGACGGCTTCAGCGAGTACATGGGCGGCGTCGTGACGCAGCAATTCGAGGCCTTCATCGGAATCCCGCGTCAGGATGGCGACCTCTGCATCGTCACTTATCTCTCGGCCAAGGTCCCAAAGGGCTCCGTCCACGCGTACGGCAACGGCATCGCGTGCAAGGGACTTGCCGATGGCTGCTGCAATTTCGGCACCATTCGTCGCAGCATCAAAATGTCGCTCGGAGCCGTCAGGTAAGGTAATTTTCGGCATGATCCAGACTGTTGTTAATCGAGTTTCTCCGTGCCAGCCGGCACGGCGCGGTATTGTACGCGAATTGGAGCAGTTCGCGTACAATACCGCCTCTTCAGAGACCAGCAAGAACCTTATCGATGAGCGAAACAGAGAAACGGGACTTTATCCGCCAGATCATTCATGACGACCTGGAATCGGGCAAGCATTCCGAAATCGTAACGCGCTTCCCGCCAGAGCCTAACGGGTACCTGCATATCGGCCACGTCATGTCCATTTGCCTGAATTTCGGTGTTGCCGCCGAAACGGGAGGGCGGACCTTTCTGCGCCTCGATGACACCAATCCCGGAAAGGAAAGCAAGGAGTATGTGGACGCGATTAAACGCGACGTACACTGGCTGGGATTTGACTGGCAGGACCGGCTCACACATGCATCGGACTACTTCGGCCAGCTCTACGAATCAGCCTGCCGTCTCATTGAAATGGGCGGCGCGTACGTTGATAGTCTCAGCGCGGACGAAATTCGCGAGCATCGCGGCACCCTGACCGAGCCCGGCAGGAACAGCCCGTATCGCGATCGCAGTGTGGAGGAAAACCTGGACCTTTTCCGCCGCATGCGCGCCGGCGAGTTCGGCGACGGCGAGCATGTATTGCGCGCCAGGATCGACATGAGTTCGCCCAACATGAACATGCGCGACCCGGCCTTGTACAGAATTCGTCATATTCCGCACCAGAACGCCGGCGACGAGTGGTGCATTTATCCGATGTACGATTTTGCTCATGGACTCTCGGACGCGTACGAACACATTACGCATTCACTTTGCACGCATTCACTTTGCACGCTGGAGTTCGAAGATCACCGGCCACTGTACGACTGGTTCCTGGATCAGCTAAAACCCGAATACCGTCCGCGGCAAATCGAGTTTTCGCGCCTGAATCTCGCCTATGCAGTAACCAGCAAACGTAAGCTCAACACGCTGGTCGACGAGGGTATCGTGTCGGGCTGGGATGATCCGAGGATGCCGACGATCGCCGGAATGCGACGACGCGGCTACCCGGTGGCGGCGTTGCGCGAGTTCGTCACGCGGGCCGGCGTGACCAAGAAAGACAAGCTCATTGAAATGGGTGTCCTGGAAAACTGTATTCGCGAGACGCTTGGAGAACAGGCGGAGCGCCGTATGGCCGTGCTGCGCCCGCTCAAGGTCGTCTTGACCAATTACCCGGAGAATACGGTAGAGATGATGGAGGCGATGAATCATCCGGGTCGACCGGAGCTCGGTACACGGGAAATGCCTTTCTCGCGGGAACTCTGGATCGAGCAGGATGACTTCATGGAAGATGCGCCGCGCAAGTTCTTCCGACTGAAACCCGGTGGCGAGGTGCGATTACGCTTCGGATACATCATCCGCTGTGACGAGGTAGTCAGGAACACGGCCGGCGACGTTGTCGAGCTGCGCTGCAGCTATGACCCTGATACGCGCAGCGGCACGGCCAGCAGCGATAGAAAGGTCAAAGGCACGATCCACTGGGTTTCGTGCGAGCACGCTATCGACGCGCGCGTGCGCCTTTATGACCGCTTGTTCAACGAAGCGAATCCAAATGCAGTCGACGATATTCACGGAGCACTCAATCCGGAGTCGCTCGAGATCGTGGACGGCAAACTCGAACCGGCGTTGGCGGAATTATCGGCAGGACAGGCCGTGCAATTCGAGCGCCTGGGCTACTTCTGTGCGGATGAGAAAGAGGACTCGGCAGCTGCGCGAGTCATCAACCGCATCGTCACGCTGCGCGATTCCTGGGCCAAGCTCGAGAAACAGGCGATGCAGCAGCAGAATCAGGTCGTATAGCCGTCTCTTACAAGAAGCGGTGCGCCGCGGGCTGAGCCCAGTCCTTCTGCGGCGCTGCCTTCCGCTTTCGCAATTTCGATGACGCCAAACGAATTTACGAGCGCCAGCAGGTCGCCGGGCCTGGCGCGCCCGTAGGTCTGCAACATGGCGATCTGATGACCTGCGATGTCGGCAACAGGTTCTTTGAAATCCTCGATTGAGCAGCCGCAATGCATTGGATTTGTCCGGCAGCAACCTGAAGACGCGCGGTGATTCGCTGCTGTCGAGCAGCTGGCCCAGGAGGCCGTTGTCGGGTGCGATGAAGACGTGGCCATCCGCTTCGACCAAAAGAATCTCCCGCTCGGTTCCGACACCAGGATCGACGATAGCCATGTGTACCGTACCCGCGGGAAACCAGGAATAGGATCGGCTGACCCAGAAGCCAGCTTCAGGCGGCCACTGCGCAGGGATGTCGTGAGCCAGATCGACAATCCGGGCTTCGGGAAAGCGGCTCAGGATGACACCTTTCATGACACCGGCAAACGGGCCCTTGTGGCCGAAATCGGTCGTGATGGTGATGACACCCGACGGAATCACCGGGCTTACTCGGCCGTTTGCGGAGTTGGGTTAGCCATTCTGTGCGTGTGCCTTGCCCAGTAGATGAACACCGTGTCGATCATAGCAATGACCACCTTGAATAGGTACTTCGCGGCGCCAAGGGCAAGTGCTGTCTCGAGGTCGACGATACCCCACCAAGCAACAAGCGAGTAAATCAGCGTATCGACCACCTGTGAACTCATGGTGGAAAGGTTGTTGCGCAACCATAACCAGCGCTCGCCGGTCACCGACTTGATCTTGTGAAACGCCCAGACGTCGAAGTGCTGGCTGATGTAGTACGCAAGCAGCGATCCAAAAATGAATCGTGGTGTGAAGTTCACGATGGTCGCAAACGCGTTGTGGATCGATGCGGAGAATTCAGCTGTCTCGGGCTTGTCGCTTGGCAGGTAAAGCAGCGACAGGCTCAGCATGACCAATACGATTACGCTGACAACAAAGCCCATGCGAACAGCTTTGTTGGCTGCCGCTTTGCCATAGATTTCGCTGAGCAGGTCGGTCGCAAAGAATATGCTTGAATAGAAGATCACGCCGAGGCTGGTCTGCAGCCCGAAAATAACGGTCAGCTTGGGGCCCTGCAGGTTGGCCAGGATGATCGCGGTGGCGATTGCAACCTGCAGGCCGGCT
>CAMYLB010000154.1 GCA_947259145.1 uncultured Woeseiaceae bacterium
GCGCCTTGATGATTCGCTTCATTGCCGTAGTTCCTCCAACTGCACGACATCAGACGATGTCGACCGGCTCGTGCCGGGCGGGGTGTAGTGTCCGGTCAGCTCATAGCGGCTGCCCGGGTGATGTAAGCGTGCAAAGGTCACCGGGCGCCCTGCCGACCAGGTGCGCCGGATAACGACGAGGCATGCCTCGCCATCTTCGATATCGAGATATTTCTGCACGGCACGATTCGGCACGCTCGCACGAACGACCTGTTCGGCTTCCTGCAGCGGCGATATCGACGTCAGGTAAGCACTCGGTGTTACCGCTGCGAAGTCCTGTTGCAAACAGCCCGGCGCAAAGCTCGCAAGAACATGACGATCTTCGAGCTGAATCGGGACGCCGTTCTCGGCGTGTACGAGCAGCAGATGAACAACATCGGTACCCTGCTCCACGTGCAGTGCTTTCGCCACTTCGCCTCGCGCGTGCTGCAGCGACTGCCGCATGACCTGGCTTGAATGCGCATGCCCGCGCAGCGCAATTTCGTCGGCGATGTTGTGCACTTCAAGCAAATGTGACTGCGATCGGTAATCCGACACAAACGTACCGCGACCCGCGACCCGATCGACATAGCCTTCATCGTTCAGCTCACGCAGCGCACGATTCGCCGTCATGCGTGACACGCTCATTGACTCGACAAGTTCGTTTTCGGACGGGACGCGATCAGCCGGCTGCAGCTCACCCGATGAGATGCGTCCGATGATCAGGTCCTTGAGCTGTTGATAGCGCGGTTTGGCCTGGTTCATCGCATCGTCCCGAGCGTTTTCAGGGTCGTTGCGTACTCGGCCCGAGCCCGCGCCCGGTCCACGTGCACGGCATCGACGACACGCCAGTTGCCGTTAGCCATGACGCGTTCGACCGGCAGCGGGTAACCCGAGAACACGAGCGCATCGAGCCGCGACGCATCCCCGTGGCCTGCGAGCATGGGGTCGTCATCGCTTAGAACCACGAGATCGGCCGGCGCCCCTTTCACCAGTCCGACCGTGGTCTGGCCGCCAGCCATCGCGCCGCCTTCAAGCACGCGTGAAAATAATTCGCTGCCGACATGGCTGTGACGCAGTGATACGACGTTGCGGGACTGTGTCGCGAGCCGTTGCCCGTATTCGAGCCACCGCAGCTCCTCGAACGGGTTGATCGAAACGTGGCTGTCGGAACCGATGGCAATGCGACCCCCTTCCTCCAGGAAGTGGTGCAAGGGAAACAAGCCGTCGCCCAGGTTTGCCTCGGTACTGGGACACAGCACTGCCACGGCACCCGAGCCCGCCAGGGCCGCCGCCTCATCGAAGTCCATGTGAGTGGCGTGCACAAGGCACCAGCGTTCGGTCACATCGAGGTTTTCAAGCAACCAGCGCACCGGCCGGCGACCGTAGGCGGCCATGCACTGGTCGACTTCGCGCTGCTGCTCGGCAATGTGCAGATGCATCGGCGCGTCATTGTCTGCGGCGACGCGCGCAATTTCTGCGAGCGACTCGTGACTGACTGCGCGCAAGCTGTGTGCCCCGATCGCGATATTGACCGACTCGCTGCCGTAGTCGGCTGCTCTCGTGTAATGCGCCAGGAACTCGTCGAGCGACATGGCGAAGTTACGCTGATGTGCCGCGGGTTCAGGGTCGTTAAATCCGGCGCGCTCGTAAAGAACGGGTACGTAGGTCAGGCGAATGCCGCTGTCGGTCGCGGCCTGCACGATCGCCTGCAACATTGCGTCCTGTTTGTCGATTGCCGTCAGTGCCGACGCATCGACTTGCCCGGCGAGTTCGTACATGCGCTCGCGCCAGGTCCAGAAACTGTCATGTCCGGCCGGCGAACGCTGCTCCGTGTGCCCGGCCAGCGCGCGCTGGAATGCGTGGCTGTGTGCGTTACAAAGACCCGGGATAACGCAGCCGGCCAGCGTATCGTCGGCAGACGCTGTGGCCGCCACCTCAATGCCCTCGATACGGCCTTGATCGACTCGGAGGCGAACATCGTCGGCCCAACCGTCAGGCAGTAGCGCTTTGCTGGCGAAAACGTAGTCCATGGGGTCCCCGTGAAGTTGTATATACAGGCTAGTACATGGTAATTTCGAATGCAATTTCGCGGAGACAATCCATGGCCGGTTGGGACCTGCTGCTGACGGACGCGCGCATCGCGACACTTGCCGGCGATTCGCCGGATTACGGCGAGATCAGCGATGGCGCCATCGCGATTGCCGACGGCTCGATCGCCTGGTTGGGGCCAAAAGGCGCACAGCCCGCCGGGAAACCACGCAAGACGCGATCCCTCGGCGGACAGTGGGTAACGCCCGCGCTGATCGACTGCCATACGCACCTGGTTTTTGCCGGGGAGCGGTCGCAGGAATTCGAGCAGCGCCTTGAGGGCGCCAGCTACGAAGAAATCGCAAAAGCCGGTGGCGGAATTTTGTCGACCGTGCGTGCCACGCGAGCGGCGTCAGCGGAGGAGCTTTTTGATGCGGCCCTGCCGCGCGTCCAGGCGCTCGCCGCCGAGGGCGTTGCGACAATCGAAATCAAATCCGGTTACGGACTCGACGTTACGAACGAATTGAAAATGCTCGAGGTGGCGAGACGACTGGGTGAGTCGACAGACCTGACGATTCGCACCACGCTGCTCGCCGCTCACACGGTGCCACCCGAGTTCGAAGGCAACGCCGACGACTACATCGATTTGATCGGCAATGAAATGCTGCCTGAAGTTTCGAAACGCGGACTCGCGGATGCTGTCGACGCTTACTGCGAGTCAATCGCTTTTAGCGCCCCACAAATCGCGAAGCTGTTTCGTCAAGCCATCGATTTCGACCTGCCCGTCAAGCTGCACGCGGATCAGCTCAGCGATGGCGGCGGCGCCGAACTCGCGGCCTACTTCAACGCGCTTTCTGCCGACCATCTCGAATACGCGTCAGCCACTGGCGTTGAGGCTATGGCCAAAGCGGGCGCAGTCGCAGTTTTGCTGCCTGGCGCGTTCCTGACGCTGGGCGAAACACAGCGTCCGCCGATCGACGCGCTCAGGACGAACGGTGTACCAATCGCTGTAGCCAGCGACTGCAACCCCGGCACGTCTCCAATTTGTTCCCTGCGTAGCGCCATGATTCTTGCAAGTCGCTTATTCGGTCTGACGCCGCTCGAGTGTCTCGCCGGCACCACGCGCGAAGCCGCTCGTGCGCTGGGGCTGTCGCACGATCGCGGCACGCTGGAGGTAGGAAAACGCGCCGACATCGCGATCTGGAACATCAGCCATCCGCGAGAACTCGCGTACTGGATTGGCACGCCGCAGCTGGCAGATTTGATAATAGGTGGGCACACTACACGCCCTTGAACACCCACCCCGTGCAATCCCGCAGTTTTGTCCTGACCTTAGGCCTGCTTACGGCCATGGCAGCATTGACTGTGGACCTCAGCCTGCCCGCCATTCCTTCCATGGTCGGCGCGCTCGACTCGACCCTGACGCGCGGCCAGCAGATCGTCGGCATTTTCATGGCCGGCATGGCCATCGGGCAGATCCCCGCCGGTTTGTTCTCCGATCGTGGCCTTGTTCGCAATCGCTGCAACAGTGGCTGCCTCGGCCAGCGATATGGAGTGGCTGCTGGCGGCTCGTTTTGTGCAAGGCATTGGCGCCGCTTCGGCCGTCGTGCTGTCGAGGGCCATCGTGCGCGATATTGCGTCAGGCAGGGACGCGGCACGCCTGATGTCACTGATGACGATGATCTTCACGGCGGCCCCCGTCATTGCACCAACGTTCGGTGCGTTGCTGGTTGCACAATGGGGGTGGCGGGCGCCGTTCATCGCGATCGCCGCCTGCGCCTACCTGATGATTGTGGCCATCAGGCAAAACCTTGTTGAGACGCACATACCCCAGGTGACCGAACACCCGGTCCGGCAGCTGATTTCCAGTTTTGGCGAGTTCTTCTCTCATCGTCAGAGTATTTTCGGGCTATTGCTGCTGCTGTTGCCGCCGGCGGGGTTTCTGTCGATCATCGCCGTCTCGGCCGCACTAACCGTCGAAATCTATGGCTACTCGGTCCAGGCTTACGGGCTGATTTTCGCCTGTGCCGGGCTTTCGATACTGGCGGGATCGGCCCTGAATCGTCTGCTCGTGATGCATTTCGACCAACTGCAGCTCATCGGCATTAGCGTGGCCATCATCTTCGCCGCCAGCGCGCAGCTGGCTACAATCGCCTGGCTGGACTCCGCACCCTTCTGGTGGCTCTGGTCATGCGTTTGCGAGTTCATGTTTACGATCGCCATCCTGATGTCCAACACCATGGTCGTCGCGCTTGACCCTTTGCCAAGAATCGCAGGAGTCGCTTCATCTATTGTCGGCACCCTGCAAAACCTCGCCGGCGCAGGCGGCGCGTTGTTCGCAGCGCTGATTTATGACGGTTCGGTCCGCAATGCCGTGATCATAATGGCGATCGTCGGACTGCTCACGACCCTTATTTTCCTGATGCGCCCACTGATCGCACCAGGACCGTTCGTTCATCATCCTGAAGAACTGGCGCGCGATTAGTCGAGCCGCTGGTATACTTCGCGCCACCCGGAAAAAACTCTAATCTCATTCTGATATCGCACAGCGGACTCCAGCATCAACTGCCGCGACGCGACCACGACCAAAGAGAGTTAATCATGCGTGAAAATCTGTCTCTAGCGGCCCTTGCGCCGATTGTCCTGCTGGCTTTCGCTTCCCTCGCAAATGCCGCCGACGTCGAAATTCCCTATACCGAATACACGCTCGACAACGGTCTCAGGCTTATTGTCCACGAGGACAACAAGGCACCCATCGTCGCCGTCAATGTCTGGTACCACGTCGGTTCCAAGAACGAGAAGCCCGGCAAAACCGGCTTCGCGCACCTGTTTGAACACCTGATGTTCAATGGCACCGAGAACTACGACGATGAGTACTTCAAGCCCTTTGAACGGGTTGGCGCAACCGATATGAACGGTACGACAAACTTTGATCGCACCAACTATTTTCAAAATGTTCCAAAGACCGCGCTCGACATGGCGCTCTGGATGGAATCTGACCGCATGGGGCACATGTTGGGCGCCGTCACGCAGGAGAAGCTCGACGAACAACGTGGCGTTGTACAGAACGAGAAACGCCAGGGTGATAACCAGCCTTACGGCAAGGTGCTGTACCACATACTTGACGGTGCGTTTCCCGAAGGTCACCCGTACTCGTGGTCGGTGATTGGGTCCATGGACGATCTCAATGCGGCCAGCCTCGAGGACGTACAGGAATGGTTCAAGACCTACTATGGCCCGAACAACGCCGTTCTGGTCGTTGCCGGTGACGTCGCCGCCGCCGAGGTGTTCGAGAAGGTCAAACTGTATTTCGGCGACATTCCACCCGGGCCACCGATATCCAAGTACGACGTCTGGGAAGTTCAGCTGGAGAGCGACAAACACGAAGTCCTGCAGGACCGCGTGCCACAGGCGCAGTATTACAAGATCTGGGGCGGCCCACACCTCACGTCCGAGGATACCGATTTACTTGACCTCGCCGGCGATGTGCTTGCCGCCGGCAAGAACTCGCGACTGTTCGAGCGCCTGGTATACAACGAGCAGATCGCCACGAGCGCGCAGGCCGGCATGTTCGCGAACGAAATCGCGGGCATCTTCTGGATTGTCGTCACGGCGCAGCCCGGCGGTGACGTTGAAGCGATCAAACGGGCCGTAGACGAGGAATTCGATCGTCTGATGCGGGACGGAATTTCGAAAGACGAGCTCGAGCGCGTCAAAGCATCCAGGCGCGGCGGATTCGTTCGCGGCATCGAACGGATCGGTGGTTTCGGCGGCAAGTCCGACGTGCTTGCGCGCAACGCCGTGTATGCCGGGCGTCCGGATTTTTACAAAGTCCAGCAGCAGCGATTTGAAAGCGCGTCTGCCGAATCGATCGAGGCCGCAATCGACCGCTGGTTAAAGGCCGGCGCGTATCATCTCGAGGTGCGACCGTTCCCGGAACTGAGCACTGCTAGCGAGGGCGCCGATCGTTCCGGCGTCCCCGAAGCAGCTTCATTCCCGGAAGTAGCTTTTAGCGAATTTCAACGTGGCACGCTGTCGAATGGACTTGAACTGATCGTTGCAACGCGCAAGTCGATTCCGACGATCAAGATGAGTCTCCGATTCGACGCCGGCTTTGCGTCCGATCAGTTCGGCGAGCCCGGCACCTCGAGCCTCGCGATGGCAATGCTGGACGAAGGCACGAAACGACGCACGGCACTGCAAATCAGCGATGAACTCGACCGCATCAGCGCCACGATCGGCGCAGGCTCCGGCCTGGATTCCTCAACCGTAGCGCTCGACACGCTGTCGGAAAACCTGGACAAAGCACTCGACCTGTACGCAGACGTGATATTGAACCCGGCGTTTCCCGAAGCTGATCTGGAGCGCCTGCGCAAGCAACGGCTGGCGCAGATCGGGCAGGAAAAGAACGCACCGGTTTCAATGGCGATGCGCACCTTTCCCAAGCTGCTCTTCGGCGAGGGCCATGCTTATGCCATGCCACTGACGGGATCGGGAACGGAAGCTTCCGTGTCGCGCATCACGCGCCAGTCCCTTGTGGACTACCACGGCACCTGGTTCAAGCCCAATAACGCCACGCTGATCGTCGTTGGCGATACCACGATGACCGCAATCAAGCCGAAGCTGGAGAAGCTATTCGCGCGCTGGAAACCGGCGGACGTGCCAACCAAGAACATTGCCAGCGTGCCGGTTAGCGAAGGGGAACGCATATTCCTTATCGACAGGCCGGGATCGGAGCAGTCGATTATTTTTGCAGGCAACGTGGCACCACCGACAGGTGACGTTAATGAGATCGCCCTTGAGACAATGAACGAGATCATCGGTGGCAGCTTTACATCGCGCCTGAACATGAATTTGCGCGAGGACAAGAGCTGGGCGTACGGCGCCCGCACCATGATTCGGGATGCGCAGGGTCAGCGGCCCTTTGTTGCGTATGCGCCGGTACAGACAGACAAGACCATGGAATCGATGGCTGAAATCAAGCGTGAGCTTGACGAATACCTGTCATCGAATCGGGCGACGGATGCCGAGATGGCAAAGGTCAAGGACAACAACACCCTGAGTCTGCCGGGCCGCTGGGAAACCAATGCCTCGGTAATGCGAGACATTGGCGAGATCGTGACCTACGGCCTTCCGGACAACTACTGGGATACTTATGCCGATTCTGTTCGCGGATTGTCGCTAGAACAAATCAACGACGTGGCCGGGCAGACTATCAAGCCCGACAACCTCACCTGGGTAGTCGTCGGTGACCGGGAAAAGATCGAATCGCGCATCCGCGAGCTCGAGCTCGGCGAGATTACGCAAATCGACACTGACGGCAATATCATCACGACGACTTCAACCAACTAACCTGCACGCCGGGCGCCCGCTCCAGGGCGCCCGGCATCACGGGCTGGCGCAATTGAGCCGATGACAACAAAAACAGTATTCGACCGAGTAATGTCAGGCAGCCTCGTGCTGCAAATCGCGGTAGGCATCGTTGCTGGTGTCGCTTTGTCACTGAGCTGGCCGGACGCCGCAAGAGCGTCGATGCTGCTGGGTAACTTGTTCGTCCAGGCGCTCAAAGCGGTGGCGCCCATACTCGTCCTGGTGCTGGTTGCCTCGGCGATCGCGAATCGCCGTGTGAGCCACACCTCGCAGATGCGCCCTATCGTCGTGATGTATCTCATCGGCACGGCTGCGGCCGCATTGCTGGCGGTCACAATGAGTACCCTGTTTCCAACAACGCTCGCACTGCAGATACCCGAGATCAGTGCGAACGCTCCGAAGGGAATCGCTGAAGTCCTCGGCGGCTTGTTACAAAAACTCGTCGACAACCCGGTCAACGCCATCCTGACCGGAAACTTCATCGGCATTCTCGTGTGGGGCGTGCTGCTGGGCATTTTCCTGCATCACGCGGCGGACTCTACGCGACAGATGCTTAAAGACACGTCGGACGCCGTAACGCACATCGTCCGGCTCGTAATTCGCCTGGCGCCAATCGGCATATTCGGACTCGTCGCCGGCAACCTCGCCGAATCGGGCCTGTCCGTACTTGGCGGCTACGCGCGAATCCTGACCGTGCTGCTGGGCAGCATGCTGATCATGGCGTTGTTGGTCAATCCGTTGATTGTCTGGATCAAAACGCGCAGGAATCCATACCCGATCGTGCTGACGGCACTCAGGGAAAGCGGCGTCACAGCATTCTTTACGCGCAGTTCGGCGGCCAATATTCCGGTCAACCTGGCGCTGTGCGAAAAACTCAATTTGGAAAAAGACACCTACGCTGTATCTATTCCGCTTGGTGCAACAATCAACATGGGTGGTGCCGCCATTACAATCACCGTACTGACGTTGGCTGCCGCACATACCCTGGGCATCCATGTCGACTTGCCTACGGCACTGTTGCTGAGTCTCGTCGCAGCTTTGTCAGCCTGCGGTGCATCGGGCGTTGCCGGGGGATCGTTGCTGCTGATTCCACTGAGCTGCGGACTGTTCGGTATATCGAACGACATCGCAATGCAGGTCGTTGCCGTCGGATTCGTGATTAGTATCCTTCAGGATTCAGCGGAAACCGCGCTTAACAGTTCCACCGACGTGGTATTCACCGCAGCTGTGGCAGGCAAACAAACACAATGACGGCGCTAGGGCAGCCGGCGTAAAACTCTTGACAGTTCCTTACGCGATTGGCCCGGCGTCAGCTTCGGGTAGCCGAACCAGATAAGGCCAACAACGAATGCCTGCGACTCATCGACGTCAATGATGTCGAAGAAGCGCGGGTCTCGCGTGATATCGCCCGTCGTCCACTTGGACCCGACACCGGCTTTCCAGAGATACAACATAAAGTTTTGCACGGCAGCAGAGCACGCCGCGTAGTCCTCTTGTTGACGCAGCTCGTCCTCGTTACGTTCGCAGGTCACGATCAACCAGCCCGGCTTCTCCGCCCAACTCTCGCGTTTGTGCAACGCCAGTTCATCGCCTTTTTTCTCGGCCGTCATCAGCCGGCAAAGATCGAGTATCTTCTGCACCGTGTGCTCGCCCGGGAGAATAAAGTGCCAGGGTTCCGTTACGTGGTGATTCGGCGCCCACGTGGCCGCCTCCAGAGCACCACGAACAAGCTCATCGGGCACCGGCGTCTGCAAGAAAAGACTGATCGTGCGCCGCCCTTGCAGAATTTCCGCAAATTCGCGCAGCTCCTGCGTTTCGTAACTGGGTGGGCGTTTCTTCATCAGGTCCTTTCGATGATCATGGCGATGCCCTGCCCGACGCCAATGCACATTGCGCAAAGTGCGAGCTGCCGGCCGATGGGCGTTCGCACCGCATCACAAATAAACGCCTCGGCCATATTCTTTCCTACTTCAAGCCAACCGTCATGCGTCGCAGGACATCGTTTTTTGCGATGAAGTGGTTGTAAATGGCGCCCAGCACATGGATGACAATCAGTGCTGCGACAATCCTCCAGGCAAACTCATGGATCTCTTCCCAGAACTCATGGTTGTCACGACTTTCCACCACCGGCAAAGGTATCGAGAACAATCCGAAAAACGGCAGCGGGTTGCCGCCGGTCGCAACGGTCATACCACCCGACGCCAGCTGCACGAATACAGCCGCGTACAAACCCCAATGGACGACCGTTGCGCTTATCCGTTGCCATGCCGCTATGCCAGCCGGATGCGCAGGCACTTCGTTCATGAAGCGCCAGGCAATCCTGATGGTCATCAGAAAAAATACGGCCATCGCGATCGAGGCGTGAATGAAGCGGATTTCTGTTTTTTCGGGCCCCCGTTCCATACCGGATTGCTCGAGACCGAGATACAGCAATGTAAAAAGTCCAGCTGCCACCAGCCAGTGCAGCGACCTGGCCAAAGTCCCGAATTCAGTTCGTGTGTTTCGTAGTCCCATCAGTCCAGTCCGAGTTCGAATCCAGCCTCGAGCTCCTGCCGGGAAAAGGCGCGGAACGCGATCATGGTTTCGGTTTCGACGATGCCCTTCTGAAGGCGCATCTTGTCGCTGATCACATCGGCGAGGTCTTCGTTCTTGGCAACCCTGACAATGGCGACGAGATCGTAGCGGCCTGCTACGGAAAAAACCTCGGAAACTCCCGCCATGTCCGCAATCTTGTCGGCCAGGTCCGGAATGCGGTTCGTTTCCGCTTTTATTAGAACGATCGCTGTAACCATGGGGGTCTCCGTGCCCTTCTTGTGAGCACGAAGCCTAACACGCGTTATTCGCGCGTAGCGATCGCGCTGGCTGCGGCCAGCAGCTCGTCCGGCGAGAGGCGAATTTTGTAATCGGGATTCGCGTACGCAAACGTGATCATTCCTTCACGATCAACCGCGAACACGGCGGGGACCGGCAAAACTCCGTGGCGCGCCATCGATGAGTCTTCTATATCGTCGCCCCTTTCATGGCGCCTTTCGAGCGTACGATCGGATGCCTTGAACGCGATACCGAGCGCGATGGCCGCCTGCGCATTTGCGTCCGACAGGACCGTGTAGCCAAGCCCGTCGATACGGTCCTGAGTCTCGCGCTCGAGGCTGCTAATGAGAAGCTCTGAGCGGTCACCGCTGAGGAACAGGACGTCGATGCCCATTGCACTGATTTCCGGAATAGCATGACGCAGTTCTGACAGATGCAGGTTGCAGAACGGGCACCAGCCGCCGCGGAAAGCAACCAGGATGACCGGTCGCTCCAGGATTCGCGGATCGAAATCGAAGCGCTCGTTGTCCACTGTCTCAACCGTGAAGCGCGGCGCCGCATCGCCCGGGCCGAGCGGCTGAATTTCGGCGGCCGTCCGCGCCACGGGCACGTCGGCATGACCAAATTGCATGGAAGTACTGTAGACCAGGCTCAGGACCAGGGTCGTTGCGAGGGAAATGAGAATAAGTGAGCGTGTCGTGAGGTGAATGCCAGCGAGCATGGGTAGAACTCCGATTTGTTTCGGTAACAGACCGCCACAACTCGGGAAATGTTTCAATTATTGCTGCGGGAGACAGAACCGCGGGGACCTAGATCGCTTTTTCCAGCAGGTCGTTGCCGCGTAAGTCGGTGACACCACGGCAGCGCGCCTTGGCTCGATACATCGCCTCATCCGCCTCGCGCAGCAGGCCCGTCAGCGTATTGGCGTTGTCGGGGTAAAGGGCGAGACCGATGCTGGCCGCACAATTCAACGTCTTGTCGCCAATGATGTATGGCTCTTCCAGACCCTTGGTGAGGCGCACCGCCAGCTTGTCGGCTATGGCTGCGCTCACGTCCGGCACCAGCGCCACGAACTCATCGCCACCGGGCCGGCCAATGATATCGTGCGACCGCAGGCTCTTTTTTAGTCGCTCGGCCGCAATACACAGTAACTGGTCACCAATCTCGTGCCCGCACTGGTCATTGATCTGCTTGAACTCATTCAGGTCAATAAAGAGCAGCGCGCCCGTCGCATCATCCTCGCTCGCGGTCAGCCGCTCGGCCGCATGCCGCTCGAAACCGCGTCGATTCAGAACGCCGGTTAATGGATCGGACGTGGCAATCGATTCCATCTGGCGCTCTTTCACCTTGGTGTCCGTGATGTCGACAAAGGTCGCAGCGATGTCATCGCCCATCGGCTCGCATATCATGCGCAACCAGCGATCCTCTACGCGGTTACGCTGGTGAACCTCGACCTCCAGGCTGTCGCCTTGATTGCTGGCTATCTCAAAACGGCGAACGATGTCATCAGAAGCACTCTTGTCCATACCGCTTGTAGCAATTCGAATTAGTTCCGGTGCAACACAATCAACGAGGTCATCGGCATCCGAGCCCAGGAAGCGGCCCGCCGCCGAGTTGGCAAAGATGCTGCGCAACACTTTCTCACCATCGTCATCTTCGCTCCAGCGGAATCGAATAATGCCGTTCACCGAATGATCGATGATCGTTCGCAGCAGTTTTTCACTTTTTCGAACCTCGCTCTGCGCCTTTTCGACATCGCTCACGTCACGAAACATCAACACTTTGCCACCACGAGCAGCCGCACGATTCGTTTTGATAGGCGAAACCTGAATGTGCAGAAAACGTCCGGTCGTGGTCATCATCTTTTGCGGCAAACCGGAACTCAGGACCTCGAATACCTCCGGCGAGTCTTCGCCAAAAAGGGCTTCCAGTGGTTCGCGCAGCGCAACGGACTCTGCAATACTCAGCAGGTTCTCCGCACCATGGTTCAAACCGATGACACGACGATGCTCATCGATGACGACCACGGGGTCCTGCATGTTCTGGAATACGGCTTCATAGGCGAGTGGCCTGAATTCGACGATTCTTTCGCCGTAAACAAGCCACGCATAAATGGGCAGCATCGCCGAGAATGCAATAGGCACGTAGGAAATCGTATTGGGCCCAAATCCCAGGTCATAAGCCATGGTTGCGGCCAAAGGCGCGACGCAGGCGCCGGTCAGCTGAAACAGTCCACGCCGATGTGCTGGCGCCACAGCCGCTATCCGTCCGAGCAACGAGACGATCGCAGCGCCGATCACGACGTAGCTGTAGGGCAGATGCACAAACAAAAACCAGGAGCCCCATTTCTCCGGCCGCGTCAAAAACTCGCCCGCCGCGTTGCCAATCGGCAAATACCACATGAATTCGTGATAGAGGTTCGTGGCGGCCAGCAGCACCGATACGAGCGGGATGATGCTCATCAACGCCAAGCGGCGCTGCGGTGTTTCCAAACCCGCGTACTCGCGAAAGTAAACGTATGCGACGATGGGCACCAGTGCCGTGCCTATAAAGTGCGCGGTACGGCCAACAGAGAATACGGCGAAGTTTTCTGCCAACAGTTCGATCGCGCCGCCCGCAACCCAGATGCTGATCACAACAAACAGCACGCCGACCGGCATGCTGCCAATCTCCCGCCTGGACGCCACGAGGCTCGATCCCATCATCAGGAAGCAAGCTGCGCTGAAGACCAGCAGTACGGACAGTGCGACGTCCAGGTTCATCGGTATCGTGCCCAAATAGCGATACAGGGATCCTGATCGTACGGCGCGTAAGCCCCTGATTTAAGGAACTGTTCCTCAGTTGGCCGGAGAAGCGCCCGCATCCCTCTGGCACGGCATGATTATTGTTAAATAGCGGGACTCAGCCGCTGACCGCGCGCTGCAGTCCACGCGAGAACGCGGCTCTGCCAAGATCGTCCAGCATGGTGAGAAAAGCGATCGCGTCGCTTTCCTGGTCCAGCGTCTTTTGCCGGTACGGATCATCGTGATCGCGGGCATCCAGGCGCCAGTAAAGCAGGGTAATTGTCGTCGCAAGTCGCACACGCACAAGATCGAACAACAGCGCCAATTCCGCCACCGAAAGGGGCTGAACCGCATGATACCCGGCGACAAATGGAGCGATCAGATTGAGCGCATCCGCCTGCGAAGCGCGCAGGTACGACGCCGCTATCGCGACGTCGAAAACCAACGGTGCCCGAACCATATCGCCGAAATCGATAAATCCCGAAACACGGCCGCTCGCCGGATCGACGAGTATGTTTTCCGGGTTCGCGTCACCATGGATAACCTGCGTGTGCAGGGAACCAAGCTCGGGCAAGACGCGCTGATCATAGTCATCGATCGTCCGCAACACGCGCCGCCGTATGGCTGCATTGTCGATGCGATCAAGCAGGTCGCGCAGCTCACCGGCTCGCTGCAGGTCCCACAGCAATACCGGGTTCTCGCCCTGATGCGAAAAACCGTCAAGCGCCAGGTCCAGACGCGCAAGGCTGGCACCAATATCCCGCGCCGTATTGGCATTCACAGGCACCGTCGTGAGCGGCTCACCGGCCAGATAGCTCACGAGTCGCAGCATGTGCGACTTGCCTGCGTACTCGATGCGCCCCGAGTGTCGCCCATCGAGCGCGGCAACGACCTTGGGCACAGATACGGTCCCGACCTTTTCGAGATGCAGTAGCGCCGCGATCTGGAAATCGCTCACCCGCCGGGGCTCGGCCGCGCTTGTCACCTTAACGACGTATTCGGCGCCGCTGCTGGCCTTGAGGCGATAGTTCTGATCGCGCTCGCTCACAAGCGGCAAATAACTGCCACGGCAGCCGAACTGCCGTTCGACGGCAAGCTCGATCTCGGCGAGAGGAACGCGTGGCGGCTCGGCCGATACGGCCGCATGTGCTGTTACAGGCGAAGACACCCGCCCAGTTTCGCCAATGCCGGTGACGCTGTAAATCGCCCGGCGATTATCCGAAATGTCGATTGGTTCCCGTTCTGTTGAACATAAGCTGACAAAATTGGCTGATTCATGAACGATTTAGCCAACATCGCCCGATCTGCCACGCCCGGCGATGGCGTGCAGTTTCAAAAGCAACCGTACGGACCCAAGGCGGTCGAAAGCTTCCTGCGCGACGTTTTGGCAATGGCAAACGCATCGGTCGACGGACCGCGGTACATCATCATCGGGACCGAAATCGACAGTCGTGGCCGTAAGCGCGTGCATCCGGTCAGCGAAAAGGACTTTTCGGGCAAGCCAGCCTACGAGGCGCTCGTGAATGACTACATCGAGCCGCCGCTGCGGCTTCGCCACAAACCGGTGTCAGTCGAGGGCAAGCAGATCGGCGTATTCGAGATTGGCGACTGCCAGGATCGACCGTACATGATGCGCATCGATTACTCGGAAACGCTGCGGCGCGGCGATGCGTACATGCGCTTGAATGATACGGCTATCAAGATGGGGCGCCGACAGCTGCAGTCATTGTTCGAAAGAAAATTCCAGGACTCGGTTCCGGCACAGAACATCGAAGTCGGCTTTGCGGGCGAGATCAGCCACAAGACCCTGACGCTGCCATCCTGCGACCTGTCACAACTACCATCGGCATTAGCCGCCGGCAAGCTCGAACAACTGGTCAAGATCCAGATGGATACCAAGGACTCGGGATCATCGACCGTCATGGCCAGGCTGGTACATGCGCGATTGTATGGTTCTGACGATCCTTACGTCAGTCGTACGCCGGACGAGCTGATGCAGGAGATGGAGCAAATTCGACACAAATACAGGAATGACGATCGCCACTTCCTGTTCGAAACGAAAGGCGAAGAAATTCAGATCGTCGTCTGCAACCGGGGCGAGGAACCCATTGTCAACGCATCAATAGCGCTGGTCTTGCCGAAAGACAACGAACTGTACATTGCCGATCGACTGCCGAAAGTCCCGCACAATGAAAAATACGTGGCGCGGCCGGCCGCAGAACTAGCGTCCTACCCGTCTGTCAGCCTGCATAAGAAATCCATACATATCACGAAGAAAATTGGCGATATTCCTGTCGACAAACCGACCGAGGCTTTCGCGTCTCCGCTGAGAATTTGTGTGGGCCCCGGACTCGTCGGCCGGCGTTTCGGTATTCGCTACGCGTTACACGGGCAAAACCTGAGGTCGCCGGTGACTGGAACGTTGCGGGTAAATTTCACGAAGTAAGCCGGTTAGCCCGTCCATTTGTCGACGTGGGGCGCCGTGTATCGCTCAAACTTCTGGACCAATGCCGTCGCACTTCTGTCGCAAAGCAGCATCTGCCGATTTTCGGACCGCAGGAAGCCTTCGGCATTCGCATGATCAAAGTAGCCGAGCAGATGATCGAAATAGCCATCGACATTGAGCAGTCCGCAGGGCTTGTCGTGAAAGCGCAGCTGCCCCCAGGTGATGATTTCGATGATCTCTTCAAGCGTCCCGAAACCACCGGGCATCGCTATGAAGCCGTCGGACAGGGCTGCCATCATCGACTTGCGTGCATGCATTGACGATACAACGTGCAGTTCCGTCAGACCCTGGTGCGCAATTTCCTTTTCGTAGAGCAGCTTCGGAATAACGCCGTGCACCTTTCCGCCCTGCTCGAGGACCGTGTCAGCAATGATCCCCATGAGGCCTTTATCGGCGCCGCCATAGACCAGTTCGAGATCATGCCGGACGAGGAGGCCCGCCAGGTCGCGGGCAGCGTCCGCATACAGCGGTCGGGCGCCCGTATTCGAACCACAGTAGACACAGATTCGGCGCATCGCGTACTCAGGCAGAAAGGGCGGCTGACTTCACGTTTTGCACGATTTTCGCGATGTCCGGCCGGTGCTCGCGCAGCTCTTCAGGCGTCAACGCATCCAGCTCATGCGGAAACACCAGCCATTCCGCCGTCTCCCGCAGGAAATAGTCGGGGATAAGGTCGGTTTCGTTACGGCTGGGTTTGAACCAGGGCACGGCAATGCGTATATCTTCCGGTGTGTTTCCGCGCGCACGCTTGGTCAGCTCATCGATGACTGCGGCGATCGTATTGCCCGTGTCGAAAACGTCATCGACGATCAATACGCGGTCGTCGTGGCAAATTTTCTTTTGAGCCCGTGAACCGCGACAGCCCCTCGCTCGTCCACCCCAACATAGGACGAGGTGCGAATGGCTATGTGGTCAGACTCAATGCCGCAGTAGCTCAGGACTTCCTGCACCGCCATGCCCACAGGCGTTCCTCCTCGCCAAATCGCGATAATCAAGGTGGGCTTGAAGCCACTCTCGAGGATCTTGATACCGAGTTCGATGGATTCCTCGAGGAGGTCCTGGGCGGAAAGAACGGTTTTGTCCATTATTATTCTCTTGATCGCGGACTTGCGGCAGCCGGTATAATGCGGAGCCTTAATTCTAGCGCAGTGCAGCCCGGGTACAAGAACAATGAACGAGCGATTTATAGCCGCCGACGACCTGCTCCGGGATTCGTTTCAACTGGCAGCGAATATATACGAATCGGGCTTCAAGCCGGATTTTCTCGTCGGCCTCTGGCGAGGCGGCAGTGCGGTTGGCATCGCCGTGCAGGAGGGGCTCGACTATTTCGGCGTCAAAACCGACCACATTGCGATCCGCACATCCTACACGGGCGCGCCGCGTTACTCGCAAATGGTCAGCACGGCGGATTCGATCCGCGTGCACGGCATGCAATACCTGCTGGAGAGCCTATGCTCAACGCACTCCATGCTGATTGTCGATGATGTCTACAGTACGGGATCGAGCGTTACTGCAGTCATCAACCAGCTCGCCAAGAGAACGCGCCGCAACCTGCCCGGTGAAATTCGCACAGCGTCAGTCTGGTATCGGTCAACCGAGAAAACGCTGCGCGCGCCGGATTATTTTATTCACAAGACAGACGACTGGCTGGTTCTGCCCTATGAGCTATCGGGCTTTTCTATCGACGAATTGCGCAAAAGCCGCCCCGAGATGGCCGGCCTGCTGGACAGACTTGCGCCTCACGTTAAAGCCGACAGCAACACCACGTCGCGATAAACGATGCGACAAGGCCAGCGGTGTTCAGACGTCGACAGATTCCTTGTGACGCCGGAGGTCGGCGAGGCATTTGATTAATACGCTATGCTCATGCTCGGCATGGCCACTTCGAACGTAGAGTTCTGCTGCGTCACAGGCCTGTAGCATGAGCCTGTTGTCTTCCATCAGGTCTGAGAGGCTGTGCTCGGGCGCTTGAACGATGCTGCCATCGCCGACGGGCAGTGACTTCAGCAACGCGTCGATTAGATCGACCGACGTCACGATACCGACGAGATTGCGATCGTCATCGACAACCGGCAGCGCATGAAAACCGCCGCTCATGAGCTTCTCCGCGGCATCCCGCAGCGTTGCCGTCGCGGTGAGAACCACCGGTTTCAGTTCCATGATCTGGCTGACGGTGGCCAGCGCAGATAGAGCAACCTCTTGGTCAAGTACATAGAGTTTCAAGAGATCCGCCGATGACACAATGCCGACCAACCTGCCGTTTTCAACCACCGGCAGATGATGGATAGCGGAAGTCTTCAATAACTCCCTCGCCTTTGCCGCACTATCACCCGGCCCGATCATCACGGGATTTATCGTCATGATTCTGTCTATGGATGTGTCACGCATCGGCCCACCTGATGGTCACGCTCATAGCGTCCATAGGATTATGCAATATGCGGCTGCCGGATCCTGTGAGGTAGCTCCTAGTTTCGACAATCCACTCATTTCGGTTTTCCGATACTTGTTATTGCCTGCCACTACCCAAACTATGGCTTTTTAATGACCCTTTGATTGGAAAAGCCATGCAAGATCTGCCGCATCATTACGTCGTGTCCGCGAACGCTGACACCGATAGCCATGTTGTACTGTCGAGCAAGGGGCTCGAGCCCCTCGAGACCGCAGGTCCGCCGGAGTTCGGTGGGCCCGGCGACGTCTGGTCGCCGGAAACGCTCCTGGTCGGCTCGGTGGCAAACTGCTTCATCCTCTCGTTTCGCGCGATTGCACGCGCCTCGAGGTTCGAGTGGCTGTCTTTGAGTTGCGGCGTTTCCGGTACGCTCGACAAAATCGAACGCGTCACGCAGTTCACGAGCTTTGATGTGCGCGTCGAGCTAACCGCTCCTCCCGGCACGGACGAAAAGAAAGCGCTTCGTCTGCTCGAAAAAGCAGAACATCACTGCCTGATCACCAATTCCATGAAAGCGGAGACACGCCTGAGCGCGAAGGTTCGATTTGCCTAGTGAGGGCCGTGACCGGCGGGTTCGAGTGACGCGCCGTCACCGCCATTATTCTCTTCTGCATCAGGGACCAGCGAATTAAGGAGTGCATAAGGCCCCGCCTCCAGCTGACGTGCCATTGTCTCCTCAGCATTCTCCGAACCGGGACTCATCGGGCGCAGCTCAATCGTGTCCCCGGAATTCCGAACAACGCCGATGCGGTGCAGCTCTTTGCGCATGGCACCTTCCGGAATATCGCCGGCGAACTGCCTGATGAGTGATCGGAACGAGCCGCGTTTGCCCGTTAGCGGAAGTATTGCCGGCTCGCCGTTCGCGTCCAGAAACTCAGCGACCGATCGCCACGCCGAGATGACTTCCTGCAGCGGCGTGCCGCGGTCGGTGACCGTAGCCTTGTGTTCGTCGATCCGCTTGCGGATTCGGCTGACTTCCTTGCGTGTAAGCCCCGTCATCGCCGCTATGCGCGACACGTTGGTTGGCCGCCCGTGCACGCCATAGTCCTCCGCGGCAACGACCACAAAGGCTGCTTTCGAGAGCTCCGAGAATTCGCGATAGCCCTTGCCAAAGCGGAGGAAAATTCTCGCCAGGGGCTGGAGAAATGCAAAGAAAACGTTATTTAGTTTATTAGTATGTTCTTGCACAGCGCTAGGAATATAGGTCGCCCCGTGGCGCTTCGCCAGATAAATCGGCCAACTGGGAAAAATCGACCGGTTCATCGGTAAGCGATGCGGAGTATCCACGAACGAGGCGCTGCAAGAAATTGTTTTTAATCGTTTTTTTGCGGGGACCCCTTGATGAACGTCGCCGCAACATGGCGCTCATCACCCAGGGTCAGCAGCGCGAAAAACGCTTCCTCGATCGTCTCAGCTGTCGACGTACGGCGGGCGGTCAGGCTCGAACCAGCCGGGTCGAGTAAGACGAAATCCGCTTCTTTTCCCGGCAGGAAATTGCCGATCACATCGTCAAGATACAGCGCTTCGGCGGCGCCCAAGGTTGCCAGATACAGTGCCCGGGTTGCTGGCAGCGCGTGACCCTGCAGATGCAGGACTTTGTAAGCTTCACTCGCCGTCTTTAGCAGCGACAGGCTCGTTCCGCCGCCGACATCGGTCCCCAGGCCGCAGCGCACATTGGCAGCACGCATTGCCGGCAAATCGAATAAACCGCTGCCCAGGAACAGGTTGGAGGTAGGGCAGAACGCGGCCGCACCGCCCGCACTCGCCATGCGCGCGCGGTCCTGGTTATCGAGGTGCAGGCAATGCGCAAAAACAGAGCGCTCGCGCAGCAGACCAAATTGATCGTACACGTCGAGATAACTTCTCGAAGACGGGAACTGCCTGGCGATTTGGTCCACTTCGTCCCTGTTTTCGGCGAGGTGCGTGTGGACCCAGACCTCAGGATATTCACGTGCGAGTTTTCCAGCGGCAGCAAGCTGCGCTTCGGTCGACGTCAGTGCAAAACGTGGCGTGATTGCGTAGCCCAGCCGACCCCGGCCGTGCCAGCGCTCGATAAGGGCCTTGCTATCGGCGTAGGCCGAATCAGCATCGTCCCTGAGTTCCTCGGGGCAATTGCGGTCCATAAGAACTTTGCCGGCAATCAGGCGCATATCTTTCGCCGCCGCCGCTTCAAATATCGCATCGGCAGAATGCGCATGCACTGTGCCGAAGACCAGCGCCGTGGTCGTGCCGTTGTTCATAAGTTCGTCGACAAAGACCGTTGCAGCCTCGCGCGCATAGTCCGGGTCGCTGAAGCGTGCTTCAGCCGGGTAAGCGTAGCGGTGCAGCCAGTCCAGCAGCTGCTCGCCGTAGGACGCAATGATGCTTGCCCGGAAATTCCGTCAGCAGCACATCCTCCGCCAGCCCGTCGAGCAAGGACTCAGCGTTGCCTGCCTCGAGGACGGTGCCATCTTCAACGATCAGCAAACCATCTTCGAAATATTCGAAGGCTGATGCGCGCGATTCTTCGCCGGGATCCGACAGACAGTGCAGAACGGAGGCGCGAAAGGCTTGTCGCATGGTATTCAGATCGCCTCGAGCATGACGGCGTCATCGAGCGTGTATGCCTCGCAATTGGGTTCCATGCCGGCTCGGTCCACAACAAGAAACTCCTGCCCCGTTTCCAATGCGATCAACGGCATATGCCAGGTACCCCGGTGGTAGTTAAAACCCTGCTTGCCGTTGGTAACGAATGCGCGCAGGTCGCCAGCATCGATCGACTCACCCGGAGGCGCGACAACAATGACCATTCGACAGCGCTGCAGCGGAACAAAGGCCTGGCTTCCGAGCGGGTGCCGCTCCACGATATCGACACGCAGTGGTAAAGCTGTTGGCGTGCGGCAACGCGCGACACTCATTGCGAGATGGCCACCATCGGCAATGTCGATTTTGCAAAGATCGTCAAAACGTTCAAACCGGGCTGCGTTCATTGCGGCTGATCTGTCGAGCGCCGATTCGATAACGTCGCCATAAGGCGCGAAGCGCTCGCGCGTAAGCGGCTCGGGTGTCAGCGAGATTGCCGCGCGCTCAACCATGGACCTGACCGAACAAGCGGACACGGCTGACGCCACCGTCGGGATAGATCGACACGCGAACGTGGCTCACCGCGCCAACCGGCTGCAGCACCTCGTCGAAGTAGTGCTGCTGATCCATTTTGAGTTTGGTTTCCGGCAACAGCGCTTGCCACTCCTTGTCGCCGAGCGCTGCCTGCTCATCACTCTCGAAGATCGCCCCTTCAAGCGATACGCGGTCCGGATAATTGCCCTTGAAATGTGCGGTATCAATCTCGGCGCGCTCGATGACGCCCCGCTGGCCGAGCGCGATGATCACCCAGTCATTGCCGGGCCCACGGCGACGCGCCGTTTCCCAGCCGTCACCCATATTGATGCCGCGTCCCGGTGCCGTGAGGTTGTGCATGCTGCCGTAGTGTTCATCGCTGCAGGCGATCGCACGACCACCGTGCTCCACGGCCGCCAGGTCGACATAACCATCGACGTCGGTGAAATCGGCCCGGATCTCGCCAAATATCCTGAGGCGGGCGATGCCGCCGTCGGGGTAAATATGCAGCCGTACGTGAGTCCGGATTTCACTGTCACGTGCATCGAGGAAATGCTGCGAGTCGCCCGACAGATCCGTCTTGGGGACCAGCTCAACCCAGCCTTCTTCGGGCGTCTCCAGGTCGCTCGTGCAGGCTTCAATCGAGGCCTGCGGCGGGTAGTTCCCGGTGAAGTGGCTCGTATCAATGTCGAAGCCGTGTATGACACCGGGCACACCCAGCCGGATGACGCAGTGGTCGTGCCCGGGACCTCTGCGGCGGCGGCTCTCCCAGCCATCCATCCACTTGCCATGATCGTCGAACTTGTCGGCAATGAAGACCGGATCGGCAGGATCGATGATGCGTTCTTTGGCGCCAAAAAATTCGTCGCTTGCAAACGTGACGCGTGTTCCAAGTCGAGGCTGTTCAAGCTGTACCCATTTGCGGATCGGATGCGTCATTCATTGGCTCCCATGGCATCGAGACGAAGGCGGGCAATTTTGTGAATTTCGATCAGCGCCGTTTCGAATTCGAGGTCGTAGTCATTTTGCAGGCGTGCTGCGAATGTATCGAGTATTTCGGCGCGACCGCTGCCGCGAACGGCCATCACGAACGGAAAACCGAATTTTTCCCAGTAAGCTGTATTAAGCGATTGAAACCGTTCGAACTCCTCGGATGTACATCGGTCCAGGCCTGCACTGGCCTGTTCGACTGTCGACTCGGCCGTTAGGTCACCCGCGACCTGCGCCCGTCCGGCAAGGTCGGGATGCGCGCGAACGAGCGCGAGCTGTTGTTCGGTCGAGGCGTTGTCCACGCAGTCGGCCATCAGCGCCGCCAGCTGTTCCGCGTCATCGACACCAGCCGCAAGCGCTGCTACGCGCTCCGCAACCCAGGGCGAATGCTCATAGATGCCGGCGAACCGCGCGATGAAATCGTGCACTTCCATCAGACGCCCGCCTTTGCCGGGTGGGCCTGGCGCCAGTGGTTCGCGATATCGAGCCGGGTTGCGACCCAGGCATCATCGTGCGACGCAACGTAGTCGACGAACCGCGCTACAGCCGCGGCCCTGCCCGGGCGGCCTGCAAGCCGGCAGTGCAGGCCAACGGACATCATGCGGCCGCCCTCGGCATGCAGTACGTCAAACGTGTCTTTAAGGTAGTCGAAAAACTGCGTTCCCGAATTAAACCCCTGGGGTGTAGCAAATCGCATGTCGTTGGCATCGAGCGTATACGGCACCACCAGCTGCGGCGTTTCGAACGAATAGTCCCAGTACGGCAGGTCATCCGCATAGCTGTCCGCGTTATAAACGAAGCTACCCTCCTCGGCTGCGATGCGATGGCTGTTCGGACTGCAGCGGCCCAGGTACCAACCGCTCGGCCGGGCGCCACTAACGCGCTCGTGCGTTTCTATTGCCCGTCGCAAGTGCTTGCGCTCGGTCGCTTCATCAATGAACTGGTAGTCGATCCAACGGTAACCGTGGCTGGCGATCTCCCAGCCAGCGGCCTTCATTGCGGCAACGACTTCGGGGTTGCGCTCAAGCGCCATCGCTACGGCAAACACCGTTACCGGCATCGTACGTTCAGTAAACAAACGATGCAGTCGCCAGAACCCGGCGCGGGAGCCGTATTCGTACAGTGACTCCATGTTCATGTGCCGCTGACCGGGTATCGGCTGCGCGCCGACTATCTCGGAAAGGAATGCTTCGGAAGCCGCATCCCCGTGCAGCACGCAGTTCTCGCCGCCTTCTTCATAATTGACGACAAACTGGACCGCCGTGCGCGCAGCATTGGGCCACTCGGCATCGGGAGGACGCTGACCGTAGCCACTCATATCTCTGGGGTAGTCGCTGTTCGACATCTATGGGTCCTGCAGCCCTTGGTACCACTGGTCGATGATTTGTCGCTCGTCTTCCGTCATCGCGGTCAGGTTACCGATTGGCATGACGCGCGTCACGACCGTTTGCTGATGAATGCGCGCAGCCTCCGCCGTGATGCGCTCATCTGTGTCGAGCATGATCCCCATCGGAGGGGCGGGGAACGCGGGGTGCACGGGAGCCTCGGCGTGGCAGGTCGTACAACGCGCCTGCACGACATTGCGTACCTGGTCGAAATTCACGATTACTCCACCTGCCGCCTGCGGGCGAGGAGCGATCGCAGCGGCTATTGCCGCCAGCAGCACGACAGAGACGATCACTGGCAGCAATGACGCCTGACCTTTGTGCCGCGCAACGAAGTAGATACGAATCAGCGCGCCGACCAGCGAGATGCCGATCAAAATGACCCAGTTGTATTCGTGACCGTAGGTCATCGCGTAGTGATTGCTGGTCATGACGAACAGTACGGGCAGCGTGAAATAGGTGTTGTGTACGGAGCGCTGCTTCGCATGAATGCCCGGCGTCGGGTCGGGTGCTTCGCCACGCATTGCGGATGCGACCATTTTTTTCTGGCCCGGAATAATGACGAAGAACACGTTCGCAACCATGATTGTGCCGAGCACGGAACCGAACTGAATGTAGGCGCCACGACCGCCAAAAAGCTGGCACACGCTCCAGGCAAGAAGGCTGCAGAGCAGCATGAGTACAATCGCAAACACACGCGTATCACTGCCCAGAGGCGATTTGCACAACAGGTCGTATACGAACCATCCGCCGACGATGTAGGCGATCGAAATACCAACTGCCTGAGCCGGCGAAAGGTCCGCAACGGCAGGGTTGATCAGATAGACCTCGGCGCCATACCAATAGACAAGCGCCAGCATGGCCATGCCCGACATCCAGGTCGTATAGGCCTCCCACTTGAACCAGTGCAGCGTCTCGGGAATCGAGGCCGGTGCGACGCGATATTTCTGGGCGTGATAAAAACCGCCACCGTGTACGGACCAGAGCTCGCCGCCGACGCCTTTGGCGTCATCACCCGGTTCCTTCGGTAACTCGAGGTGATTGTCGAGCCAGACAAAATAGAAAGACGCGCCTATCCATGCAATGCCGGTAATCACGTGCACCCAGCGCACGAGAAGATTCAACCAGTCGACGATGTACGCTTCCATGCTAGGGCCTCTTCAGCGGAAGAACATTGTCGCCGTAATCTGGCGCCAGTGTTGCTGCTGCCTGGCCCTTGACCTTCAGTATTTCCGCGGCGACTGCGACTGCAATCTCGGCCGGCTTTTTCCCACTGATGCCGTCCACGCCGATCGGGCACACCAGCTTATCGATCAGCGCCTGTTCCAGGCCCTGCTGACGAAACCGTTTCTCGAATCGACGCCGTTTCGACACCGATCCGATCAGGCCGCAGTAACGGTCGTCGTTGCGTCGCAGGATACGGTCGCAAATATCGAAATCCAGCGCATGGCTGTGGGTCATCACGAGGAAAAAACTTCGCGGAGGCATGGCCGCAACTTCGAGCGCAGGTTCCGAAGTCTCGATCGCGCGCACGTTGCGGGGCACGCGTCGGAAAATGTCGCGCCGGCTATCGACCCAGCGAATATTGCAGTCCAGGTTCCGAAGTGTATCGACGACGGCTGTACCGACATGCCCCGCACCGAATACAGCGATGTTCAGGTCGGGAGCGACAATGGGCTCAAGAAATTCCTGCACATTCCGGCGCGGCATTCTGTCACCCTCGAGTACCGCCCGGGCTGCAGACACTAGCCGCGACAGCGTATCGTGCTCGTCGATGCCAAAAAGGCGATCCGCTGTTACGATGAATTTGGTCGGCGCGCTTCTCGAAATGCGCGTCGCAATGACCGCCGGCTCGCGCTGGCCGTGCAGAGCTTTGAGGTCGCGCAGCCAGGCCGGCATGCCATTACCCAGCGGTTCGAACAGTATTTCCACGACCCCGCCACAGCACTGCCCCATGGAAGAGCCCAGCGGAAAGCTCCGCAACGACAAAGCTTCCTCATGCAGCAGACCCACGGCGATTCGTGTGCACTGATACTCGAGCTGGCCGCCACCGATGGTGCCGATCGTTTCTGCCGCCGTGACGATCATCTTGGCACCGATCTCGCGTGGGGCCGAGCCGCGAATGCCTGCCACCGTGACGAGAACCGCCGGTTCGTCCGCGGCGCAGAGGTCCGTCAGCTCATCGATCCACTCATTCATTGGCAGACCCATAAATCGCACGCAAGACCGCTTCGGGCGTAGCGGGCGCGTGCAGGTCCGGCGACGGCCCGTCATCCTCGGCGATCGCATCGCGAATCGCATGGAAAGCCGACAGGCTCAGCATCAACGGTGGTTCGCCAACAGCTTTGGAACGATAAATCGTGTCTTCCCGATTGCCAGCGCCTTGCGTGAGTTGCACACGAAAGTCGGGCGCAAGATCGGAACAGGTCGGAATCTTGTAGGTCGAGGGCGAGTGAGTGCCAAGTTCCCCCGCGTCGTTCCACCAAAGTTCTTCGGTGGTCAGCCAACCCACGCCCTGGACGTATCCGCCTTCCACCTGGCCCAGATCGACGGCCGGGTTCAGAGAATCACCGCAGTCGTGCAGAATATCGACCCGCAGCAGGCGATTCTCGCCCGTTAACCTGTCGACAACAACCTCGGTCACCGCAGCACCGTATGCGAAATAGAAGAACGGTCTGCCCGAAAATGTCTTGCGGTCATAGTGGATTTTCGGCGTCTTGTAAAAGCCCGTCGCTGAAAGCGACACGCGATCAGCCCATGCCAGCTGAACGAGCTCTGCGAACGTCAGCGAATGACCTCCCGCGCGCACCGTGCCGGCAGCAAACCCCACCTCGGCCTCGGACACTGAAAAGTGCCGCGCGGCATATTCCGTCAGACGCGCCCGGATTTTCGCCGCTGCTATTTGTGCGGCTTTGCCGTTCATGTCCGAACCACTCGATGCAGCCGTCGCCGAGGCGTTCGGTACTTTGCTCGTATCGGCCGCCATGATGCGAATGCGATCGACGCCAATCTGAAACTCGTCGGCAACAACCTGCGCTACCTTGATATAGAGGCCCTGGCCCATTTCGGTGCCGCCATGGTTCAGCTGCACCGTGCCATCCTTGTAGACGTGTACAAGCGCGCCGGCCTGATTCAGCAGCGTGTTTGTAAACGAGATGCCGAACTTGACCGGTGTTATTGAAATGCCGCGACGCAGGATCTTGTTTTCGGCGTTGAACTTCCCGATTTCGGCACGCCGTTTTGCGTAGTTACTGTCCACGACCAGCTTATCGACGATCTCGTCGATAATATTGTCATCCACGGTCTGCTGATAATGCGTGACATTGCGCTCGCTTTTTCCGTAGAAATTACGGCGACGAATTTCCAGCGGGTCCTTGCCCCCTCGCGATATCTTCAATGACATATTCAATCGCGAACATGCCCTGCGGGCCGCCAAAACCGCGAAACGCCGTATTCGAAACCGTATTGGTCTTGCACCGGTGCGAAACGATGCGAACGTTTTCCAGGTAATAGGCATTATCGCAGTGAAACATTGTCCGGTCGTTGACAGGGCCGGACAGGTCTGCAGACATGCCACAGCGCGACGCGAACTCGAAATCGATACCGAGTATTCTTCCCGTGTCATCGAAACCGGCGTCATAGTCGATGACAAAATCATGACGCTTGCCGGTCATGATCATATCGTCGTCACGATCGAGCCGCAGTTTGCATGGCTGTCCCGTCTTGCCTGCCGCGATGGCCGCAATCACCGCGATCAGCGCGGCCTGACTTTCTTTGCCGCCAAAGGCGCCACCCATGCGCCGGCAAATGACGACGATGTCCTTCGCCGAGCGATTGCTTGCGTGCGCGACCATGGACTGCACTTCGTCAGGGTGTTGAGTGGAGCTGTAAATGAGCAGCCCGCCGTCTTCCTGCGGAATGGCCATTGCGATATGGCCTTCGAGGTAGAACTGGTCCTGACCGCCCAGTGAGACGCGCCGCTGCACGCGATGCGGTGCATTTTGGAGCGCAGTGTCCGGATCGCCGCGTACCATCGTTTCGGACGGCAATACAAAAGACCGCTTCTCGACGGCGCTCAGCGGATCGAGAATTGCCTCGAGCTCCTCGTATTCGATAATCGCCTTCTGCGCGGCTTTGCGCGCGCCGTCCACGGTGGTCGCCGCTACCGCAAATACCGGCTGACCTACATACTGAACGAGCCCGTCGGCGAAAACGGGGTCATCGGCAACAATCGCGCCGTAGTTGTTCTTGCCCGGAATGTCGCTGGCACGACAGACATCGACGACACCCGGCGAATCGAGAACCCCGGTCAGGTCGATGCCGATGACTTTCGCGTGCGGCTTCTGGCTCATGCCGACGGCGAGATGCAGCAGGTCTCTCGGCTCCGGCAAATCGTCGGTGTACGCCGCAGTACCCGTTACATGCAGGTGCGCGCTATCGTGCGGCAACGATTTACCCACAGCTTGCACAGGCTTTGCGGCCTTATTAACGCTGGCGTCCATACGTGTACACCGTCGAGTCGACATTCCCTTGCGTTTCATGGAAAAAACGCCGCAGCAAATTCTGGACAGCACGCAAGCGGATATCTGCCGATGCCCGCATGTCACTTATCGGAGTGAAATCCTTTTGCAGCGCACGACAGGCATTTTCGATGCTCTTGTCATTCCAGTCCTGTCCCACGAGTGCCGCTTCGCAGTGCGTGGCACGTTTGATAACAGCGGCAAGGCCGCCGCACGCCATGCGGAAGCTGCTGACTTTTTCGCCATCAAGCACCAGGCGATATGCCGTGCAGACCGCTGAAATGTCCTGATCGAATCGCTTGGACCACTTCTGGCTACCGACGATTGCCTTAGCATCGGCAACCGGAATTCGCACTCGCACAAGAAACTCGCCGGGCGCGAGATCGTTAACCTGGTAGTCATGATAGAACTCATCCAGCGGCAGCTCTCGTGTCGTATCTCCACATCGCAATACCAGTGATGCGCCAACAACCATCAGTGCCGGCATCGTATCGCCGATTGGCGAGCCGTTTGCGATATTGCCGCCGAGCGTGCCGGCATTTCGAATCGGCGGCGATGCGAAACGACGGAACAACTCGTCCAGACCCGGGTAGTGATCGACGATTACGGGCATGGCGTCCGATAACGTGACGGCTGCGCCAACTTCGATATGCGTTGACGAAACAGACAGGTCCGCCAGTTCGGCTACACGCCCGGTATAGATCACTTTCTCAAGGTCACGATGCTGCTTGGTGACCCACAGTCCAACGTCGGTGCCACCGGCGAGAATTGTCGCGTCCGAATTGCGCGAGTAGATGGCGGCGAACGAATCGATATCGTACGGCGCGAAAAAACGACGCCCGTCGTGTTCGATGTCAAGACCCTCGCTGCGCGCCAGACTGCGGAGCTTTGCGATCCGGTCTTCAGGTTTCTGTGGCGCTCCAAACGGCTGCTGCAGCCAGTTCGATCGACGCTCGCCATCTCGTTGTTCGTACATGGCTTTTGCTGCCGCAATAATCGGTCGATAGCCGGTGCAGCGGCAGAGATTACCGGCCAGCGCGTCGTCGATTTCCTGCCTCGACGGACTCTCAGCCGTTTTATAGAGTGCGAACAACGACATAACGAACCCGGGCGTACAAAATCCGCACTGCGCTCCGTGTTCTTCCACCATCGCACGCTGCACCGGATGCAGCTGTAATCGGGCCGGAGCAAGGCTCTCTACCGTAATCAGTTCCTTGCCATCGATCGTTGGCAGGAACTGTATGCAGGAGTTGATGGCCTTGAGCGACAGATCATCGCCATCGCGATTCACTTCGGCGACAACGACCGTGCAGGCCCCGCAGTCGCCTTCGGCGCAGCCTTCCTTCGTGCCCTTACGGCGCAGGTCTTCACGCAGGAACTGCAGCACCGTTCGTGTCGGATCGACAGGGTCGACTTCGATGACCTCACCGTCGAGTACGAATCGTATGGACGAACCGGGCATCTGCGCTAGCTACCTCGATAAGTCGAGTAAGACCAGGGCGACGTGAGCAAAGGCACATGATAATTTTCATCGGCCCTTATCGAGAAACGAATGACGACCGTGTCGAGAAACGGCGGGTCGTCGACAGCTATGGCTAGCGACGCAAAATAGTCGCCGATATCGAACTCCAGCTCGTAGTGACCGGTTTGCATGGCCTCGCCGGCAAGCAACGGTTTTTCGGTGCGGCCGTCGCTGTTCGATGTCGCGCTGGCAAGTAACTTCCTCGCATCGCTGAGGCCAAAAAGACGAATGCTGACTCCGGCCGCCGGAGTGCCGTGCGTCGTATCAAGGATATGTGTTGTCAGTCGTCCCATTCCGCCTTCCTGTTGGCAGCGTTTCGAGCTCTGCGGAATGACGATTATACGACGCCGGGGACGCTGCGCGCGCCTGTACTGTATTTCTCGCCGATATAGCCGAGCCGGACGCGCTGTTCAATTGACCCGGATATGTCCGGCTTTGCTACGGTGCTTCAGACACAGCGAGTAACTCGTTGCGGCGTGCTGCCAGAGCCTTCAGGCGGCGCTTGTCCAGTACGTCACTGAAATTCTCGGCAAGCACTGCATCGGTCAGGCCGGCCAGCGCAAGCCGCCAGCCGTCAGAGATATCCAGTGATACGCCTTTGAGATGCTTTGGCCGGCCTTTTTTGCCGGCGAACGACCGCTCGTGTTCGATGAGCATCAGGCGCCAGGTTGCGGTGTCATAAAGCATGCGTTGCATGCCGCGGCCCTCGTTGTAGATCAATACGTCGAAGACGTACATTGCGCCCCATTGATCCATCAGGGAACACGCCGCCCCACCGCCCTGCCCCGATGCGGAGCGCTGCGACTCATCGTAAAACTTATTGGCCAGAAACTGCAGCGAACCACTCGTGCCGCCAACTTCGCGCAGAACGGTGACCGGCACCATGTCCAGTTCCAGCAGTCGATCCAGCCGATACGCGGCCACGCCGGGATAAAAGCCGCGCCCCGATCGCTTTTCGAATATGGCCGACACGGAATTGCGTCCGTCGCCGACCTTTACGATTGATCGGCCGGACTGATCCGCCTGCTGCGACAGGATTTCGCCGTTTTCGAGCAGCTGCTGTAGCGCTTCCGGTGACATATTGTCCGGTCGCATACTGGCACCACGTGGATGCTCAATCGGCGAATAAGGATCGGCGCCCGACTGATTGACGACGGAGACGGTGTTGCCATCAAGAATCAGCGCATTACCGCTGCCCTTGTAGTAAAACTCGAGCATCCCCGTATCGACCTCGATGAGACGGCCGTCAAATCGCTGCAGCACTCGCCGGTTGGGTGTCGGCGTATGACCAACGACAACGCGGTCGGCACCCAGGGCGGCAAGGGCAGCCAGGAGTCGATGCTCCTCGATGAGTTCGCCGCAGGACACACTGCCGCGGTACCAGAGCGGGCCATCCGAATCAAAAAGGTCCGACTGGCCGAGCCGTCTGGCCACTGCAATGGCGTCCAGCGCAGCCGGCTTTTCGTCCAATGCCGGCAGATACGCATTGAGTACCGCGTCAGTGTCATAGTGACTGTCAGTCGGAAGCAAAACCTCAGCCTTGGTCAAGACCTGCAGTGCATCGACATAGGTGGTCAGTTCGCTCTTCAAGCGACCATTGACGCCATCGAGCCCGAGCTTTTCGACCAGCGGCGACAGGCCTCCGTGCACGAACGCGGTGCCGTTCACAACGACAATGACCGGCTTCGCCAGCAACCACCTGCCATACTTGCCATCGGGCCTGAACGCGCGTCTTAGCGCAAAAAAACCGACGGGAAACTGCTCGTCAAATTTCTTGCGCAAGACTTCGGGCGACGTGCCTCCGGCATACCGTTTTTCATACGCCGTAAACCATCGCTCACGCTCCTCCGCCGTTTCGTCATCGGCAAACGCCGCATACTCGGCTTTACTGACATAGCGCAGATCGCCAATCAACGATAACGAGGTGGGTTTTACCCCCTGACCAGGCTTTTTGCTCGTCGATCACATCGGCTTGCTGCAAGGTCTCGACCATTGCACCGAAAGCACCATGTATATCCGAGATGGCGACGACGCGATCTGCGCCATCAACTCGCCACTCATCGGCATACGCCAATGGCAGCAGAGCGAAAGCGACAAGTAATGTCAGTATGCGCATTAAGTTTTCCGCGTCCTCGTTTCCGGGCTGGCAGTACAGTTTAGTGGCAATGCCGGGTATCGGCAATTCACGGCCATAGCGGCAAATCAGGCTATGCTAAGCTTTGACTCACCTGCAAGCCGATCGATCCAAAAAATGTCCGTTCTGCGAATTGTCACGTTTTGCCTAATTGCTGTAGTGAGCAATCTGCCTGCGGTGAGCGCAGACGAGCAAAAGCCGGCAAAACCAAACCCCCTGTTTGCCGATAATTCGCTTCTCGAAGTGACGATCACAGCGCCGATTTCGACACTGATGCGCAAACGATCCAGTGAAGAGTATGTAATAGGTCAGCTGGCCTACGACAATCCGGAATCCGGCGCCGCAGTGCTGGACGTCGGGATACGCGCGAGGGGCCGATTCAGGCGAGACCGAGATGTTTGCTCCTTTGCTCCGCTACGCCTGAATTTCAAGAAAGAGGCAACTCGGAAAACGCTGTTCACGCGGACGGACAAAATAAAGCTGGTAACGCATTGCCGCGACAAGTCAGCACGATACTCGCAAGGCGTGCTGCGAGAGTACCTTGCTTATCGCATCCTCAATACGATGACCGATAAAAGTTTCCGTGTGCGACTCCTGCGAATCAGGTATGTCAACACCGACTCGAAAAAGGCAGATCGAGTCGAATTCGGGTTCCTGATTGAGCCCGACGAAAGACTTGCAAAGCGCCTCGGCATGAAAGTAATGGACATTGAAAAAACGAGTCCCGACGCGCTCGACGGCCGTCACGCCAATGTGACATCCGTCTTTCAGTACCTCATTGGCAATACCGATTTTTCACCAATCCGGGCCGCCGAGGGCGAATCCTGCTGTCACAACCATGTGCTAATTGGCGCCGAGACTGGCGACATTCTGTCCGTGCCTTACGATTTCGATATGTCAGGTTTCGTAAATGCTACCTACGCGGTACCTAATCCGCAGTTTCGCATTCGCAACGTTCGACAACGACTGTATCGCGGGCGCTGCGCTAACAACGAATATCTCGACAACACGTTGCAGGCCTACCAGGATCGCAAGCAGGATATCTATCAACTTGTGAGCGGATTCGAGTATTTAACCGACAAGACGAGGAAGCAGTTAATTCGGTACATCGATGATTTCTACGCCACGGTCAACGACCCGAAACAATTGGATTCCCGCCTCAAAAAACGTTGTATTTAGGTCCGGCGGGTTTCTTATTTCAACCAATCGGAAATAATTTTCGTGGTGCGCGGATGGATGTAGTATCCGACCGAACTGTGGGGGTTTGACTTGCCGTAACGAACCGCGAGGTTGAACACACGATAGTCATGCACTGCACTGACAAAGCGCTGTTTTAGCATCTTCTTGAAGTCGTCGGCCAGCGTATTGTCATGACAGGTATAGTCATCCTCGGCCGCCACGTTGTGCCACGAAATCACGTTCGACGGAAACCGGCAATCGTCTTTTTCTTTACAGCCGAGCAGGCGCTTCTGCACATTGCTGTCACCCAGCGGCGACCCCAGGGTCACCCAGGACTCAACTTTCTTGCTGCCGTACTGCTCTTTGAAATTCGGATCATGCGATAGCTGCCACAATACGTCATAGGCAATAACGCTGCCGCTGCCGTGCGTCATCAGCATGATACGATCGTCGCGGTCCATCAGTTCGCAGAGTTTTGTGCGTACGCGTTCACGCACTTTAGTCGCAAAGTCGAGCTTCGCATCGAAGTAGGCCGCGAAGTCCTTCGCTACGGAACCCAGCAACGGCATGGCGAGGCCGACGGAGCCAAGCACCGGTGCCGTCAGGCCTGCAATAAACTCCGGAATAGCCGATTTGCCGGGCAACTGATCATATTGGCGGATCCCGAAACGTTTGCGTTCCTTGATCTCGCGAAGCGCATTAAGCGCGTTGCGCCGATCACCGATATCGAGATCCATGTCGTACTTGCCGCCGGCTCCCTGCAGAATCTTCTCGCTTAGGTCACCGTACCAGGCGATGTGCTTTTGCAGGGCGTCAAAACCACCGACCTGGCTCGGAAAATCGCGTTCCATACCCGCATGGAATGCCGCCATCGACAGGTCCATATAGGTGTCGCATGGCGGCTTGAAGTCCCTGCCGTGCACCAGGAGCAGGCTTCGGTTCGACGGGCCGCTGAGATCATCCAGTGTCATCATTACGCGCGCAATACCTAGTAATCATCTTCGCCGGCGTCTCGCCGGGTCAGCATGGTGAGGAACGGTCCCGAGAGCGTCTTGCCATACTCGAGCTTCCAGATTATGAGGGTCGCGAGCACGAACATCAGCGAGATGATGCTGGCCACGCCGAGCGCACCGATACCGGATCCCAGGCCGATGCCAATCGCCACAAATATATACATCGCATCGGAAGGCTGGTTAAGCGTGAATCGGAATCGAACTGCGGCAACGACACCGGCCAGGCTGAACGCCAGTGCCAGGCTGTTGACCACGATCATCGCTATACCGGTAACGACGACAGGCAAGATCATGATGGTTTGCAGGAACGACTGGTCGATGCGCCGCGTCCGGCTGGTGATAAAGTAGACCCAGGAAATCGGCACGGTAAGGATCAACGATCCGATGCTGGCCAATGCCAGTCGCAATGGTCCCTTGGGCGAGAGAACTGTCCGCTCGACACTGGAGTAGACGGGTTCAAACGAATCGAAATTCGCTGCCGCGAGCTCGCCGATACCTCCTAATGGCAAGTATTCGTGCAGCGCCGGGAAACGCGACACCAGGAATATGACGGCCCCGAACCAGAATCCGTAATACGCCAGAATCAGTGTGAGTGGAATCAGCAAGCTTGCGGATCGTCTCATCGCATTGCTCCGGCATGGATGATGTTGGTTCGGGTATGGAGACCCGAATGCTGCCAACCATATCAAATGACGCACATCGGGCGCCATGTGATGGTAGTCTATGCGGCGTTTTTGGCCAGCAGAAAATCGCATGACACA
>CAMYLB010000155.1 GCA_947259145.1 uncultured Woeseiaceae bacterium
TTCGATCCTGGCGGACGGATTCTTGATTTCCATGTACGGGAACGTGTGCGCGCCGCATTGCTTGCCAATCAGCAACGAGTCGCACTGCGTGTGATTTCTCGCGCCGTGCGCCTGTGGCAACACTTTCACGAGGCCGCGATAGGCGTTTTCGGCGCGTCCTGCCGAGATGCCCTTCGAGACAATGGTGCTGCTCGTGTTGCGGCCTATATGAATCATCTTCGTACCGGTATCCGCCTGTTGCATGTTGTTGGCAACAGCGACCGAATAAAACTCGCCGACCGAATTGTCGCCGCGTAACAGGCAGCTCGGGTATTTCCAGGTGATTGCCGATCCGGTTTCTACCTGGGTCCATGAAATTTTGGAGTTGGCGCCCCGGCAGTCGCCACGCTTGGTTACGAAGTTGTAAATACCGCCAACACCGTTTTCGTCTCCCGGGTACCAATTTTGCACAGTGGAGTACTTGATCTCGGCGTCTTTCAATGCCACGAGTTCGACGACGGCGGCATGTAACTGGTTTTCGTCGCGCATCGGAGCCGTACAGCCCTCCAGGTAGCTGACGTGGCTGCCTTCTTCCGCGATTATCAGCGTCCGTTCGAACTGTCCGGTATTCGCGGCGTTGATACGGAAGTACGTCGATAGTTCCATCGGGCAACGTACGCCCTTCGGAATGTAAACGAATGATCCGTCACTGAAGACGGCGGCATTCAGAGCGGCGAAGAAATTATCACGTCGTGGTACGACCGTACCGAGGTACTTTCGCACGAGGTTCGGGTGGTTTTGCACAGCCTCTGAAAACGAACAGAATATGACACCGGCCTCCGATAGTTTCTCTTTGAAAGTCGTTGCAACAGAGACGCTGTCGAACACGGCATCCACCGCCACGCCGGCCAGTCGTGCGCGCTCGTGCAGGGGGATTCCAAGTTTGTCGTAGGTCTCCAGCAGCTTCGGGTCGACTTCATCGAGACTTTTTGGTCGATCATCATCCGACTTGGGCGCAGAGAAATAGGATATCTCGTTGTAGTCGATTTTCGGGTAGTGCACATGGGCCCATTTGGGCTCTTTCATCTCGAGCCACTGCCGATATGCCTGCAGCCGCCACTCGAGCATGAACGATGGCTCTTTCTTGCGTGCAGAAATCGCGCGCACGACATCTTCATTGAGGCCGGGAGGCAGGCTGTCGGTTTCGATGTCAGTAATGAAGCCGTGTTCGTAGCGTCGATTGACGAGGCTTTCGAGATTTTCAGATTCAGTTGCCATAGGTTTAAGTCTTGCTTTCAATGTTGATTGGCATGCCGGCGAAATGGAACTGCGGCACCGGGCTGTGTGTTTTCAGCAGATCGCTTAAGCTGATATCGTCTAACGCGCGACGAATCGCCACGTTGATGCGCTGCCACGAGCCACCCACGCTGCAAACGCCCTCATGCTCACAAAGGCTGTCAATCGAGCTGCACTCCGTAATTGATACGGGCCCTTCCAGCGCGTCGATGACGTCGGCCGCACTAATGGCTGCCGGGCTGCGCGACAACTCATAGCCGCCATTTGCGCCGCGCGTTGATGTGACCAGCCCCGATTTCGCCAGCGACTTGAGCAACTTGCTGACGGTGGGCAGGGCTATGCCTGTCGCCGCCGCAACGTCCGCGGCGCTGCAAACGCTGGCCGGGTTTGCCGCCAGATGGGCGAGCAAAACTGTCCCGTAATCGGTAAGTTTGCTTATTCTGAGCACGGTCTGCTCCAACTCCAGCCAAATAAAGGACTATTTTAGTCCTATTTACGGTCCCGGACCAGTGCCATTGTGGATTTGTTGCGCCTCTGCAGGGGCGATTTTGCTATGCTACGCCGTCGCGGAACCGCACCTTTGTGCGCCAAGAGCCCCAAAAGAAACAACAAATGAAGCAGCTGGACGACTCTCTCGAAAACCTGATAGAGATACGCAATCTCAAGTTCTCTCGGGGTCACCGCGTCATTTTTGAGGGGCTCAATCTTGATATCAAACGCCTCGAAAACCTGATAGAGATACGCAATCTCAAGTTCTCTCGGGGTCACCGCGTCATTTTTGAGGGGCTCAATCTTGATATCAAACGCGGCGAAGTCACGGCGTTCATGGGTCCCAGCGGCACGGGCAAGACGACCTTGCTGCGGCTCATCACGCGCCAGCTGATTCCCCAGGAAGGCACTATTCGCATCGGCGGCATCGATATTGCGACCCTGAACCTGGCGGAGCTTTATCAGCTGCGGCAGCGCTTCGGAATGTTGTTTCAGAACGGTGCATTGCTCACCGATCTGAACGTGTTCGAAAACGTCGCGTTTCCGCTGCGCGAACACACCAAACTCACGAATCGGCTCATACGGCATGTGGTACTGACCAAGTTACATGCGGTTGGCTTGCGCGGGGCAGCCGACATGATTCCATCCGAGTTATCCGGCGGCATGGCCCGCAGAGTGGCGCTGGCGCGCGCCATGGTAATGGATCCCGATATCCTGATTTATGACGAGCCCTTTGTCGGTCTCGACCCTATTTCGATGGGAGTCATCGTGCGGCTGGTACGTCGTATGAACGACACGCTCGGTATTACGAGTATCATCGTGAGTCACGACGTCGCCGAAGTTTCGACCGTCGCAGATTGCAGTTTCCTGATCTCCGGTGGCAAGGTCGCGGCCTCTGGCAGCCCCGACGAACTGCGGACCGCGAAATCCGAGCTTGTCCGCCAATTCATGCATGGCATGGCCGATGGTCCGGTGGCTTTCCACTACCAAGCCCCGGATTACGAAGAACAGTTGCTCGGACGGGACGCAGAGTGACCTCGGTTTTCCGCGACGTGTTCAACACCTCGGTCGAATTCGTCCGCACCTTTGGCGCATTTCAGCTTTTTTCGCTGCGAGTGCTAAGGTACTCCCCGGGTGTCCTGCTCAGTCGGTTCGACCTGGTGGTCAAACAGGTATTCAACACGGGTGCGCTATCCCTCGTCATCATCATGGTCTGCGGACTTTTCGTCGGTGGCGTCCTGGGACTGCAGGGATACTCAAATCTCGCTCGCTTTAATGCCGAGGACTCAATCGGAGTGTTTGCGGCGTTCGGCCTGATCAAGGAACTCGGGCCGGTAATCACGGCGCTGTTGTTCGCCGGTCGTGCCGGTACGGCGCTGGCATCTGAGATCGGCCTGATGAAGGCAACCGATCAGCTTTCGGCAATGGAAATGATGGCTGTAAACCCGGTCCCGAGAGTGCTGGTGCCGCGGTTCCTGGGCGGTATTATTGCAATGCCGCTCCTGGTTGCGGTCTTCAGTATGATTGGATTATTCGGTACACACCTGGTCGCAGTTGAACTGCTGTCCGTTGACGTCGGCGCATTCTGGCAACAGATCCAGATCACAGTTGACATGGACGACATCAAAGAAGGTATTTTCAAAAGTCTTGTTTTTGGCGTGGCTGCCAGCATGATCGCCGTCTGGGAAGGTTATAATGCGGTTCCGACGGCCGAGGGTGTTGGCAGGGCGACGACCCGAACCGTGGTCATTACAGCAATTGCAGTGCTCGTGTTCGATTTCATGATCACCGCAGTGATGCTTTGAGGTAACAAAATGCAACAGACACGTTCAGTTGAGATTGGCACCGGTCTTTTTGTCCTGCTGGGCATGGGCGCGCTGTTTTTCCTGACAACACAAACAACGGGCGGCGACGATTTCTCGGCCGAGGAAACCTACAGCGTCGAGGCGCGCTTTGAGAATATTGGCAGTTTGCGAAATCGCGCGCCGGTCGCGATGTCGGGAGTTACGATTGGTCGTGTTACGAATATACGGTTTGATTCTGTAACGCTCGAAGCCGTCGTTCAGTTTGTTATCGACAGCCAGTTCGATCAGATCCCGGATGATTCGGATGCGAGTATCCTCACCTCAGGCATCCTCGGCAGCCAATATATCGGCCTGCAGGCGGGGGGGTCGGATACCAATCTCGAGGACGGCAGCGAATTGCTGTTTACACAATCCGCTATCGTGCTTGAGAATTTGATCGGCAAATTTCTTGTGAATGCCGGCTCAAAAGATGACGACTAATATGGACAGGAATTCGATCATGCGACGATCATCTTATGCATTGATAATCGGATCATTGACGATGGTTGCGATTATCGGTTCGGTGGATGCGAGCACGGGGGCACCGAACGCCGTCATTGAAGACTCAATGCTCATACTGACTGAGAAGCTTGATGGGCGGAAGGCAGAATTGGCTGCTGATCGCAAATCGTTATACGCATTGATCGATGAGATGCTCTTGCCCCGGTTCGACCGCAAGTTTGCGGCACAGCTGGTGCTTGCAAGGCACTGGCGCTCGGCAAGTGACGCACAGAGAACACGCTTTATCGAGGCGTTCTACCAGGCCTTATTGCGTCGATATGCTGACGGGATTCTCGAATTTGATCCGAGCAAAATCAAGGTAATACCGTATCGTGGCGACGCGTCGAAGCCGCGTACCAAAGTCAGGAGCACGGTTGCCCTGGATGATGGCAGCAAGGTTGCTGTCGATTACGACCTGGTAAAGCGCGATTCGGGATGGCTGGTTTATAACGTCGTCATCGAAGGCGTTTCGTACGTTACTAATTTTCGTGCCGAACTCGATGCGGAGATTCGCAGCACAAGCCTGGATGCCGTCATTGCGCGCCTTGAGAAAGAGGCCGACATGCCCGCAGATGAATGACTTCACGCTCGAGGATCGCGGCGACCCTTCGAGGAGCACTCGCAGCTTGAGATAGACCTTTCGGGCGTTACAGTGAGCGATTCAGCGGGTTTGGCCCTGCTGCTCGAGTGGGTGACGTGGGCGAATCATACCGTGCGTGAAATTCGATTCAGCGGGATGCCGGAGCGCATCATGGCAATCGCAAAAACCACCGAAGTAGACAAACTACTGACGCGGGGCGAACGCTGGGCGGGGTTTATCGAAGCCCCGGAAGGCTGATCAGTTACTCCCGCTTTCCTCGGTGTACTAATCGTCGAGGAATTCGTCGAGAAATGCATCGTCGTCCGGCGGGTTGCCGTCATAAACTTCGTATTCTCGGTTCTGCAAATAAGACTCGCGCAGGGTGATGTAAGGATCTTTTGAAGCGTCGAGGAGTTTGTCGGCTTTCAGCAGTCGCGCACGTGCGTCGATCAGGCGCAGCACGTACAACTTGTCACGAACGGACGAGTTGTCATAGTGGTAGAGTGGGTCTGCCGCGATATCGAGCGGCAGAAACAGGGCGTCCGCGAGTGTTGCCGGGCCCAGGAAAGGCAACATGACATACGGCCCGGACGGCACACCCCAGACTGCCGCCGTCTGGCCGAAGTCCTCCCGATGCTCCTCAATCCCACCGATGGTTGCAACGTCAATCAGGCCGCCAATTCCGAAGGTACTGTTGAACACGAAGCGCCCAAGTTCCGAAATTCCGCGCGCCGGCTTCCCTTGCAGGACATTGTTTACCACGGAACGTGGCGCAAACAAGTTCCTCGAAAAATTGGTTACTGCTCTTCGTACCGGGCCTGGCAGGATCGTCTGGTAGCCCTTGGCCAGAGGCTTCAGCGTGATCATATCAACAGCCCTGTTGACGCTGAAAATCGGTCGGTTCAGGGCTTCCCATGGGTCACTGTCCGTTCGTTGCTCTGCGGGAACGCTTGCACAAGCGCCCAGCAATGACGCCAGCAACAGCGTTGCACTGGTCCGTGTGAGGCGCGATTTGACGGCCGACAGCACGGCTAGTCGCCGTTTCGGACGGAGATACCGACTGGCCTGTCGCGCTGCATCATATTGAGCTGCTCTTCTGTCATAAACTCACGAATGAAATCGATACGGGCTTCGAAACGAATGCGCTGGATTTCCTGTAATTCTGGCAGACGCAGGGCCTGTTGCAGATAACCGATACCCCCGGTCAGGTCGCCAATCATCAGGCGGTACTCGGAGAGGTAATAGTAAGCCTCGGCATTCTCGCCGGCCTCATTGGCGGCGCGGGCGATGAGGCGAACCTGTTCTGGCGTGGGGGGCACGTTATTCATAAGGTCGAGCAACATCGTATGCGCTTTGCCGGCCTGGCCGAGCTGCAACAGGTGCTCGCCGTAATCGAGAACAAGCGGCACATTGCGCGGAAACAGCCCAACGGCGCGCTCATAGGTTTCAAGCGCTTCACGCGGTTGATCCAGGGCGACGAGGGTTTGGCCGAGTCCAATGTGGTAAGCGATGATGGATTTATCGTTCTTGAGCAGTTCCCGAAAAATATCGAGCGCTTCCCAGTACTGGCCGGCGCGTTGGTAGGCAACTGCAAGACCGTAGCGTTCCACATTGGTCTGGTTGTCGTACGGGCGCTTCTCAAAGTAGGCGACCGCTTCCTTCGGAGTGTCGAATCGCGCAACGATCATCCGCACACGTGCAATGCCGTAGCTGCTTGAATCGTCGCTGCGAACTGCCGGGTATTCGCGCGCCCTGTTGCGTGATTCTGCGATCCGCGCCGTAGTCACCGGGTGAGTTCGCAGGAATTCCGGGGCACGCATCTCCGGGCTGGTCGTCGTCTGTCGTGACATGACCTCGAAAAAAGACGCCATTCCGTACGGATCAAAACCCGCGTCGGCGAGCGCCGCGATGCCGACGCGATCCGCCTCGTATTCATTGGTTCGCGTAAAATTAATCTGTTGCTGAACGGCCGTGCCCTGCGCTACGGCTATTGCGCCCTGCACGGCATCGGAGCTACCGCCGGCGGCCGCAACAATGATCGCACCGAGCATCATTGCCGTAGTCAGAATACTCTGCCGCGAATTCGCATGGATCGCTCTGGCGATGTGGCGCTGCGTGACGTGAGCGACCTCGTGCGCAACGACGCCGGCCAGTTCGTCTTCGCTGCGTGTGGCTTCGATGAGTCCTGTGTGCACGCCGATGTAGCCGCCAGGCAGTGCAAACGCATTTATTCGTGAATCATCGACGACGAAGAACGTCGTTACGAGCGGGTCTTCCACCACCTGGCCACTGCGGCGAATATCGCGCATTATCATGCGCCCCAGCTGCGACTCATCGCCGCTCGACAGCACGGCGTCCGCCGGGCTGCCCATGTCCGGCAGTTTGATATCGTCGGCGCCGGCGCCGCTGACAAAAACCAGCGATGCGAGCGTCAGCGCTATAAGCGCGCGTTTGAGGATGCCTGTAATCATAGAAAGAAGTTCAATGTTGCGTGTACCAGTGTCCGACTGGGCAGAAGTCCGGGTGTTCCCCGAATTATAGTGCCTTGACGGCCTCAAGCACTTCCTCAGCGTGGCCATTGACCTTCACTTTGCGCCATTCCTTGCGGAGCTTTCCGCCAGAATCGATGAGAAAGGTGCTGCGTTCGACCCCCATGAATTTGCGACCGTACAGCGATTTCTCGTGAATCACGTCGAATGCCTTGCACAGTTTTTCGTCCGGATCGGAAATCAGATCGAAAGGGAATCCCTGTTTTTCGCGGAATTTTTCGTGTGAGGCGATACTGTCTCGTGAGACACCCAGAATGGCTGTTTTCTGTCGCCGAAACCGGGCGTGCAGCTGACCGAAATCGCGGCCTTCGGTCGTGCAGCCTGGGGTGCTGTCCTTCGGGTAGAAGTAGATAACCACGTTCTGGCCGCGCAGTTCCTTCAGGCGAATCTTCTTGTCTCGGGTCGCTTCGGCCGTGAAATCGGGCACGACGCGGTTCAGTTTGGGTGCACTCATAGCGTTTTCCCTCGTTTTTCGATGCAGGGCGCCGGATCAGGCTTTGACGGGTTCGAGGATCGCGTCCAGGTTCAGCCGGTCGCATACCTCGAGGAAATCCTCGCGCAATTGGGATATGTGGATGGAAGAGGGCACGTTGACAGCCATTTGCACTGCGAACATCGGTGCGCCTGTGTGTGCCGCCGAGTAGCTGCGCGTCGCAACGTCGGCGATCTCGATGTCCCGCGACGAGAAAAACTCGGCGAGATTGTAGACGATGCCCTGTTGGTCGAGCGCGACGACATCGACGGCGTAAGGCATGCGGTCTTCTTTGGCGGGCTTGACGTCAGTCTTGCGGATCGCGATCGTCAACCGATCGCCCTCGCAAAGCTTGTCGAGCCCCTGCTCGAGACGATTCAGCGTGTGCCAGTTGCCGGATACCAGCAGCAACATCGCGAATTCTGACCCCAGCGTTGTCATGCGGCTTTCCTCGATGTTGCCGCCACAAGCGAGGATGACCTTCGCCAGGTCCTGCACGACGCCAGTTCTATCGGTACCAACTGCTGAAATTACAATGAGTTGCGACATCTTTCAATAATCAACTTTATATATTTATGGGAGCTCTTTTGCCATTCTGGCGCAGAGCAATCGATCCTTCTGCTGCAGGTCAACAGTCCTTGCCAGCACCGGACATGAACAGTAACATCGCCGCCTCATTTGTGGCGAGGTACATTTGTGTTCCAAGGCAGTCTGGTCGCGCTTGTAACCGCCTGATCGAATTCCATGTGGAACAGGGCACCGACGGACTTGTCATCGCCGGGACGACGGGCGAGTCGGCTACGCTCAGGCGATCTGAGCACATTGAATTGATTGGCAGGGCCGTCGAAATCGCCGCAGGCCGCCTGCCGATCATCGCGGGCACCGGATCGAATTCCACTGTGCAAACGATCGAACTGTCGCTCGCGGTCGCTGATCCGGGCATAGCGGCTTACCTGGTCGTCGTACCTTATTACAACAAGCCAACACAGGAAGGCTTGTTTCGGCACTTTGTGGCCATCGCGGATGCCGTGGAAAAACCGGTCATGATGTATAACGTGCCGGGCCGAACCGTCGCCGACATGTTGCCTGAGACGGTAGGGCGGCTGGCGAAGCACGACAATATATTTGCGATCAAGGAAGCGACCGGGAGCATTGAACGCTTGAAGGAAGTTCAGGCGCTTGTTGCTGATGACTTCAGGCTTTACAGCGGTGACGATTTCACACTGTTGCCGTTCATAGAGCAGGGCGGGCATGGCGTCGTAACGGTCAGTGGCAATGTGGCGCCGGAGCAGGTGTCACGGCTTTGCAAACTGGCGTTGGCCGGAAAACATGCTGAAGCAGTCGAGTTGGACAAGATGTTGCAGCCTTTGAACAAGGCGCTGTTCGTGGAGTCGAATCCAATACCCGTAAAATGGGCAGTCAGCGAATTGGGGCTGATGGCGCCGCATATTAGACTGCCTCTGACGCCATACCCAGAGCAGTATCATGAACAAATGCGATCGGCGATGCGTTCCGCAGGTGCCGGTCTGGAGAAAAAGGCATGAGTATGGTTCGACTGATAGCCGCTCTGGCGATACTGGGCTGCATGTCCGCGTGCGGCGGGGACGACGTGATCAATCAGACGTGTGATGAGCCGCGGCGGTATCAAAGTGTCGTGGCCGGAAAGCGAGTAGAGGCGCCCGAGGGTTTGGATGCTCTCAACGAGTTCGCCGAGATGCCAATCCCGAAAGCCGAGGGTGCTACGGTTCGACCGCCCGGCTCGCGCTGCATTGAATTGCCGCCTTCAGTAGGAACTAGCAAGTAGTCCACAGTACGAAGAACAAGATTCGGAGAGGTGGCTGAGTGGCTTACAAAATCGCCGGGAGCGATTTTGAACCGCGTAGCGGCCCGCAGGGCGGCGAACAGGATGTTCGCCGTTAACGCGCTTGTCGCGAGCGCCCTGTAACGAACAGGAATCGCTGCAGGTGTGAGAAAAAGACAATTCGGAGAGGTGGCTGAGTGGCTTAAGGCGCTCGCTTGGAAAGCGAGTGTACGCTTATACCGTACCGGGGGTTCGAATCCCCCCCTCTCCGCCAGAACGACAAAACGCGTTAGCGTTTTGGACGCGCGAAGCGCGCCCCGCAGGGGTGAGGATCGCCTTGAGGCGATCCGAATCAATCCCCCCCTCTCCGCCATAGTCGAGACTCTGAATTGTTCCAGACGATTTTGAATTCATATGCCGCTGGTTTTGACTCAAGCCTCTGCGGAGGTAAGATAAAAACCGCCGCTACACGACAAGCCAGGTCTTCGCTCACGAAATCGGTTTCTGCTGTGGTTGAAGCCCGATTGAGGTCTCGTCCGAATTACGCATCGATGTCTTTGAATCTCCCCCTCATACTCCTTGTCATAGTGCTGGTCGGCGGCTGCAGCGACGATGGGGATCGCGACTCCCCCGAGGCACCTCCTAAAGCTTCATTGCCTGGTGTCTATGCGGGTGTGTTTCCCTGCGAAGACTGCTCTGGTATTACGTCAACCCTTTGGCTGCGCTCCGATGGCCGCTTCTTTTTCAGGCAGCAATATCCCGCGGACGATGCTCGCGAAGCATTGGATGCATACAGTCTCGGTCGCTGGAGTTCAATCGTCGATGAACCCGCGATCGAACTCAGGGGGGGCGGCCCAATGCAAACGTTTGTGCAGGTGGATCGGGACACTCTTGTCATGCGGACCCATTCCGTTCTTGAGCATCGACTGACCCGCGACTCCACGACGGCCGACTTGTCCGCAACGATCAGAATGGAGGGTACGATGCGCACGATCGGCGATAACGTTTCGTTCACAGAATGCCTGACAGGCTTCGTGGCCCCTGTCAGTAAAGGCGGCGACTTCGCGCGGTTTCGGCATCAATATCGAAGCGCTGGTCGGCGGAGTGAGCCTACCTATGTCGAACTTGAAGGCCGCTTTTCGTGGTTGGACGATGGCTCGCTGAAATCGTTGACCATCGAGCGATTTATTACCGTCAAAGCCAATGGTGCCTGTTGACAGAGCATTGACACTTCGTTGCGCGAGGCTGATGACGGAGCAACGTCCGCCGAGGGATCGCCACACCGACAACCCTTTACGACCCCAGTCGAAACAGGAATTCCTGCATGCCGTTACTTAGTAGCCGCGCGCGGTCGATCATGAAACCGCCCATGCTTTTGCCCAGATCTTCGGGCGAATAGCGTGGCGCCGCGAGCGTTGGGCCTGGGGCGCTGCGGTCAATGAGTTCGCCGTCCGCGGTCGGGACGAATCGGCCGGGATGTTCCTTCATGTCGCGATCGGCGTAGAAGATCAAGGCATGGGCGAGGGCGCCCGGGCGAGCGCGGCGCCTGATCGCACCCATCAGTCCTGATACGGCATCAAGCGTCAGGTAGTTCGGCAGATCCCAGCAAAACACGAAGTCGATAGCGTCACCTGTCATTCGGTTCGGTAACACGGACTCGGCCGCCTCGGCAAGCGCGGGGCCCGGCTCTGCCCTGTTCAGGTTGTCAATCCCGCCGAAATGCGCGAGGTCCGCGATTTCCACGTGGCAGCGAGATCGGCCGAGCAGAGCAAGCATCGCGGTCGACGCGGCACCGAGGTCGAGAATGACATGCCGCCGGGTCGCGTCCAGTCCGGCCACGAGATCCTGAAACAGGGGCGCATGAATCGCCGCCGGCGAGTCCGGTGGCACCCGGGACCTCGCCCGGCGCAGAGAGGCTGTCACCTTTGTTACGCGGTCCCGACTGGCGGGTTCAGGTTTGTGCGGGCATCCTTCGCGGGCTTTTTGGGCGGGCCCTTGGCGTCGGCGGCACTGCCGGACTTATTTTCGGCGACCGTCTTGCCGAGCGCCTTTTCTACAGCGGCCGGGTCCATCTCGATCGAGCCCTTGAAGTGCGCGCCTTCCTCGATGCTCACCTTTGGCGCGATGATGTTGCCCTGAACCCGGGCATTGGCGTGCACGCTGATGCGCTCGGCGGCATACAGGTCGCCCTTGGTCTCACCGTCCACGGCGATCGACTTGGCGTAAACGTCGGCCTTGACCCTGCCTTCTTTGCCGATGGTCAGGGCGCTGTTCTTGAGTTCGACGGTGCCGCTCACGTCGCCTTCGATCCGCAGGTCCTCGCCGCCGCGCAGGTCACCATTGATTTGAATAGAACGGCCGATAACGGCCGCGTCGCCGCCGCGACCTGCCACTTTGGATCTGAGGGACCCAAAAGTTGTGTCCGATGCGGCCCGGTTCGCATCCTGCGATTCGACGCCGTTGTCGTCTTTCTTGCTGCGCTCAAACATGTCGCTCTCCATCAGTTGTCTCGATGGCAGTAACTATCACGTGGATATGGTACGAACAAGTGTCTCCGAAATGCGACGCTGTCGCGCGACAGACGCGCGCGGCGCGAGGCGCCAACGGCACCGTTCCACCCTGTTCGACCAACGCAAAGCGCAAATCACCTGTACCTGGTTTACCGATCGATATTAAGATGCTCCCCGCTGACGCCCGGTTCCGGCTTGACCAGTGCGTTACGTGCATTTGTTTCCGAGGAGGCCTGCGCCGATGAATCACACACGCAACGTACTGACCTTAATCACTTTATTCGTTTCGTCAGCCATGTTCCTGCTGGCTGCTCCTGCCGCGTCGAGTGATGCGGACTGGATAACTGCGTCCGTTGCGACGCTCGAGAGTGAACTAGTCGCAGAATACGGCGATGCGCAACGTCAACGGATACAGCGCGGACTTTATCAGGTCGCGGATTTCTGGCGCGAGGAAGACGGTGGACGCGATGAATTTGAGGCGTTCATAAAGCGGCACTTCGCTGGCGACGAAGCGACACTCGAGATGCTGTTCGCCCGCTACGAAAAACTGCTGGAGCAATTGGATGGTCACTCCCTCGAAATACTGCTGGCCTTCCGCGAGCAGTCGGATCTCGACCTTGGTCCGATCATGCCGTATGACGAAATTTTCGCTGCGTACGATCCGTTCGCACACATCAGCGATGATTTTTTTGCCAACAAACTGGCATTCGTCGTCCTTCTGAATTTCCCGATCACCTCACTCGCCGAGCGTCTCGATGTGGGCGATTCCTGGAGTCGGGCACAGTGGGCGCAGTCGCGTCTGGCCGATCGCTATGCGAAGCGTATTCCGGCTGAGGTTCAGCAGGCGGTGTCAAACGCAGGCGCGGTCGCAGACCAGTACATCGCTGAATACAATATTTTTATGCACCACCTCGTCACTGAAGAGGGTGAACGCCTGTTTCCGGCAGGCATGAAGTTGCTGTCGCACTGGAATTTGCGCGATGAGATCAAGGCTAACTACAGCAGCGGTGACGAAGCCGGGCTCGCTCGCCAGCGCACCGTGCAAAAAGTGATGGAGCGGATCGTCGACCAGACAATCCCAAACGTCGTTATCAACAATCCGCATGTCGACTGGAATCCGTATACCAACGACGTGCGAGCGGCAGCCGTTTCGGATGTCGACGATCCGGCGCCGGCTAATCTTGTCGTCACCAGCGCGCCGGAGCCGGATACGCGTTACGCGGTTCTACTCGGCAACTACCGGGCGGTGCGCCAGCTCGATCCTTATTCGCCGACCGCACCAACGCACATGGATCGCAGTTTCAACGAAGGTCGTGAGATCCCGGAGGAGCGCGTTGTCGCGATGTTCGAGTCTGTCCTGTCGTCAGACCTGCTGAAACGTACCGGACGGCTCATCGAGGCGCGCCTGGGTCGGCCGCTGGAACCCTTCGATATCTGGTACAACGGCTTTCGGGCGCGTGGCACCTACAGCGAAACAGACCTCGATGCTATTACGAGGAAACGATATCCATCGGCGGCCGCCTACGAGGCTGACATGCCGAAACTGCTCGTCGGACTCGGGTTCGACAAGGACCGCGCGGAGGAGCTGGCCGCAAATATCGTTGTTGAACCGGCGCGCGGTTCGGGGCACGCCTGGGGTGCCGGCATGCGCGATGCGAAGACCCATTTGAGAACCCGCGTGGGTGCAGACGGGATGGACTATAAGGGGTTCAACATTGCCGTGCACGAAATGGGGCACAACGTCGAACAGACTATTTCGCTCAATGACATTGATCACTACATGCTGCAAGGCGTGCCCAACACGGCCTTCACCGAAGCGCTTGCCTTCGTGTTCCAGGCGCGTGACCTGGAATTGCTTGGGCTCGCATCGCCAGGTGATGAGGCGAAGGCTATGGCTACGCTGGACGACTTCTGGGGTACGGCCGAGATCGCCGCCGTCGCACTCGTCGATATTGGGGTCTGGCACTGGATGTATGAGAACCCCGACGCGACTTCGGCTCAACTGAAGGAGGCGACGCTGCGAATTTCGAGAGATGTCTGGAATCGCTACTACGCGCCGGTGTTTGGCGTCGAGGACGTGGCATTGTTTGGCGTCTACTCGCACATGATCCACTCGTTCCTGTACCTGCCGAATTACCCCGTCGGCGGAATGATCGCGCATCAGATCGAGGAGCAGATCGCAAAGTCCGGCGATCTCGGTGCCGAGTTCGAACGCATGTGCCTTGCCGGGAATATTGCGCCGGACTTGTGGATGAAGAACGCCACCGGGCAGGCGGTTGGTCCTGACGCGCTATTGAAGGCGACGGCCAGTGCGCTGGAGATGGTCGCCGAGTAACGAGGTACAGCCGGAACAGCGTCCGCCGCAGGCGCCCGAACGGCCGAGTCAATCCCCTCAATTCAGAGCATTGACCGCTTGTTATTGACTTTGCATTCGAGCCGCAGACGCTCGTTTTCCTGATCGAGCTCGGTCAAGAGCAGATCGGATTGCTGCTGGAACTCGTCGAAAGCCCGTTGAAATTCCAGTAGTTCGTTTCTGTGTGAGTCGAGCTTGTCTTGATGCAGTTCGGTCAGCCTGGCATTTTCCGCGTTGAGCTTCGCAATTTTCCGTCGCAACCGATCGATTTCTTCGCCGCGCCTTCGCAGAATTGCTGATTTCCTGCGCTCTTCCTGATTAGCACTATCATCGTTTTCACCAAGCGGGGCGGATCGTTTTCTGCTCAAGGAACTCTCGCCCCCGGGGCGCACGTCATGCGTCGTGATCGGCTTGGCCGATTGGGCGATCTTTCGCAGGGTGTTTTCTTTCCAGATCGAGCTCTTTACCAACGTAACATTGAGATTTGATCGGTCGGTCTCACCACTCAGATGCCGCTGGTTGCTTATCGCTTTGAGAATGGCTAACTCGGATGGTCGTTCTTTTTCAGACATTTCCCTGCCGTCCTGTTCTTATTATTTTATTCCAGGGACCAGTTCCGCTGTTACGGGTACGCTGGTCCCAGAGGCTAAAGCCTGTCGACTTTACGTTAGGTAGGTTATGTAATTTAATGAATTATAACATAATCTGTGATTTATCCAATATTCCGAGTGGCGCACTGGGAACCTCGCGCGGCTGGCGGACGGAGAAGCCGGGCGCGAGCGAACGCATCTCGCTTTCACTCGGAAAAATCAAAGGCCCCGCCGTGGGGCCTTTCTGGTCTGTCGACGCCCCTGCGGGCCTGGCATCGTGTATCGTGTTCAATAGGCAATTTTCCGTATTTCGAACCGCTCAAAAGAAGCGGAAAATATCGACTAATATTGACCATTAGTGAGAGTGGGATCATGACAGACAGCAAACAAGGCCAGCCGAAGACCGTTGTTTCGATGTCCAAATCGGATACGGATACGGATGGTAAAATGGAATCGCCGGCACATATCTTCGGGACGATGCGCCATGATCCAGAGCAGGTCAAAGAGCTGTTTCGGAACGGCACCTACCCGTATAAGACCAAGATCCGCAAAGCCGCGTACGAGCGACACAAGGAAGAGCTGCAAGTTGAGCTGCTAAAAGTACAGAGCTGGGTGAAGGAAACGGGCCAGCGAATTGTTCTGATTTTCGAGGGCCGCGATGCGGCGGGTAAGGGCGGCACGATCAAGCGCTTCATGGAGCATCTGAATCCGCGTGCGGCGCGCACCGTGGCCTTGGAAAAACCGACGGAACACGAACTGGGCCAGTGGTATTTCCAGCGATATATCCAGCATCTGCCCACTGAAGGCGAAATGGTCTTTTTCGACCGCTCCTGGTACAACCGCGCAGGCGTTGAGCGCGTCATGGGTTTCTGCGACTCGCTGGAGTACCTCGAGTTCATGCGCCAGGTGCCGGATCTAGAGCGAATGCTGGTTCGCTCCGGAATTCGCGTGTTCAAATACTGGTTCTCTGTCACGCATGCGGAGCAGCAGCGGCGCTTTACGGCGCGCCTGGCTGACCCGCTCAAGCACTGGAAGCTCAGCCCGATCGACCAGGAGTCGCAGGGCAAGTGGGCGGAGTACACCGATGCGAAAGAGGCCATGTTCTTCTACACAGACACGGCCGATGCGCCCTGGACGATCGTCAAATCGGATGACAAAAAACGCGCCCGCCTGAATTGCATGCAGCATTTTCTCTCGGAATTGGACTATCCGGACAAGAACAAGCGAGTTTTGCACGGCCCGGACCCGCTGATCGTGGGCTCGTCGTCGCAGGTCATCGAGAAAGACCGCTACCTCTGGGGCTGACGACTTTTCGACCATTCGGTTTGTATTGGGGTCGGCTTGCGGCGATAATCGCCGCCGGTCCGCGTCGGCTTTTCCGCGACGGTCAGCCGTGAATTCCGCCAGGCCCGGAAGGGAGCAACGGTAGCGGTGATACCGGGTGCCGGGAAGCGG
>CAMYLB010000156.1 GCA_947259145.1 uncultured Woeseiaceae bacterium
GCCCGTGTACAGAAAGCTGAAAATCATAGCGCCAATGGCGACAGCGCCCAGGTAGACGGGGCTGTCGAGATGCCCGGTAACGCCGGTATCGACCATGCCGAGCAACGGCACCGATACGTTGGACAGGACCATTGGCGCCGCGATGCGCCACATATCCCTGTGCTGCGGAAGACGGTCGTTCAAACGGCGCTCATCAGAACGCGTTCGTGCCTGTCAATTCCTTGCCGACGACGAGCTGGTGAACTGTTTCGGTCCCTTCATAGGTGATGACGCTTTCGAGGTTCAGCATATGACGAATCGGGACATACTCGGCACTGATGCCTGCGCCGCCAAGCATATCGCGCGCATCACGCGCGATGTCGAGCGCCGCGCGGCAGTTGTTCCATTTGGCGAGCGATACCTGGGTGGGTTTGAGCTGGCCCTGGTCTTTGATGCGGCCGAGTCGCAGTGACAGCAGTTGCGCCGTCGTGATGCGGCGACTCATGTCCGCCAGGCGAATCTGCATGCCCTGCGTGTGGGAGACTGGGCGATTGAAAAGAATGCGGTCCTGCGTGTACTTCAGCGCCTCGTCAAGACAGGCCTGTGCGGCGCCGATGACGCCCCAGGTAATACCGTAGCGCGCCTGGGTGAGACAGCTGAGTGGACCTTTCATGCCGGAGATGCCGGGCAACAGATTGGCGGCAGGAAGGCGGACATCGTTGAAGAACATTGCACCCGTTACCGATGCCCGCAAGGAGAACTTGTTCTCGATCTCCTGCGTTTCATAGCCCGGCATGCCTTTCTCAACAATGAACCCTTTCACACCATCATCGGTCATGGCCCAGACGACGGCCGCGTCTGCGATCGTTGCATTGGTAATCCACATTTTGGAACCGTTCAGTATCCAGTCGTCGCCGTCGCGTTTTGCCTGCGTCTTCATGTTGCTCGGATCCGAACCGCCGTGCGCTTCGGTCAGGCCAAAGCAGCCGATAGCCTCGCCGCGCGCCATTGCAGGCAACCAGCGCTGCTTCTGTGCCTCGGACCCGTAGGCGTGAATCGGGAACATCACGAGGCTGCTCTGCACGGAAACGAAACTCCGCAGAGCGCTGTCGCCTCGCTCGAGTTCCTGGCAGATCAGGCCGTAGGCGTGAATCGGGAACATCACGAGGCTGCTCTGCACGGAAACGAAACTCCGCAGAGCGCTGTCGCCTCGCTCGAGTTCCTGGCAGATCAGGCCGTAGCTGACGCTGTTCAGCCCGGCACAATCGTAGCCGTCTATGGATGTGCCGAGCAGCCCCAGCGCCGCGACTTCGCCGACCAGGTGTTCGGGAAAAACGTGTTGCTCGAACGCTTCGCGCATCACCGGGATCACCTTGTCGTCGACGAATCGTCCGACGGTGTCCTTCACCATGATTTCGTCTTCGCTCAGTTCTGAACGAACGTCATAAAGGTCGAGATGATCGAGTTGTTGCGCGCTCACGGCTGCTGTCCTGCGGAAGATTGGGCGTTGATTCTAGACCAAGTCGCTCACAGTGGCACCCATCCTGGGTCCTGAAGTCGCACGAACCACCGGGACAAGCCCCTAGTACGGGATACCAAGTCGTCGGTAGATGACCGACAGCAGCCACGCCGGACCAATCATCATGAGCTGCAGGTCCTGCAGGACGGCGCGAAGTCCTCCTGTACCCCGACGGCCCAGGGCCAGCCCTACCGTGCCGGCAACCACGAGGCCGATCGATACGCCAAGTGCGGGGTAATTGGAGGCCGTCAGCCAGAGATGCAGCGAGGCGAGACCCAGCAGGAATGGCAGCATGCCAATGGCGATCGACAGGGAAATAATGAAATAGTAGATGGTCGCCGCCATCAGAAAAGCGCTGCCCCAATTGAGCAGCGGAGAGATCTCGTAGAATTCTGCCGGGATCGGCAGGGCCCACAGGAGGCCAACCGTTCCGGTAACGACCATGGGCACGGCGGCCCAGTAAACCCACGGATTGTTGAGCTCGCTGTGGTTTTGCTCGTAGCGCAGCAGCCAGTTGTCGGTTTCGTTCATCGAAATCTCGCTCGGAGGCGAGTCATTCTACACGTACAAGTAGGACCCCTGTGACGTGGCTCACAGTCCTGGCAATCGGCCGCAATAAACTGAACAAAAGGGCGCTAATTAAGTCTGCGTTCAGGTAGTTTGCGACTACAATGCAGCCCATATACTGCAAGCAAGAGGAAGTATCATGATTACCCGGTCCCAGAAAATTATTCTCGCAATGACGGTATTCGCTGTTTTTGCGAGCGCCTGTGAAACATTGGACCCGTACACGCGGGAAGAGAAAACCAGCAAAGCGACCAAAGGTGCGCTGATTGGCGCTGCGGCTGGCGCCGTTGTTGGCCTTATATCCGGTGGTGACGCGGTCGAGCGCAGGCAGCGTGCGTTGATCGGTGCAGGCGTTGGCGCCTTGGCCGGTGGTGCTATCGGTAACTACCAGGATCGCCAGGAAGCCCAACTTCGTGCTGAACTCGAAGGCACGGGTGTCAGCGTTACGCGCATTGGCGACAACATTACGCTCAATATGCCCGGCAACGTCACGTTTGCGACGAACAGTTCGGATTTGAGTCCGGCGTTTTTCGACGTACTGAATTCCGTCGGCAAGGTCCTCAAGGAG
>CAMYLB010000157.1 GCA_947259145.1 uncultured Woeseiaceae bacterium
GCACGCGGACGACGGTGGCGAGTGCGGGGATGTCTTGCGAAGCGACATCGCGTAAGCGCGAGCAAGCAAGACATGGCCGTGATCGTCACCATTGAGTGGATGGTGGATCGACGCCGCCGTCAGTCGGTGTAGGTCGGAGGGCCGGTTCGGGGCCCGCGATATATGAATGGTGGGTGGTGGGTTCAGGAACCCGCGAGATAGCGTTCGGCGATCAAGACCGCGGCCGCACTATCGATTGTGTCTTTGGAGATCCGTCCCCGGGTACCCGCCGCTCGTGCGTCCTTGAGGACGCGTTCAGCGTCGACTGATGTGTAGCGTTCATCGACGGTGTCGATGGGTAATTCATAGCACCCAAGCTCTTCGATAAAAGCGTCCACGGCAGCCTGTATGTCGCTGGGCGAGCCGTCTGCGTGCGAAGGCATGCCGACGACCAGCTGCATTGGCTGCCACTCCTTGATCAACGCGCCCAGGCGCTCGTGGTCGAGGCGGCCATTTCGATTTGCAATGACGCCGAGAGGGCTCGCCGAGCCGGTGATATCCTGGCCGACTGCCACGCCGATGCGTCGCAGGCCAAAATCAAAAGAGAGAATCGTCCTGGGATGTGACAAGTCAGGCGTGGCCGGCATCCGGCGACATTTGCGCGATATCGATACCCAGCGTACGGGCGGCGGAATCCCAGCGGGGCCACAAGTGATTTGTCCGGTCCTTCACCGCTTGCAATCGCGTCGATCACGTCGCGAGAAAGCGTGAGCTGGATGTCGTCGGATACGGGCAGCGTGTTTTCGTAGCTCCAGGCCGGACCGTGCAACACGAAGCCGCGCTCGGTTCCAACGGGACCGCCCGAAAATACCGGGTTGCCCGCGGCGACCGGGTCCGCGTCGTCGACGTTAAGTTGCTCGAACAGGCCGGAGAGCTTCAGCGTGAGCGGACGATTAATGATAATGCCCAGTGCACCGTCGGCATTATGTTCACAGATCAGTGTGACCGTCGTACTGAAATTGGGGTCCGCCATGCCGGGCATGGCGATAAGTAGTTGATTTATGAGCGAACTGTCGGATCCCATAGCGACAGTATCAGTGCAAGCGTCGCCCGGTACAAGGGACTGGCGTACTTCGCTAGTCGGCGTTCGCCGCGGTCGGGATCAGCTGTTCGGCGAACAACCATTTGTACTCGAAGCGAACGACGTCGTACTCAGCAGCAATCTCAGGCGGAAAGGGGTTGAATGGTGACGCACGTTGCAGGATATCGAGTGCCGCGAGATCGAGAACTGTGGATCCGCTGGTCTTGCGAATAACCGCATCACCCAAATCGCCGGATGCCTCAATACTGACCGCCAGAGTCGGGCTGCCCGAAATGCTCCCGATGTCGCCGAGTTCGGGCAGGTAGGCTGCGCCGACCGCCTCGATGCGGCGTTTCCAGGCGTCCAGATAAGCAGCCACGATCGATTCTCGCGTATCGGCACTCACAATGAGCTGCCGCGGCTCGTCGTCGTGGATTAGCATCGATGCACGATCTTCCTGAGGTAATGGCAAAGTCACCTCGCTGCCTGCCTCCATGGCGATCGCCTTGCTGTCCTGTGGTTGGGGGTCGCTGCGCGGGTCGATCGTAACCGCGCGATTGCTCTGGCGCTGCGTTGCGAGCACTTCGTCGGCCGATCGTTCGTGCGCTGTCGCATCAACGAGTCCCGTGCCGTCTTCGGCGCCCGGGTTGTCGACAGGCATTGCGCTTTGCAGCGGCGCCGCCGGCCGCACTTGTTCGGTCGTGTTACCGCCACCTTTTTGGCTGGCCTGTGCGAGATATGAAGCTTCGTCGGGCTGATCGATCTGCTGGTCCGGATCGGCGACGATCGTGACCTCAAGTGATATTGCATCGGCAAAGGGATTGGCGAGCGTCGCATTGAAAGTGACGCCGATAATCAGGATGCCGTGTACCAGCGCCGCAAGGAACAACATGGCGGGCAATCGGTCAGGCACCGCTGGCGCGACGAGCAGCAGCTCATCGAGAGGGTCTGGGTTCAGGGCGATATTGGGCATACGCACGAGAATGTTCCGCTTTCGCACGAGAATGTTCCGCTTTTTTGTTCACACTGACAAGCAAACAGTCATGGATGGCCAGTGTAATTGCCCGACCGGACGAGAAATGAGACTTATGTCACCGCTCGCCACATCGGCGACCGGCATGAAGCTCATCCGAGTTTGTTCTCGATCGCGTCGAACAGGGTGCCGGCGATATTGAGGTCAAAGATCCGGTCGAGCTCCCGAATGCCAGTTGGGCTCGTCACGTTGATTTCGGTCAGGAAATCGCCGATCACATCGATGCCGGCAAACAGCACGCCGGCATCTCGCAGCACCGGACCCACCTGATCACAGATCGAGCGGTCGTTTTCGGACAGGTCCTGACCTTTGGTGGACGCGCCGGCGACTATGTTGCCGCGGTTGTCATCGCCCGAGGGGATGCGCGCCAGTGCATGTGGCACCGGATTTCCGTCAATCAGGAGGATGCGCTTGTCCCCAACACTGATCTCCGGGATAAACACCTGCGCCATGGCAAAGCGCCGGCTG
>CAMYLB010000158.1 GCA_947259145.1 uncultured Woeseiaceae bacterium
ACCCAGTATCAAGGATGTCCTCAAGGAAGGTCAGGACATTGTTGTTCAGGTCGACAAGGAAGAACGCGGCAACAAGGGTGCCGCACTGACGACCTTCGTTAGCCTTGCCGGTCGATTCATCGTCCTCAAGCCGAACAAAGACCACTCGGGTGGGGTGTCTCGTCGTATTACCGGCGACGATCGCGACCTGGCGAGGAAATCACTCAACGAGATTGTCATACCGGACGGTATGAGCGTCATCCTGCGCACGGCCGGCATCGATCGCAGCGCTGAAGAACTCGCCTGGGACCTCGAGAACCTGTTGACCGTTTGGACGGCGATTCTCAATGTCGTGCTCGAACGCGCGTCACCTTTCCTGATTTACCGCGAAAGCGATTCGGTCGTACGCGCGCTTCGTGATTACCTGACGAACGAGATCGGCGAGATCCTGATTGACGACGAAGCGACCTACAAAGACGCGCACGAGTTCGTCGAGCAGGTGATGCCGCACAATCTGAAAAAGCTGAAGCACTACGTGGACCCGGTGCCGCTATTCACGCGCTTCCAGATCGAGACGCAAATCGAGTCCGCGTTTGCGCATGCGGTCACCTTGCCATCCGGTGGCAGCATCGTGATCGACCATACCGAAGCGTTGGTGTCGATCGATATCAACTCGGCGCGTGCAACCAAAGGTGGCGACATCGAGGCCACCGCGCTAAACACCAACCTCGAAGCGGCGGAAGAAGTTGCCCGTCAATTGCGTATCCGCGACCTCGGTGGCCTCGTCGTCATCGACTTTATCGACATGGGCCCACAGAAGAATCAGCGCGACGTCGAAAACCGGCTGCGAGATTCCGTGCGCCAGGATCGCGCTCGTGTGCAGATCGGCAAGATCAGTCGCTTTGGCCTGCTCGAGATGTCGCGCCAGCGTCTACGCCCGTCGATTGGCGAGTCGGCGTATCAGACGTGCCCGCGCTGCTCAGGCTTCGGCACGATTCGCAGCGTCGAATCCCTTGCTCTCGCGATTTTGCGCATCATCGGCGAAGAAGCCCGCAAAGAACGAACGTCCAAAGTCATCGCACAGCTGCCAGTCGCAGTTGCATCTTATTTGCTGAACGAAAAACGTGACTGGGTGCAGAGCCTGGAATCACGCCACGACACCCACGTGGTGCTGGTCGCGAATTCTGCGCTCGAGACGCCGCACTACGAAGTCCGCCGCGTGCGCGACGACCAGGTAGAGCTTGCCGAGAATTCCGGCGTCAGCTACGAACTGACTCATACATCCGCGGAACCCGAAACTCCGCAGGCAATCCTTGCACGTAAGGACGTTGAGCAGCCCGTGGTCGGAACGATGAAACCGACAACGACGGCACCGAAACCACAGCAGCCGCCGCAGAAAAGCCTCTGGTCAAGACTGGTGGCCTTTTTCGCGGGCGACGACGATAAGAAAAAGAAGGCTCAGCCGCGACGTGCGAAAGGCGGCCAAAGCAGCCGGGGACGCCGCACGAAGCAACCACGCCAGCGCGGCCGTAGCGACTCACGGCAGGCGTCAGACAATCGGCGCCCGTCACGCAAGAAGACGAGCAAGAAGCCAGCAGGCAAGAAGACCTCAACCAGGAAAAAACCGACCAAGAAGACTGCTGCAAAGAAAGCGCCTGCGAAAAAAGCGCCTGCGAAAAAGCAGGCAGCCAAAGACAGTCAGCAGAAGCCCGCAGATCCTAATGTGCAACAAGATGCGTCTGATGAGTCACAAACTGATCAGGTTCGAAGCTCGCGCAATCGTCGCAGCCGCGGTGGACGCAGGCGCCGTCGCACGGCGGACAAACCCGAGCAGGTAACGGATACCCAGGCAGCGAGTACGCAGGAATCGAAGCCGGCTGAAAAGGCGCCTGCGCCTCCAAAAGCAAAACAGGATGCTGGCCCACCGCGTGCCCGGACTGATGAGGAACGTTCGCGTGACGATACCGCGTTAAACAAAGCCCCCGTTCCGGAAAAGGCTGCCGATAGCCCGCAGAAGCCCAAGCCGGAGTCGTCACCGAAGGCCGCTGACCGCTCGCCGCAACCTATATCCGAACCGAAGGCCGCTGACCGCTCGCCGCCGCCTAAACCCGAACCGAAGGCCGCTGATCGCTCGCCGCAGCCTAAACCCGAACCGAAGGTCGCTGACAGTTCTCCGAAACCCAGACCCGAACCGGCAGCGAAACCCGCGGGAGATAACGGCGGGCAAGCAAAACCAACTACGCGCCTGCTACCCTGGGAGTCCCAGGCAGCGACGGACATCAAGCCGCCGCCAAAAACCGCAGCGCCGAAACCGGCACCAAAACCGGAAGCGGCACACGCGACAGAGCTGGCACCGAAACCGGACAGCAAGCCCGCTGAGCCGTCGCCGCAGGATTAGCGTTTATTTTTTGGAGAGCGTCTCGAGCAGGCCTCGGGACGCGTCTTCAACAAGATCCAGCACGCGTTCGAAACCGGCCGCCCCTCCATAGTAGGGATCGGGCACTTCACGCGCGCCGCTCGATGAAAATTCGAGGAACAGTCGCACTTTGGAATGATGTTCGGGCGGTGACTGATCTCTCAGCCGCGCAGCGTTGTCTTCATCCATCGCTATGATGTAGTCAAAGCGCTCGAAGTCGTCGTCGCTGACGCGTCGGGCGCGAATATCGAGCAGCGAAACTCCCCTGCGCTCTGCGGCCGCATGTGCGCGTCGATCCGGCGGATCACCGACGTGATAGGCATGCGTACCCGCTGAATCGACAACAATTCTCTCGCCCAGCCCGGCTTCAGCAACGTGATGACGAAATACGCCTTCGGCCGTCGGCGATCGACAGATATTGCCCATGCAAACAAACAGGACTTTCGTCTTCTGTTTGCTTTCAACCATTCGAAGCCAGCACTGCATTCAAAGTCGCGCTCGGTCGCATCACGGCCTTGGTCTTCTCCGCATCCGGCATGTAGTAGCCACCAATATCGACACTCTTTCCCTGAACCGAGTTCAACTCTTCAACGATCTTGTCTTCGTTGTCCGCAAGGGCCTTCGCGAGCGGCGCAAAATGTTTCTGCAACTCCGCATCGGCTGTCTGTTCCGCGAGTGCCTGCGCCCAGTACATGGCGAGATAGAAGTGATTGCCACGGTTGTCGAGCTCTCCCGTGCGACGCGATGGCGACTTGCCGTTATCGAGCAGTTTGCCCGTCGCCGCATCGAGTGTCGTAGCAAGAATCTTGGCCTTGCTATTGTCAGTCTTGTGAGCAACGTCTTCCAGTGAGACCGCCAGGGCGAGGAATTCGCCGAGCGAATCCCAGCGCAGGTGGTTCTCCTCGACCAGCTGGTGCACGTGCTTGGGGGCCGAGCCACCGGCGCCCGTTTCGAACAGGCTTCCGCCGGCCATTAGCGGCACGATCGAGAGCATCTTGGCGCTGGTGCCGAGTTCCATGATCGGGAACAGGTCCGTGAGGTAGTCGCGCAGTATGTTGCCGGTCGCCGATATCGTGTCCTTGCCGCGGATCACGCGCTCCAGCGTGTAACGCATGGCACGAGTCTGCGACATGATCTGGATGTCGAGTCCGTCGGTGTCGTGGTCCTTTAGGTAGGTCTCGACCTTCTTGATCAGTTCAGCCTCGTGCGGACGATACTCGTCGAGCCAGAACACGACCGGCATTCCGGACAGGCGTGCACGGGTCACGGCCAGCTTGACCCAATCCTGAATCGCTACGTCCTGGACCTGGCACATGCGCCAGATGTCGCCCTCTTCGACGTTCAGCTCCATTAACACCTTGCCCTGGTCATCGACAATGCGCGCGACGCCGCCTTCGGGAATCTCGAAGGTCTTGTCGTGCGAACCGTACTCCTCCGCCTTCTTGGCCATCAGGCCAACATTCGGCACCGTGCCCATGGTGGCCGGATCAAAGGCGCCGTGGGTTTTGCAGAAGTTGATAATCTCCTGGTAGATGCGTGCGAACGTGCTCTCGGGCATAACCGCCTTGGTGTCCTTTAGACGGCCGTCCGGGCCCCACATTTTGCCGCCGCTGCGGATCATCGCCGGCATTGAAGCGTCGACGATGACGTCACTCGGAACATGAAAATTGGAGATGCCCTTGGCCGAATCTACCATCGCCACCTCGGGGCGGTGTGCATGACAGGCGTGCAGGTCATTGACGATCTCTTCCAGCTGCGTACCGGGCAGCGACGTAATCTTGTCGTATATGCTGGCCAGGCCGTTGTTGACGTTCACGCCGAGTTCGTCGAAGAGTTCGCCGTGCTTGGCAAAAGCGTCTTTGTAGAAAACCTTGACCGCATGGCCAAAGACGATCGGGTGCGACACCTTCATCATGGTCGCCTTGACGTGCAGTGAAAACATTACCCCGGTCTGATAGGCGTCTTCCATCTCCTTCTCGTAGAAATCGCACAGCGCCTTCTTACTCATGAACATGCTGTCGATTACTTCGTCCTTTTCCACCTCGACCTTGTCCTTGAGCACGATCGTCTTGCCGCTCTTCGTCACCAGGTCCATGGAGACGTTGCAGGCCTTGTCGATGGTCATGGTTTTCTCGCTCGAGTAGAAGTCGCCGCCGTGCATATGCGAGACATGGGTACGCGAGGCCTGGCTCCATGGTTCCATCGAATGCGGGTGTTTCTGGGCGTAACGCTTGACTGCGGGTGGCGCGCGGCGGTCCGAGTTGCCCTCACGAAGGACCGGGTTGACGGCGCTGCCGAGCGCTTTGCCGTAGCGCCGCCTGAGCACCTGTTCTTCCTCGGTCTTTGGATCGTCCGGGAAGTCCGGGATCTTGTAGCCCTTTGACTGCAGCTCGGCGATGGCATCCTTCAGCTGCTGTACCGAGGCGCTGATGTTGGGCAGCTTGATGATGTTGGTGTCCGGAAACTGGGTCAGACGGCCGAGTTCGGCGAGGTTATCGGGAACCTTCTGATCATCGCTGAGGTAGTCCGGGAACTCGGCAAGAATTCGACCGGCTACCGAAATATCGCTCTCAGCGACCTCGATGCCGGCCGACGCCGTAAACTTGCGAATGATCGGCAGCAGCGAGCAGGTCGCCAGCAGCGGTGCTTCGTCGGTGAGTGTGTAAATTATTGTCGATGTCTTCTTACTCAATGGGTTCGTCCTGGTAGGTTGTCTGGCGCCTAGGTGTCAGGAAGCAACTGTCTCGAGGATGCTTCCATTTATATACGTATAATTTCTTTCATTTCAATGATTTATCGCACTTACTTAATGCATATTATTTATGTAAATTCAGGTCAGCGCGCCCGAATCACGCAATCCCGCGATGTCGGCATCGCTGAATCCGGATTCTCGCAGCACGGCTTCCGTATCGACACCCTCTGCCTTCGGCTCGCCGGGCAGTCCGCATTCACTGCGGCTGAATCTCGGTGCTGGCGCTGGCTGATCGACACCCGCAATTGTAACGTAAGTGCCCCTGGCATGGTTGTGCGGATGCGCCGGTGCCTCCGTGAAATCCAGGACCGGCGCAAAACAGGCATCACTGCCCTCCAGCAGTTCGCACCATTCCTGCCGGCTGCGCTGTTTGAAAACAATGGCGAGCTGTTCCTTTAGCGCCGGCCATTGTTCCGGCCCCGCCTGTTCGCCGAACAGCTCTTCATCGAGACCCGCTTTCTCGACCAGCAGCGTATAGAACTGCGGCTCCAGCGCTCCGATCGATACGAATTTTCCATCGGCCGTTTCGTAGACGTCGTAGTGATACGCGGCGCCGTCAAGAAGATTGGAATGACGTTTTTCATTCCAGAAACCCAGGTCTTTCCAGCCATGAAATACCGACATCAGGCTTGCCGATCCATCAGTGATCGCGGCATCGATGACCTGCCCTTTTCCCGACTGCCGCGCTTCCAGGAGCGCCGCCAGAATACCGGTCACCAGGAACAGGCTGCCTCCGGCGTAGTCGCCGAGCACGTTCAATGGCGGCACCGGTTTCTCCTTGCCACCAATAGCCGCTAGTGCGCCGGTCAATGCAATGTAGTTGATGTCGTGCCCGGCAGCGTTGGCCAGCGGGCCGTGCTGGCCCCAACCGGTAAGACGACCGTAGACCAGCGCCGGGTTAATCTCGTGGCACTGCTCTGGACCGAACCCCAGGCGCTCGGCGACACCGGGACGGAAACCTTCGAACAGCACATCCGCATCCTCGACCAGCCTCAATAACGCTTTCAGGCCGGCAGGATTCTTGATATCTATCGCGATGGATCGCTTGCCGCGCGACGTCACATCTTTCTTTGCCGGAACGGCGATGCCCACCGTTTCCGACGACCGCTCCACAACGATGACGTCGGCACCCATGTCCGCAAGCAACATGCCAGCATACGGAGCTGGGCCGATGCCCTTCATTTCGATGATTTTGACCCCTGCCAGCGGACCCATCAGGGATTCCGCCAAACAACTTCGATCATCTCATCGAGACCCGCCTCGCGGAACTTCGGTGGACCGTTCTCGATATCGTCGTAAGCATCAACACGCGCAAGATCGGGCCAGTAGGAGAGGATTTCTTCGGCGGGCACCGGGAACGGCGGCCCGGTCGCAATCGACGCATCGTATTCGAGGCAAATGATCAACCGCATAGCGTTGGCACCGAGTAACGAGCGCGTGTGCTCGACATACTTGCCGCGCAAATTCGGCGGTATCGCCACGAGTGCGCCGCGATCGTAATACGCATCGAACGGGCCTTCGGAGAATTTGAAATAGTCACCACAATGGATCGTGATCGAACGGTCGTCCGCGATATACGCGGTT
>CAMYLB010000159.1 GCA_947259145.1 uncultured Woeseiaceae bacterium
AGCAACGCGTCGAGCGATCGATACGAGCGCTTGAACTCAGAAATCGTATTGTGCTGCAGCCCCTTGACCATGTCGCCTACGAAGCGCTCCGAGTGCACGTAACTGACGCGGGCGGCCGGGTTGTTCTTCAGCATTGAATTGCCGATGGCATGCATGAGGTGCGTCTTGCCAAGGCCGACGCCGCCGTAGATAAACAGCGGGTTGTAGGACTTACCGGGGTTTTCGCCGACCTGGCTCGCCGCTGCCCGCGCAAGCTGGTTGCTCTTGCCTTCGACAAAACTGTCGAACGTGAAGGTCGGGTTCAGCCGAGAGACGATCGGGGCTCCTTGCTCCGCTCTGATCGGGGTGGGGGCGGGACGCTGAGGCGCACTCGCGGCGGGGGCAACCGAGCGCGACCCAACCTCCAGCAATACCTCTATGTTCTGGCCCCCATCACCGACGAGCTCGAGGATGCGATCCATGTAGTGTTGGCGCAGCCAATCGACGACAAAGCGATTCGGCGCGAGCAGGCGCAGCGAGGCGTCATCGTCGACGGCCTGCAGGGGACGGATCCAGGTGTTGAATTGTTGCTCGGGAAGCTCTACCTGCAAGACGCGGAGGCACCGATTCCAAAGCGTCGACTCGACAGACAAAACACTCCCCGGTGGACCGCAGACGGCGGTGTGGCAACAATGAAAAAAGCGAACGATCAAGCAGTCTATACCCTATGTACGAGCGCCGCCAGATGCAGTTATCCACAGCTTGCCAAGGGCCAAAACCCCAATGTTTACATTACTCTGTTGACACTGTCTGGCCATCTGCGTACCCTTGCCGCCCTCCCAAAAGTACGGTCCTTTTCGGGCCGACTGATGACCCAGGTACACAGCCATGAAACGCACATTTCAGCCCAGCAAAATCAAGCGCGCCCGCACCCATGGGTTTCGTGCGCGCATGGCTACCAAGGCCGGGCGCCTCGTGTTGAAGCGCCGTCGCGCAAAAGGCCGCGCGCGGTTGACGCCGTAACGCCCCCGGCGCCGGATACGGCGAAGAGCAACCATTCAGGATTGACGAGCAGTCGAATCAACCGGTTCGGAAAAGACAACCGGCTTCTTGATGCGGCTGCTTTCGGCCGTGTATTTCAAAAAGCCTCACGAAGCCGCGATAATTTATTTACAGTGCTCTGCAGGCGCAATGAAGCGGGCGCCGCGAGACTCGGCCTGGCGATTTCCAAGAAACACTGCCGCCTGGCCACAAAACGAAATCGCATTAAGCGAATTATCAGGGAGTCGTTTCGCCAGCAGCAGGCGTCACTGGTGGGCCTGGACATCGTCGTGATCAATCAGCCGGCGGCGGCCAACGCCAGCAACCGGAAGGTGTTCGGAAGCCTCGAAAGCCATTGGCGCCGATGCCGCACAGCGAAACGGATACCGCAGGAAAGCTAATCGATGGACAACCAACGACTGCTGATTTGGGCCTTCTTCGGACTCATGGCCTGGATAACGTACCAGACCTGGCCGGCACCGATGGTTGCCGAACAGACGCTTCAGCCCGCTGAGCCCGGCACAGCGTCGGACATTGATGAGGACCTGCCGGAAATCAGCGACGAGGGCGCATCATCGGCGTCTCCCACGGCCCCGGAGGAGCCACCGGCGTCAAGCGCCGAACAACAGGCGCCAGCCATTCGTGTCACGACAGACGTTCTGGACATCGAAATCAGCACCCGGGGCGGCACGCTGCAAAAAGCGGTGCTCCTCAAATACCCGGTGGCCAAAGATCAGCCCGACACCCTTATCGAGTTATTGAGTACCCGCGCGGATGCCACGGGGCTCATCGAGTCCGGCGTTCGCGCAACCGGCGGCGGCGCCGAGGCGACGCACCTGACGACGTTCTCCAGTAAGCAGGCGTCGTACGAACTCGGCGGCCGAGATGAGCTCGTGGTGCCGCTGACCTGGACTGACGACAGCGGCATCGTTATCGAGAAGCGCTACCGGTTTCGGAAAGGCAGCTATGTGATCGGCCTCGAACAAGAGGTAAGGAACGGCACCGAGGCGCTCTGGAGTGGCGCCGAGTATGTTCGCCTCAAGCGCCATTTCAAGGAGCAGGAGCGGTCCATGTTCGATGTGGATTCTTACTCCTTCGCCGGGCCGATAATTTACAACGGCGAAAAATCCGAGAAGTTAAAGCACGACAACCTTGTTGAGGACGGCAAAGTCGAGTTCTACGCAAAGCAGGGCTGGTTCGGATCGATCCAGCATCACTTCCTTAGCGCGGTTGTGCCGCAGGCCGGAGTCGAGCACAAGTATGCGGTAGCTGTTGCCGGCGACGTTTCAATCAGCAGCGCTATCGGCAGAAGCGCTGAAGCGATAGCGCCCGGATCGAGCAAGACGTTCCAAACGACGCTTTTTGTCGGCCCTAAACTGCAGTCCCAGCTGGAAGACATCGACAAGACCCTGAAACTTTCGGTCGACTACGGCTGGCTGACGATCATTTCTCAGCCCTTGTTCTGGTTGCTTAGCAAGGTCCACACCTTTGTAGGCAACTGGGGCGTCTCGATTATTCTCGTCACGTTCCTCATCAAGCTCGCGTTCTACAAGTTAACCGAAGCGAGCGGTCGTTCGATGGCCAAGATGCGCAACCTGCAGCCGCGCATGAAGGCGCTGCAGGATCGCTACAAAGACGATCGCCAGGCGCTGAGCCAGGCAATGATGGAGCTTTACAAGCGGGAGAAGGTCAACCCGGCGGCCGGCTGTTTGCCGATACTGATTCAGATGCCGTTCTTCCTGGCGTTTTACTGGGTGCTGCTGGAAAGCGTCGAAATGCGACAGGCGCCGTTCATGCTGTGG
>CAMYLB010000160.1 GCA_947259145.1 uncultured Woeseiaceae bacterium
AAGAATCTGGACGCCTACTGGATGCCGTTTACGGCCAACCGCGATTTCAAGAAGAAACCCAGAGTGATTAAAGGCGCATCGGGCCACTACTACACGGCCGACGATGGCTCGAAGCTGTACGACACTTTTTCCGGGCTCTGGACCTCGGGCCTCGGCCACTGCCATCCGAAGATCGTGGCAGCCGTGCAGAAACAGGTCGCAACGCTCGACTACTGCATGACCTTCCAGGTAACCAATGACAAAGCGGCCGCCCTGGCAGAAAAAGTCACGGCCATGGCGCCGGAGGGCATCACGAGGTGCTTCTTTACGAATTCGGGTTCCGAGTCGGTCGATACGGCGCTAAAAATAGCGCTCGGCTATCACCGCGCCCGCGGTGAAGGAAATCGCACCAGGCTGATCGGCCGCGAACGCGGTTATCATGGCGTGAATTTTGGAGGCATGTCGGTCGGCGGCATGGTTCCGAATCGCAAGGCGTTTAGCCCCAACCTGATCCCGGGCGTGGATCACATCCGTCACACCCAAGACCTCGAACACAATGCATTTACTCGCGGACAGCCCGCTTGGGGAGCGCACCTCGCTGACGATCTCGAACGACTTTGTGCGCTGCACGACGGCAGCAACATTGCAGCTGTCATCGTCGAACCGGTCGCCGGCTCCACTGGCGTATTACCGCCGCCAGTCGGGTACCTCGAGCGGCTGCGTGAGATCTGCGACAAGCATGGCATCCTGCTGATATTTGATGAGGTCATTGCCGCGTTCGGTCGTCTCGCCCGACCTTTCGGTGCGCAGCGTTTCGGCGTGATGCCGGACATTATTACAACAGCCAAAGGGCTTACAAACGGTGTAATCCCGATGGGCGCGGTGCTGGTTAGCGACTCGATCTACGATGCATTCATGCAGGGACCGGAGCATATGATCGAACTTTTCCACGGTTACACGTACTCGGGGCACCCGGTCGCCGCAGCAGCCGGGCTGGCCACAATGGATGTGTACGAAGAGGAAGGCACATTTGAACAAGCCGCCGCACTGGAACAGCATTTCGAAGACCTGCTGCATTCCTTTGCCGATCACAAGCATGTTATCGATGTGCGTAATTTCGGCCTGATGGGTGCCATCGAAATGGCGCCGCGCGAAGGCGCCCCGGGCGCTCGTGGCGGCGAAGCTCACAAGAAATGCTTTTGGGACGAACACCTGGTGATCCGCAACGGCATGGATACACTGCAGTTCTCGCCTTTCCTGAATTCCAGGCCCGATGAAATGCAAAAATCATTTGAGACGATCCGTCGCGTCCTCGATACGATCGAGTAGCTGCGAACGATACCCGGAGACACTATGAACGCCAGACCTGCAAGCAAAATTGACGTTGCGAACGTCGTGGGCCACTTCATCAACGGCGTGGACGTCGCGGATGATAATCGGCCTGAACCGATTACAAATCCTGCGACGGGCAAGGTGACCCGGCACGTTGCGATGGCATCACAACAAACCGTCGAAAATGCGATCGCTGCAGCTGAAGCGGCGTTTCCTGCGTGGCGTAACACGCCGCCGGCGAAGCGGGCACGCATCATGTTTCGTTTCAAGCAGTTACTGGAGGAACACGCCGACGAGATCGCTGCCGCCATCACCGACGAGCACGGCAAGGTTCTGGACGATGCGATGGGCGAGTTCGGGCGCGGAGTCGAAGTCGTCGACTATGCCTGCGGTATTCCGGAGCTGTTGAAAGGCGAATACTCGCGCAACGTTGGGCCTGGAATCGACAGCTGGTCCGACCATCAGCCGCTCGGTGTTGTCGCCGGAATTACGCCGTTCAACTTTCCGGCGATGGTGCCCAAAGGAAGCTGTGGACACATTACTTAATGACGCTCGAGTTCAGGCAGTGAGCTTTGTGGGCTCGACGCCCGTTGCGGAGTACATCTACGCCACGGGCACAAAAAATGGCAAGCGTGTTCAGGCACTGGGTGGTGCGAAGAATCACGCAATCATCATGCCCGATGCGGATGTGGACAATGCCGTGAACGCCCTGATGGGAGCGGCGTTTGGCTCCTGTGGCGAGCGATGCATGGCGATCTCGGTGGCCGTATGCGTTGGCGACGAAACCGCAGACATGGTGGTAGGCAAACTGCAGAAAGAAATTGCGAATCTCAAGGTTGGGGCGGGAACTGACAACGCCAATCACATGGGTCCACTGGTGACGAAAGTGCATCATGAAAAGGTGCGCGGCTATGTTGACCTGGGCGTGAAAGAGGGAGCCGACCTCATCGCCGATGGCCGGGATCTTGTCGTTGCGGGGCATGAGGACGGATTCTTCCTCGGGCCCTGCCTGTTCGACAGGGTTACGTCAGGTATGCGCATCTACCAGGAAGAGATCTTCGGCCCCGTACTTTGCGTCGTGCGCGCCGAATCCGAAGAACAGGCCATGCAGTTGATCGATGATCACGAGTACGGCAACGGCACCTGCATTTTTACGCGCGACGGCGAGGCTGCACGCTATTTTGCCGACAACATCAAGGTCGGCATGGTTGGCATCAACGTACCGCTGCCGGTACCGGTCGCTTATCACAGCTTTGGCGGCTGGAAACGTTCCTTGTTCGGCGACCTGTACGCCTATGGCCCGGACAGCGTCCGTTTCTATACGCGTCGCAAGACAATTACGCAGCGCTGGCCGTCTGGTGGCGTTCGAGAAAAAGCGCAGTTCTCGTTTCCGGGTCGCCAATAGCCATTTCTGAGATACAATCACCGTCCCACGATTTCCGGAGACAATGATGAAGAAGCTCATCGTTTTGCCTTTATTTATGGCGTCGCTGGCGTTTGCCCAGGACGCCGAGATCACTTTCAGTTCCGCCGAAATCGAACCCGGCATCTTTATGGTCGAGGCCAAGGGCGGCTTCGGCGGCGGTAACATGGCCGTACTCGTTGGCGAAGGTCATGTCGCAATGATTGACGATGGCTTGCCGCCGCTGGCTGAGAACCTGCTGGCGCACGTTACCGCGACGGCCGGTGGTCCGATTGACTTCATGGTCAATACCCACGTTCATGGAGACCATGCCGGTGGCAACGCCGTTTTTGCCGACAACGGCACCGTCGTTTTCGCCCACGACAACATCCGAAAACGGCTGCTGCCAGACGCATCGGGCGCTGGCGGTCCGGACGGACTTCCGGTCATAACTTTCGGCGATGGCGTGACTTTCCACCTTGGCGGAATCGAGGCTCGGGTCGAGCACCTGCCAAAGGCCCATACCGATGGTGACGCCGTCATATACTTTCCGGGCGCCAACGTCATCCACACTGGCGACATCCTGTTTCACGGCATCTTCCCTTACATTGACCTCGACAACGGTGGCACCGTCGACGGCTATATTGTTGCGCAGCAGGAAATCCTGTCCATGGCTGACGATGAAACAAAAATCATACCGGGCCACGGGTCGTTAACCGACAAAGCCGGCATGACGGCCGACATCGACATGTTAATTGACGGCAGAGCGATGGTTAAAGCGCTGCTTGACCAGGGCAACAGCAGCGACGATGTGCTCGAAGTCAATCCTCTGGCGAAGTATGATTCCTATAGCTGGGATTTCATCACGACAGAGCGCATGACACTAACCTTGATTCGCTCACTGACAACGGACTAGGAAAACAATGAACAACAATCAAGCCGCCGATTTCGTCAATAACATGTGGGATGACTCGATCATTCCCGAGATATCGGAATACATCAAAGTTCCGAACAAGTCACCGTCATTTGACCCCGACTGGGAGAAGCACGGCCACATGGAAGAGGCTGTTGCAATGCTCGAGGCCTGGAGCCGCAAGCAGCCGATCAAAGATATGCAGGTGGAAATCGTACGCATCGAGGGCCGCACGCCGATTCTGTTTATTGACATTCCCGGGCAGTCCGACGATGTCGTTTTGCTGTACGGACATTACGACAAACAGCCAGAATTCAGCGGATGGGATGACGACCTCGATCCATGGACACCGGTCATCAAAGACGGCAAGTTGTACGGACGCGGCGGCGCCGACGACGGCTACGCGACGTTCGGTTCCCTGACTGCGATTCGCGCTTTGCAGGAACAGGACGTTCCTCACGCGCACTGCGTGGTTATCATCGAAGGCTGTGAAGAAAGCGGCAGTTTCGACCTGCCCTATTACATCGACTTGCTTGAAGACCGCATCGGCTCGCCAGACCTGGTTGTCTGCCTCGACGCCGAATGCGGAAACTACGACCAGCTATGGTGCACGACTTCTCTGCGTGGCAATCTGACAGGGATGCTGCGCGTCGACGTGCTGACCGAGGGCGTGCACTCGGGCACCGCCAGTGGCGTCGTGCCATCGAGTTTCAGGATCGCCCGCCAGCTCATCAGTCGAATCGAAGACGAATCGAATGGACAGATTCTGCTCGACGACCTGCATGTTGAGATTCCGGAACAACGACTCGAACAGGCGCGCCTTGCAGCCGAAACGCTGCAAAATTCGGTCTATGAGAAGTTCCCCTGGGCCGTGGACGCCCCTGCGCCGGGCGAATCGCGTTCGGAAATATTGCTCAACAACACATGGAGACCAACGCTGGCCGTGACCGGCGCCGAGGGAATGCCGGCGCTGATCGACGCCGGCAACGTACTGCTGCCCTTTACGACCCTGAAACTGTCATTTCGGCTACCGCCGAACTGTGATGCGGATGACGCAGCAGCCGCAGTTAAGAAGGCGCTCGAGGCCAATACACCGCCGTTGGCGAAAGTGTCATTCGAAGTTGAATCGACAATGGCCGGCTGGAATGCGCCAGCAGTTGCCGATTGGCTCGAAGCGTCGATGCACAAAGCGTCGACTGCGTTTTTCGGCAAACCGTCTATGTATATGGGCACCGGCGGCACGATTCCATTTATGGGCATGCTCGGCGAGCGCTTTCCTGAAGCACAATTCCTGATTACCGGGCTTCTGGGACCCAAGTCCAACGCGCACGGCCCCAACGAGTTCCTGCATATTGAAACCGGCAAACGGTTGACCAGCTGCGTGGCGCAAGTGCTGGAAGACCACTACAAGCGCTAGCTTGTGGTCTTGTCACGACAGTAATGTCCCTTACTGCGTCGGCGCCCCCTCAGGACCGCCTGTAGGTAAGCGCCGTTATCTGTTCTGAGATCAGGCCGATCAGAAACACGATTACCGAAGCGCTGAACACGAGCAGGCTCATGTTCGTAAACCGGCCAACGGTCATTAGTGTATACCCGTAGTAGCCGAGACCCGTTACGAAGAATAGTCCGCTGACGGGCAGAAAAATCTTCAGCGGTGAATACAGCGTCGCGATCTTGAAGATAATCACCAGGAACCGGATACCATCTCGAATCGGACGAATATGGCTCTTGCCGACACGCGTCGTGGCCTTGATCGGCACGAAACAGAGCGGGTATCCCGAGCGCAGAAAAGCCATGGTTATAGTCGTTGGATACGAAAACCCGTTCGGTAACAGGTAAAGAAACTCTTTGAATAACTCCGCGCGAGCAACCCGGAAACCAGAGGTCAGGTCCAGAATCCTCCGTCCAATCAGTAACGATGCGACGCCGTTGTAAAAGCCGTTTGCGAAAAACCGGCCAAAATTGGCGTGGGAGCCTGAGTCACGCGCGCCCACGGCCATGTGATAACCCTCGTCGAGTTTTTGCACTAACGGCGCCAGCTCTTTCGGGTCATGCTGGCCGTCGCCATCCATGAACGCGATGATATCGCCCTGTGCGGCTCTGGCGCCGGCTTTCACCGCCGCACCATTGCCAAGACTCTCGGGGTGGTGCACCAACGTGGCGCCCGCCGCGCGTGCAACCTCGGCGGTCGCGTCATCAGACCCGTCATCGACGACGATAATCTCGGCGTCGGGCCAGGCTTCTTTTGCGGCCGTGACAATATTGCCGATCGAGGCTGATTCGTTTTTTGCGGGAATGACTATTGATAAAGACATTATCTTCACTTCCAGACTAATGACCGCCCGCTGTCTCGCGGGTGCCGCTTCATGAAGCGAACATTATCATGATGCCGGCTGCTACGGCTGAGCCGATAACGCCGGCGACATTGGGTCCCATGGCGTGCATCAGCAGGATATTGTGCGGGTTGGCTTCAAGCCCGACTTTGTTGGCGACGCGCGCAGCCATCGGAACCGCGGATACACCGGCCGCACCGATCAGCGGATTAATGGGCTGCGTCGATATCTTGTTCAGCAATTTGGCCATTATGACGCCGCTCGCCGTGCCGATTGCGAAAGCGACCATACCGAGAACCAGGATACCCAGTGTGCTCGGCACCAGGAACTGCTCCGCACTAAGCTTGGATCCGACGGCAAGGCCGAGGAAGATCGTCACAATATTGATCAGTGAGTTCTGCGTTGTATTGGAGAGGCGTTCGACCACCCCACACTCACGCATCAGGTTGCCGAAGGCGAGCATTCCCAGAAGCGGCGCAGCCGTGGGCAGGAGCATCCCGACAAGCAATAGCAGCAATAACGGGAAAATGATGCGCTCCGCCCTGGACACGTCGCGCAATTGCACCATTTCAATCTGGCGCTCCGCCTCGGTCGTCAGCAACCTCATGATGGGCGGCTGAATTAGCGGCACCAGCGCCATATAGGAATAAGCGGCGACAGCAATGGCGCCGAGCAGATCGGGTGCGAGTTTACCCGCAACGTAAATAGCCGTGGGTCCGTCAGCGCCGCCGATGATGCCGATAGCCGCCGCTTCGCGCAGCGAAAAGTCCATCAGTCCCAATTCGGTCAAGCCGAGCGCACCGAGCAATGTCGCGAAAATCCCGAACTGTGCGGCTGCACCGAGGAACAGCGTTCGCGGGTTGGCGAGTAGCGGCCCGAAGTCCGTCAGCGCGCCGACACCCATGAAAATAATCAGGGGGAACGCACCCGTCTCAATGCCAATCTCGTAGGCAAGGTGCAGCAAGCCATCACCGGTTGCAATTTCGACACCCGGAATATTGCTGAGTAGCCCGCCGAAACCGATGGTCACGAGCAACAGTGGTTCAAACTTGCGAACTATTCCGAGGTAAAGCAGGAGAAGACAGACGCCGAGCATGACAAGCTGCCCGACCTTGATCTGGTAGATACCTGACCCGAACCAGATTTGCTCAATAAGTTCCACTGATCAGCCGGTCGTCAGCCGATCGCGACGAGTGGGTCGCCGACCTTGACTGCATCGCCTTCGTTGACGAAGACTTCAGTGACGGTACCGGAGCGCGGGGCAGCCACGGCCGTTTCCATTTTCATTGCCTCGACAATGACGAGCGGATCGCCTTTGCTTACGGTTGCACCCGGCGCGACATTGACTTTGAAAATGTTACCGGCGAGTACGGCTTTAACGGCCTCACCAGTGCCTGCCGCTGCGGTGCTTGCGTTGGGCGCAGCAGCTGCCGCGCTAATGCTGGCCAGTTGGCCGCTCTCGGCAATCTCGACGGTGAACGCCTTGCCGTTCACACGCACAGAATAGACGCCCGACCCTGTTGCCGTCGCGGCAGGCCGTGCGGCAGGAGCCTCGGTTTCAGCACAGGGAACCGGCTCGAACGCACTCGGATTGTCACGATTCTCGAGAAATTTGGTACCGATCTGGGGAAACAGTGCATAGGTCAGGACATCATCGACGACCGCATCTGCCAGCCGGATGCCCTTCTCTCTGGCAATGCGCTTTAACTCTTCCGTCTGGCGCTCGAGCTCCGGCTCAAGCAAATCAGCCGGTCTGCAAGTTACAGGCTCTGCACCCTCCAGCACCTTCGTCTGCAGTTCCTTGTTAACGGGTGCCGGCGTCGCACCGTATTCACCCTTGAGAACGCCGGCGGTTTCTTTTGTGATGTTGCCGTAGCGCGACCCGGACATGACGTTAATAACCGCCTGAGTACCGACGATCTGTGACGTCGGTGTCACCAGCGGCAACGTCCCCAGGTCTTTGCGAACTCGCGGAATCTCCTCGAGCACTTTGTCGAGCTTGTCACTCGCGTTCTGTTCACGCAGCTGGTTCTCCAGGTTGGTCAGCATGCCACCGGGCACCTGTGCGACCAGAATGCGCGAGTCCACGCCTTTGAGCGAACCCTCGAACTTCGCGTACTTTTTGCGGACCTCACGAAAATACGAGGCGATTTCTTCGATGAGAACGATATCGAGACCGGTATCCCTGTCTGTGCCCTCCAGGATCGCGACCAGCGACTCTGTCGGCGAATGGCCATATGTCATGCTCATCGAAGATACGGCCGTATCGATATTATCAATGCCCGCCTCTGCCGCCGGAATGTCGACTGCCTCCTTCAAGCGACTCACGAGCTCGAACGCGACATACGGACGCAAGAGACCTGCCATGTCCTTGATGCAGATGGAGTGCGCGCCCATGTCCTCGATGCGCTTGCCCATATCGACCCAGAGATCGACTGTGTGAACCTCGCTTACGGTGTAAGACATTGTGCCCTGAGCGTGCTTGCCGACAGCCAGCGTTGCTTTGATCGCTGTTTCAAGGTTTCGCAAATCATTCAGCGCGTCGAAAATGCGGAAAACATCAACGCCATTGACCGCGCAACGCTCGACGAATTTCTCGACAAGATCGTCCGCGTAATGCCGGTAGCCAAGGATGTTCTGTCCACGAAACAGCATCTGCTGTGGCGTATTTGGCATCGCGGCTTTCAGGCGACGGATGCGCTCCCAGGGATCCTCGCCAAGGTAGCGTATGCAAGCGTCGAACGTGGCGCCGCCCCACGACTCCATGGACCAGAAGCCCACCTGATCGAGTTTCCCCGCGATTGGCAGCATGTCGTCGATACGCAGGCGCGTCGCAAGCAGACTTTGATGCGCATCTCGCAGCACCAGTTCGGTAATCCCTAAGGGTTTCTTATCGCTCATTTTTGTCATTCACTAGGTCAGGGGCTGATTTTTCGATGTTGCGTGATCGCGGCCGTAATCGCCGCGACCTCTTCATCACTTGCGACCGCGTCAACCGGCGCGGGCGTAAGACGGTGTACGAGTAGCGCCATCAAGGACATTCCCGCAACCAGGATCGTCAGGAAAACAAACACGGTGCCCATGCCTACAAGCATGAGCGTGAGTCCCTGGTCTAGCAGAGTTGACTGCATCACGGCTCCGGAGGATCGACGCGAGCGCCTGATTATACTGAAACGAGCGCTCAAATCCCCATGAAGCTGATGGCACCGCCGCACGCTGCGACAGATGCACCGGCAACCGCATGCGCGTAGCGACGAGCCGCGACCGGCAATTTCACTCGATCT
>CAMYLB010000161.1 GCA_947259145.1 uncultured Woeseiaceae bacterium
GAGAAAACGACGCGGGATGCGATCGATGCGATTGATCTCGAGATGCGAGGGAATGCCTATACGAAGGAACAGGGCGAGGAATACCTCGCGGAGCTGCTCGCATTGACGCAGCAGTTACGTGCCTGCAAGCAGCTGTAGGTCTGTTCCGGATGCTCGCACAAGGATTGGTCGGTCGGCAGCCGGTTCGCCCAAATCTGCAGAACTCGATTGACGTGCAAGAATGGTGGCCAGGGACGGAATCGATCGCGATCCAGACGTATTTTCAGAAGATCGCGGATCCTGAAGACATCGCGAGTTCTGCGGGAGTCTCCTTTACGATCAATCACATCGCTGCCGTAATTGTTCCTGTTGCACTCGGACTGGTGTGGGTCATCTCGCACTCGGCGGTTTTCCTGATCGGTACCGGATTCGCCCTTTGCTCGCTGATTCTGTCGCAGAATATTCCCTTTAGACCTGTCGAGGGCAACGAAGTTAACGGGGGACGCGTCCGGTCGAGCGCCTGAACGACAAGGACTTTTGGTATCATCGGACCGTCTACAAGTAGGTAACCAAGATGCGCGCGTATCCATCACAGCGATTTGGCCGCCCTCCCCATCCACAGGACCGTTACCGTAACGAAAATAGGGGCCGTAGACTTTTTCGGCGGCTCGGCAAAGCATTCTTTTTTCTTGCATTGCTCATCGTTCTGCTGAGCTTCCTGCTTGTCTCACCACTTCGCTGGGTCGATCCGCCCGCGACCGCGTTCATGCTCCAGGACAACAGCGGTATACGACCTCTGCAACACGAATGGGTGGACTGGGCGGACCTGGGCGATGCTCTGCCGATTGCGGTGGTTGCCTCTGAGGATCAAAAGTTCGCCGGCCACATGGGATTCGATGTGGAGTCAATTCGTGATTCTGTTGACGAATATGCCGAAGGCGAATCACTGCGCGGTGCATCGACAATCACGCAACAAGTCGCCAAGAATCTGTATTTGTGGCCCTCTAGAAGTTTTCTGCGCAAGGGTATTGAAGCGTATTTTGCGGCACTGCTCGAGGCGATGTTATCAAAAAGACGAATCCTCGAAATCTATCTGAATATCGCTGAATTTGGGCCGGGTATTTATGGCTCTGCAGCGGCGAGTAAATCGTACTTCGGCAAAGCGCCGTCGGCTCTTGAAGACACCGAAGCTGCATTGCTTGCGGCAGTTTTACCGAGCCCCAAACGATTGCACGTTGAGTCGCCCTCATCGTATCTGCGCGAACGACAGTCGTGGATTATCGGAAATATGGAACGTCTGCGTCGCGAGCAATGGATACTATCGCTTGAATAAAAGCGGGCGGATTGGCGCCTGGTTTATGGCGTCAGGTGAAGGGCACGAGCTAAAGACTCGCCCCGGTAAGCGGCGACGTGCGATAGTCGGGGATCGCTAACGACCGAATAACGATAAAACGTTGAACTCACCCGCCGACGACGAACCGCCATCCACCAGCGGCCTCCGCCGCCAACTGGGCCTCTTGGGCCTCGCGGCTACCGGTATTTGCTCGATGCTGGGCGCTTCGGTCTACGTCGTCCCGTTCATGATCCAGCGCAATGTGCCGGGTATTGGTTCCTGGGTTTTGCCCGCTTTTCTTTTTGCCGCAATTCCTGCGCTCTTGGCCGCGCTTGCCTACGCCGTTCTGGCCTCTGCCATGCCTCGTGCGGGGGGAAGCTATGTCTACGCCAGCCGCGGGTTGCATCCCTACTTGGGATTCGTGGCCAGTTTTTCACAGTGGTTCGGCCTTTCCATCGTCATTGGTGTGATTGCCTACATCATCGTGCCCTTCTTCCGCGACATTGCCGTCGCGCTCGAGTGGGTCGAGGCGGCCGCCGTCCTGGAGACAGGCATCGTGCGAGTGGGCCTGGCCCTCGTGATGGTATGGCTTTTTGTCGGCGTTAATGTCCTTGGCGGTCGGTTTTACGAGCGTACGCTCATCCCGATGATGTTCCTGATGTTCGCCCTGGGCGGCATTGTCATCGTTGCCGGTTTTTACTTCGATCACACAGACTTCTCGGCCGCGCTGCTCGAAGGTGAGAACCGGTCCGTACCCACCGCCGGCGCTTCTCCTTTTGACCTCAACACCTTCCTGGCCGCCGCCGCCATCCTGTTCTCCAGTTTCATCGGCTTCGACTCAATCGCCCAGGCCGGCGGCGAAGCTCGAAAGCCGGGGCGAACCTTGCCGTTGGCTATAGGCATTGCCGTCATCACCGTGGGATCGTATTATTTTTTGTTCACGGCCGCCGTTTACCACGCCGTTCCCTGGTCCTATGTCGCAGCGGAGGCGATGGACAAAGATATTACGGCGCCGGGGCTGTTCGTTAACCTGCTGCCCGCGGGGTGGGCCATCGCCATTGTGGCTGGCGCCGCCATCGCACTGATCAATGATCTGCCGGCAATGTTACTGGCCGTATCGAGACTGATGTTCGCCTGGGCCGAAGACGGCATTTTTCCGCGGTGGATTGCGCGGGTACATCCTCGTCACCACACGCCACAAACGGCGATCCTGTTGAGTGGCATCATGGCCAGTATCGGCATACTGGGCAGCCATTTCGCCGGCGACTTCTTTTTGGGAATAGACATCATGGTGACGTCGATGCTGGTCAACTTCCTGCTCATGTGCGTGACGGTATTGCGCTTGCCCAAGCGTAACCCCGTGCTGGCTCGTGAGGTCAAGGTACTGACATCCCGGCCGTGGCAACTCCTGCTCGCAACTTGCGGCGTGGTCATGCTCTCGGGATTCCTCGGCATCCATATCGTCAAGGACCTGTCCGCGGACACGGCAGCCTGGTACTTTCATTCGACGCCGATGTGGCTCATTGTGATGGGGATCGCCACCGGGATATATTTCCTGGAGTTGGGCAAGCTCAAAAGGCAAGGCGTGGACGTGGATTCCTTGTTCAGAGAACTGCCACCAGAATAAAAATGAGCAAACCAAACACACACACCGAGCTGGCGTCAGATCTTTCCATTTCCCGGATCGTAACCGGACTGTGGCAGATCGCTGACATGGAGCGTGACCAGCAGACGCTCGACCTCGACCGCACCGCCCAAAGCATGAAGGCATACGCGGAGGCGGGCCTGACGACATTCGACATGGCAGACCATTACGGTTCTGCCGAAGAGATTGCCGGCATCTTCACCAGGAAATATGCCGGCAGCGATGATGTGCAGATACTCACGAAGTGGGTGCCGGAACCGGGGGGATCTTCGCGGGACACCGTGAGAAACGCCGTGCAACGCTCGATCGATCGCCTGCAAACGGATCGACTGGACCTGTTGCAGTACCACGCCTGGAGTTATGCCGACCCCAGCTACCTCGACGAGCTTTTCTATCTCCAGGAGTTACGGGATGAAGGATTGATCCGGCACTTAGGCCTGACCAATTTCGATACGGCGCACTTATCTATAGTGCTGGAAACGGGCATCAACGTTGTTTCCAACCAGATCTGTTTCTCCCTGCTCGATCAGCGGGCGGCCAATGGCATGACCCGACTCTGCGAAGAAAAAGGCCTATCGATACTGGCGTTCGGCACACTGGCCGGGGGGTTCCTGGCCGAACACTGGCTGGGTCAGCCCGAACCGGCCATGGAAGACCTCAAGACCTGGTCGCAAATGAAATACAAGCGTTACATCGATGAGGCCGGCGGCTGGGCGCCGTTTCAGAACTTGCTGACAGCGCTCAAACAAACGGCCGACGAGCATAGGGTCTCCATGGCGAATATCGCCAGCCGGTTCATCCTCGAGCAGCCGGCGGTCGGCGCCGTCATCATCGGCGCCCGTCTCGGTGAAAGCGAACACATCCAAAATAACCGGGCCATTCTAAACTTCACGCCCAAAGAGGAATGCTGGCACGCGATCCGTGAAACGCTTAATGACCTCACCCCTATTCCCGGTGACTGCGGCGACGAATACCGCAAACCGCCCTTCCTCACGGCATCGGGCGACCTGAGTCACCATATCGATACATTACCACCGCCCTATCCGACGAAACCCGGAGCGGACGGCCGCATACGTGCTTTAAGTGGCACGGTATGGGAGGACCTGGCCGGTTTCTCTCGAGCAGTGAGAAAGGGCGACCGCATCCTGGTTTCCGGTACCACGGCTACCCACGGTGACCGCGTGATCGGTGGAAAGGACCCCGCAGCCCAGGCGCACTTTGTGATCGACAAGATAGAAGGCGCCCTGCGATCGCTTGGCGGCCGTCTCGAAGACGTCGTTCGCACTCGAGTCTATATACGCAACATTGACGACTGGGAACCGGTCTCCAGAGCCCACGGCCAGCGCTTCGATCACATTCAACCGGCCAACACACTGGTGCAGGCAGGGTTGATTGGAGAAGACTATCTCGTGGAAATGGAAGCGGAGGCGATCGTGGGCGGAGCCGGCGACGTCGAGGAATAATAGAACTGACCGACACGCGGATTTTCAGTGAACGCAGGTAGAAGCTTGGCTATCTTTTTCAATAGGTTACCTGGGCGTCCGTTGCTCAAATTGCAGTACTGTGCATGACGATGCACAACTCATACACGCAAATCTCCCGCACCATTCTCCTGTCCGTGGAACCCACTGAAAAGCTCTTCTCTATGCCACGCAAGTGAATAGCGACGATAAGAATGTGAAGACGTGGATCAAACGCGCGCGTTTTCAATCTACAATGACGGCTTCGTGTCCAATATCGCCACCAGCCAACAACCAAGGCCGCTTATGCCATACCGTCGTCGCGCCACAATCCTGCTTGCCACCATTCTTGTCTCCGCCAACGGCGCGGCCGACGTACCGGTGCAGGTCGAAACCGCCTCGAATCGTGCAGTCGTCAAACAGATCAACGTAACCGGCACCGTTACCTCTCCACGCACGGCGGTGCTGTCCACCGCGGTCGCCGGGATCGTCGCCGAACTGACGATTGACGAGGGTGATCGCGTCGAGACCGGTGATGTATTGCTCAAGCTCGACGCAGAACTGGCACGGCTCGCGCTCGAACGTTCCCTTGCCGAGGTGAAACAAGGTGAAATCGCCGCTGCCGATGCCCGGCGACGTTTCGTCGAGGCCGAGGAAGTCGGCACTCAGCGGGGCATTGCGCGCACGCAGATTGAATCGCTGCGCGCGGAGGTGTCGAGCGACGAGGCCGCGCTGGCCGCGTCGCAGGCCGCGGCACGCGAGCAGCGGGCCATTGTCGATCGCAATACGCTCAAGGCGCCGTTCGCAGGCGTTATCAGCGAGCGCCTCACAGAGCTGGGCGAGTGGGTGAATCCTGGTGACGGGCTGTTCGAGCTGGTGGCGACGGACAACCTGCGCTTCGACTTTCGCGTCGGCCAGGACAACTTCGCCGCCCTGTCGCCCGAAACGCCGGTCGAAATCTCGCTGGATGCCTTCCCGGATCGGTCGATCCCGGGTTACGTCGATGCGATCGTGCCGGTCAAGAATCCGAGCGCGCGGACATTCCTGGTCCGGGTGCGTGCGAACACCGATGACACGGCTAATGCGCCCCTGATCACGCCGGGAATGTCCGCCCGCGGCACGCTCAACATCGACACCGGCCGCAGCGGTGTTGCGGTTTCCAGGGACGCCATCCTGCGCTTTCCGGACGGTCGCGTGACGGTCTGGGTCGTCGATCCCGGGGGCGATCTTCCCGTCGTGCGCGAACAGCTCGTGCGCACCGGCTCCGAGTTCAACGGCGTCGTCGAAATCACCAGCGGGCTTGCCGACGGCGATGTCGTCGTGGTCCGTGGCAACGAAATGCTGCAGGAAGGCCAGGCAGTCTCTATCGTGGGCGGAACTCCCTAGCCATGTTCGAGGCCATCGTAAGAAACGGCATCCTGATGACCGTGGCCGCGCTGATCATCTCCGTGCTGGGTGTCCTGGCCGCGTTCCGCGTACCCGTGCAGATGATCCCGGACCTCGAAGTTAGGACGATCTCCATCGAGACCGCGTGGCCCGGCGCAACACCGCAAGACGTCGAGAAAGAAATTCTCATCGAGCAGGAGGAATACCTTCGCACCCTGCCCAACCTGCAGCGGCTGGAATCCACCGCGTCCAGCGGCCGTGCCGTGATCGAGCTTGATTTTCCGTTCGGCGTCGACATCACGCAAACGCTAATCGAAGTGAACAACGCACTCAACCAGGTGCCCTCCTACCCTGAGAACGTCGACGAACCTCGAGTCTTTGCCAACTCATTCTCGGCCAACTCGTTCATGTATTTTGCGATCTCGCCGTTGCCGGGAAACCCGCGCAACATCGACATCATTATGATGCGCGATTTTGTCGTCGACAACGTACGGACGCGCCTGTCCGGCGTGCCCGGCGTCTCGCAGGTCAATGTGTCCGGTGGCGCGGAACGGCAAATCAGGATACTGCTCGACCCGACCCGGCTTGCGGACCGGCAGCTCACCATCCTCGACGTGCGCAACGCGATCCGGGCGCGTAACCGTGACGTTTCCGGCGGCGAAATAGAAGGCGGCAAGCGCCGCTACCTGCTGCGAACCGTTGGCCGCTTCGATTCCGTTGCATCGCTCGAAGACCTGATCGTCGATCGACGCGGCGACTCGCTGATTCGCCTGGGCGATATTGCCGTCATCGAGCTGGACCATTCCGAGATACGCAGCTACGCCTATTTCAATGGCGAGCCGATAAGTACGCGATGCTCGACGCGGTGGAACAAGTGAACCGGGATGTGCTGCAGCCCAACGGCATGCGCATGCAGCTCATGGCCGAAGATGCCGGCTATGTCGAGGCCTCCATTCGCAACGTCTGGTTGAACCTGGGGCTGGGTGCGCTGTTCGCGACCGCCGTGATGTTTCTGTTCCTGCGGTCGGCGCGTGCAACGGCCGTCGGCGTGCTGGGCATTCCCATCTGCACGATCGCTGCGTTCCTGGGACTGCTGGCTGCAGGACGAACGATCAATGTCATTTCGCTGGCCGGCGTTGCGTTCGCGATCGGCATGACGCTGGACAACAGCATCGTCGTCATCGAGAGCATCGAGCTCAAGCGGCGACAGGGTCTCGATAGGTTCCGGGCCGCCGTCGAAGGCGTAAGAAGCGTGTGGACGGCCGTGCTGGCCTCGACGCTGACGACGATCCTGGTCTTCCTGCCGGTGCTGTTCATACGCGAAGAAGCCGGGCAGCTCTATTCAGACGTTGCCATTGCCATCTCCGCCTCGATCCTGGCGTCGATGCTGGTCGCCATTACGCTGATCCCGACGGCCAGCGCGCGGCTGTCGTTCGGCACCGAGCATCGCTCGCACACGGAAGGCGCGCTGCGGGAACGACTGCTCGCTGGTATCGACGCCCTCATCGCCACGGGCAAGCGGCGACAAATGACGATCGGAGTGATTGTCGTAGCCAGCATTGCCGTCATCCTGCTGCTGACGCCGCCGGCTGAATATTTGCCGGAGGGCGAAGAGCCGAAGACGTTTGCCTCCATGAGCGCCCCGCCGGGCTACAACATCGAGACGATGCAAGAGATCGGACTCGAAGTGCAGGAGTATTTCCTTCAGTTCGTTGACGACGATCCGGACCGCTTTGCACGCGGCGAGACCGATGTACCGGCAATCAGGTACCTGAATACGAGAATCTCGGCCGATGGCTTTCGCATCATATCGGAGCCCATAAAGCACGCCGACATTGATGCCCTGATGGATGCGATCACCGCACGCTACCGGCAGTACCCGGGGATGCGCGCCTTCGCCGCTCGCGGTTCGATCATCTCCAGCAACGATGGCGGAACACGCAGCATTAACCTCGATGTTTCCGGGCCGAGTCTCAGCGTGATCTACGCCGCGGCGATGGCCACGTACCGCCGGGCCGAGGAAGTGCTCGGCAATCCCCGCATCCAGTCCAGCCCGTCCTCGCTCGCCTTGTCGCAGCCATTGCTCGAGGTTCGACCTGACTGGGCGCGCGCCGCGGAGCTCGGCCTGGCCGCCAACGATGTGGGCTACACGGTCGCGGCGCTGACGGACGGTGCATTCGTTGACGAGTACTTCGAGGCGGATGACAAGATCGACATGTACCTCTACGGCACCACCGGCGGCGAAACGGATCTCGACAGTCTCGGTGGACTGCCCATCTACACGCCGCAGGGCAGCATCCTGCCGCTGGATTCGATCGCGACCATTCGCGAGACCGTCGACACCAATTCGATTCGGCGTATCAACGCCCAGCGAACCGTGACACTGAATATCATCCCGCCGGCATCCATCGCACTTGAAGAAGGCGTTGAGATCGTTCGCAAGGACGTCGTGGCCTATCTCCGGGAGACCGGTGCATTGCCGGCGAGCGTCAATGTCGATATCTCCGGCGCCAGCGACCAGCTTGACGCGACCAAGGCCGCGCTCGTGGCCAACCTGCCCGTCTCGCTGGTGATCATCTATCTGTTGCTCGTTGCCATCTTCAAGCACTGGGGCTACCCGTGGCTGATCATGACGACGATTCCGCTCGGCATTGCCGGCGGCATCGTCGGGCTGGCCCTCCTGAACGCCGTCGGCGCCGTGCTCGGTTGGATAGGTCTTGGCAGCCTGCACCAGCCGTTCGACATGATCTCCATGCTGGGCTTCCTGATCCTGATGGGCACGGTCGTCAACAACCCTATCCTGATTGTCGATCGCGCCATGCAGCACATGAAAGAAGCAGGTTCCACACCGATCGACGCGGTTCGCGAAGCCGTTGCATCGCGGCTGCGCCCGATTGCAATGTCGACGCTGACGACGATCTGCGGACTCTCGCCGCTGGTGTTCATTCCGGGCGCAGGAACAGAACTCTATCGCGGCGTCGGTGTGATTGTCCTCTTCGGGATTCTCGGCGCGGCGGTCGTGTCACTCACGATGTTGCCGGCATTGACGATCTCGGTGCTTGCGTGGAATGACAGGCGGAAGGCGCCCTCGGCGAGGATGCCGGCGGGCTGAATTAAAGGTGTTCTTTCATCGAAACGAAAAGCTCGAACCAGTTTTTGCGCATTCTCTCTGTGCATCGCTTACGAATTTGGTGGCCAGGGCGGATCAGTTCGCGACAAATCGGCATAGCCGATTTGGACGCCAAAGGCGCCCCGAAGGGGTGACAAGCGTAGCGAGGAATCCACCGAACTAAGACGGCGAAGCCGCCCGTTAGGGTAAGGATCGACAATAAGTCGATCCGCATCCATCGAACCACCGACACGCGGATTTTCAGTCGCGGGTAGGATCGCCTGAGGCTCTATGATTCATAGAGTTACCGGGGCGCCCGTTGCCAAATTTGCGTGACAATGCAGGACGATGCGGAGCTAGTTCACGCAAATCTCACGCATCAAATCCGCCGCGAATAACGTCCGATCGGATCTTCGATTTTCCGGCGTGCAGTGGTTTCAAGCCCACAAGTGGTCGCACCCACGCAATCCTGCGCACTAATAGTTCGTAACTGCCAAGCGATACGACGATCGTGCCCGTCGTAATGGCCAGGTACTTTGTCAAGATCGACCAATCAAGAGGAACGATCACATATCCCAGCGCGACAATGATTGTTAGGTGTAGACAAAATAGCGGGTAGACGGCGCCATTGAGATACGTCAAGAGACGGCTCGGGCGTTGCAGGTAACGTCCCGCGAAACCAAGACAGGCAAGCAACCAGAACCAGACGTTCGATACCCGCAACACACAGAACCAGGCATAGGTTGCAATATCGGTTTCCCCATTGACGAGGGGCGAGAAATGTCCCTCCCCTGGCCTCCAAAATTGAGCGAACATGGCCGCCGTGGCGATCATCGCCAACGCCAAAGAAAGACCACGCAATTGTTGCGTTCGATTTAGCAATGGCCGGCTCGATGCCAGCAGGAACCCGGCTGTGAAGATCAAGAACCAGTGACTGAAGTTCGCCCAATCGTGTATCAGGTCAGGAAACCCGGGAAACCACGCTCGCAACAGCATCTCGACGACGGCCAGGGGAACGATCGCCAGATACAAACACCCTCCTCGCGAGAGTCTTTGCGACCAGCGCGCAAGTTGCCTCCGCCCGACAGCACGCTTGAAGTACGCGAAAATCGGCCAGCCCAGCAGGCAAAAGAGGTAGAGATAGACGATGAACCAATAGTGATGCCAGCTCAGGTTACCGCGAGGGTAAATGCCCTCGGAGAAGAACTTTGGATAAAACTCGGCGAATGAGCCGCTGAACGCGCCGATGAACTGCTTCTCGAGAAATATCATCGGCGGCACAATGACCAGGACGCCGAAGACCAGTGGCACGAGCAGTCGCACCGCGCGATCCCGCATGAACAGCGCTTTGTTTCGATGCCGAAGCGCAAACGACACGCCGACGCCAGAGATGAGGAATAGCAACGCCAGCCTGAACTCGTGCAGGAAGCCGGCCATCACCTGCAATACGGGGCTTGAATCGGCGTTTTGAATCATGGGAATTCCACCCGGCATGAACGCTATCGCCGCGTGATAGTAGATCAACAGCCAAAAAGCGATCACACGCATCCAGTCCAGATCTGCACGCCTCTTATTGATGGCCAGATCGCTGGTATTGTTGACCGCACAGGCCGGGTGCCCCATCGTTGTTCTCCCATGAAACATCAATGGGCATTACACGCTTAGGGCACCTCCGATTCTTCTGAAATCATTACAGTTGCTGACGAATTTCAAAATCCGATAGCTTTTCAGGAATTCGACAGCCGGCTCTTTCGGTAGTCCGTAGGTGTTTTCTTGTATTGAGCCCGAAAGGCGGTATTGAACGAAGAGATCGATCGAAAGCCGACGTCTAATGCGATAGTCAGCACCGGAATTCGTGGCTCGGTGATGAGTCGTCGCGCGGCTTCTTCGATACGATAGCGGTTAATGAACTGATTGAAGTTCTGGTGACCGAGGCTACGGTTAATCGTACGGCGCAGCTGATACTCCGGCACCTTTAGGGTTGCTGCCACGTCGGCGATACGCAGATCATGGTTGGTATAGGCTAGATCTTCGCTCATCAGTTTATTCAGCGTGTCAATCAGCAATGTATCTTCCGGAGACCCCGACATCAAAACACCTGAATCCCGCAGAACAAAAGAGGGATTGAGCCGCAGGAAAGCCAGATTCAGCATCAGCGTTGCAATGAAAATTGCCGCCATTCCGAGTAACTCAATAAACTCGGGAACATTCCATCCCGTAACCAGCTCGGTTGCTACGACGGCTGCAACGATGACGCCGATACTGGCGGCAAACACGCGCCGCAGCTTTAAGCGACTCTCTACAACATCGCTTTCTCGCCCTCGCCAAACAATGAACATCGCGCCGCTCGCAAATCCCAGTTTTGTCAGCTGAACAGAGACGAGCAGGTAGCTATTCACAGCCGCGTTCGTTGCACCCCTCTCGAGCCCAACCCACAACGCGACTACAAGGTAGAGCGCCGCAATCAACCAAACGGATAAGGGCGGCTCTCGGTCATCCTCGAACAAGTCCCACGTGAAGAAGAACAACAAAGGCGGAACAGCGTCGGCCGGCAGCGCGAGCCATGGCCCGACGTGCAGATTGATGTGGCCGAAGACAGGTGATGAAACCAAGTACGAAACGACGCCTAGCATAACTGCAATACCAAGCAAGCGTGTTCGATAAGGATTTGAAGAAATCACCAGGGCGGTCGCCGCGAGCAATACCTGAGATGTAGCCAGTATCCGCAGCACCAGGATGGCGGTAGTCATTGTTGTCATGCAGCTAGACTACACCTAGCAATATACGGGCGCATCGACATGCGTAAGAATGATGTCGCCGAATGGCCAGCCTGCAGCTGCACAAAAGAATGGTGGCCAGGGACAGAGCGATTTGCGTAGCGAATAACGACGGCGAAGCCGCCCGGAGGGTGAGAATCGACAACAAGTCGATTCGAGTCCATCGAACGCAGTTCTCAGCTGCTGGCCGCTGTTACGAAAAGACCCCGTCACGGGGTCTTTTTGAATATGGTGGCCAGGGGAGAATGGATCGCCGGCTGCGCCAGCTCGCACTGCGTGCGTCTGTCGGCGCTGCGCGCCTCGGTTGAACTGCCGACACGCAGATTTTCAGAACGTTAAGCGATTGATTCCACCTTTATTTATCAACAAGTTAGCGGGGCGTCCGTTGCCGAATTTGCATCACTGTGCACAACGATGCACAGCTGATACACGCAGATCTCACGCGCTGCAACCATCG
>CAMYLB010000162.1 GCA_947259145.1 uncultured Woeseiaceae bacterium
CCATATTTGTTTTTTGAGCATCGAGGCGAGGATGTAGAAAAAGATCAGGAACATCAGCACCCATACACCGAGCTTACGGCGATCGGATCGAATCGGTTCAGAGATATAGGCGAGGAAATTGACGGTATCGCGGACGAACTCATCATAGTCTTCCGCATCCATCGACCCTGCCGTGAGGGTTTCAAAGTCTTCGAACGTCGTCGTAACAGAACCGTCTTCATTTTCGTGTGTCGAGAAGTTGGCGGTCTGAAATCCCTGCAATTCCCACAACACGTGAGGCATGCTGGTGCCGGCAAGAACGAGGTTGTTGACTCCGGTCGGGCTGTCTTTTGACACGTAGAATCCCTTCAGGAAGTTGTAAACATGATCAGCGCCTTTCGCGCGCACCATCAACGACATGTCGGGTGGTGCCACGCCATACCAACGCGCAGCATCTGCCGACGGCATGCTCGCCTGAATGGTCTCGAACGTCTTGTCGGCATTGAACATCAGGTTATCGATCAGCTGTTCTTCCGACAGCTCGAGGTATTTTCCGATGGTGTTGTAACGAACGTACTGTGCCGAATGACAACCCGAGCAGTAGTTCATAAAATTGCGTGCGCCGCGCTGCAGTGACGAGATGTTTCCCGGATCGATGTCGGCTTTCTCCATCTGCGTACTGCCGCCGGAGGCCATTGTCACAGTTGCGGAAAAGCACACACCCAGCACCATCAATGTGGCGATCTTTTTGAACTTACCCATGGTAGACCACCCTGTCCGGCACCGGCTTCGTCTTGTCAATGGCCGTGTAATAAGGCATTAACAGGAAGAACGCGAAATACACGACCGATAGAATTCGAGCGATCAGTACGTAAAGGCCATCAGCCGGCATCGTTCCGAGCCATCCCAGCACGATAAAAGTAATCGTGAATACGGCCAGCGCAGATTTGTAAATCCAGCCCCTATAACGTATTGACCTGACCCGCGAACGATCCAGCCACGGCAGAAACACGGGTAGCAAGACCGCCGTAACAAACAGTATGAACCCCCAAAGCTTGTCGGGAACTGCCCGCAGAATTGCGTAGAACGGCGTAAAGTACCACACCGGTGCAATATGCTCGGGCGTCGCCGTCAGGTTAGCCGGTTCGAAATTGGCGTGTTCCAGGAAATAGCCGCCCATATCCGGAGCGAAAAACACGACCGCGGAGAAGATCATCAGGAATATGATAATCGCTACCAGGTCTTTGCTCGTGTGATACGGGTGGAAAGCGATGCCATCGACTGGCTTGCCGCTGGCGTCCTTGTTCTTTTTGATGTCTATGCCATCGGGGTTGTTCGAGCCTACTTCGTGCAGCGCGACGATGTGGACGAATACGAGCCCGATCAATGCCAGTGGCAGAACAATGACGTGCAGGGCAAAGAACCGGTTGAGCGTAATATCCGATATTGAGTAATCGCCCCGAATAATCTCTACGAGCGCATCACCCACCCACGGAATTGCGCCAAACAGCGAAATAATCACTTGCGCACCCCAATAGGACATCTGCCCCCAAGGCAGCAGGTAGCCTGCAAACGCCTCAGCCATGAGTACCAGGAAAATCAACATGCCTATCAGCCAGATCAGTTCGCGCGGCTTCTTATAGGAGCCATAGAGCATGGCACGGTACATGTGCAGGTATACGACTATGAAGAAAAACGACGCGCCCGTTGAGTGCATGTAGCGAATCAACCAGCCCCACTCGACGTCACGCATGATGTATTCGACTGAGGCGAATGCATCGGCAGCCGCAGGTTTGTAGTTCATCGTGAGGAAGATGCCAGTCAACAACTGAATGGCCAGCACAACGAACGCAAGCACGCCGAAGACATACCAAAGGTTGAAGTTTTTCGAGGCGTAGTACTCTGTGACGTGATATTTGAGCGTCGACGTCATTGGAAAACGATCATCGATCCACTTCACAAAGCCACCCTGCGGCTTGCCCACTTCTGCTTCGATTCTTGCCATTACGCTGCTCCCGAATCCTGGCCGATGAGGATCAGGTCATCCCTGACAAATCGGTATGGTGGAACCTTCAGGTTGGTCGGCGCAGGTACGCCTTTGAATACCCGTCCCGCCAAATCGAACTTCGAGCCATGGCACGGACAGAAAAAGCCGCCCTCCCAACCTTCAGCCGGACGAACATCGAAGTCCTGCAGCGGCGCGCAACCCAGGTGTGTGCAAGAGCCTTCAATCACGAGGAATTGCGGTTTGATCGAACGCGTTGCATTCCGTGCGTATTCCGGCTGCTGTTCAATAACATCGGAATTCGGATCGCGCAGCTCGCCGTCCACCTTCGGCAAGTTCGCCAGCATCTCCTTGCTGCGACGCAGCACGAAGACCAGCTTGCCGCGCCAAAGGACACGAACCAACTCACCAGGCTGCATCGAACTGATGGGCACCTCAACCGGGGCGCCCAGGGCCTGCGCACGCGCGCTGGGCTTCAGTGAAGAAAGAAATGGAATTGCCACCATTCCAGCGCCTGCGGCACCTGTAACAAGGGTTGCAACGGTAAGAAAATGACGCCTGTTGCGATCAAGGTCGTCTTCGGTCATTGGGAACTCCCATACGCCGTTTTTTTTAACGGCCGCTTCTGCAGCGAGTTTTTGCTTTGTTTCGAAACCGTTGTTTCAAAAATAATAGATTTGCAGCAGGCCCGGATTACCGTCAGGATGACGGTCGTAGGTCTGGCGGTCGCGTTTCTGGTAGTACTGGTCCGACCGGACCTGATGCCCGGTTTGGGCGATCCCGTCGATGAGCCCGCGAGCTTTGCCGACGCCGTTGACTTGAGTGCCGGGTCGGTGGCCAATATCTATACCAAACGCCTCGTTCCGGACAGCGACGATCCAGGTGCAAGAACGAGGTTTCGAGTCGATACCAGCTTCGCGTCGGCTGTCATCATCGATCCCGCGGGCTACCTTGTAACCAACTACCACGTCATCGTGGATGCCACCGAAATCCGCGTTCAGCTCAGCGACGGCCGCATCACAGATCCCGCAATAATCGGTGTGGACGCCGAAACCGACCTGGCCCTGCTGCGAGTCGATCTCGGGTCTTTGCCGGCGATCCTTATGGGAAGTTCGGCCCAATTGCGTATCGGTGACGTCGTGCTCGCGATCGGCAATCCCTACGGCCTGACAACCTCGGTAACCCAGGGAATCGTGAGCGCAACCGGTCGCGGGCTGTTAAACCTCGTGACTTTCGAAAATTTCATCCAGACGGATGCGGCGATCAACGCCGGCAACTCGGGCGGTGCGCTGATCAACAGCCGTGGCGAACTTGTGGGTATCAATACGGCTGTCCTTGCACAGGACCCCGGAACCGAGGGCATCGGCTTTGCGATACCGGTCGACCTGGTTCGAGGGGTTGTAGAACAGATCAAACAAAACGGTCGCGTAATACGCGGCTATATGGGGCTGGTGCCGGATGATCTGACCAACGCCGAGCGGGGGGCGCTCGGCATCGAGAATGACGTCGGCATCCTGCTTATCCAGGTCTACGAAGACGGTCCGGCTGCGGCCGCCAAGCTGCAGCGCGGCGATGTGATCCTGAGCATGAACGACGAGCCCGTCTTTTCACAGCGGCAGGCGCTCCTGATATCAGCCAGCACCGTACCCGGCGATAAGGTGGAGATCACGGGCATTCGCGACGGCGTGCGCTTCAATACGACCGTGATCGCCGGCGAGCGACCGGAAGACCCTCAGTAGCAGCCCGCCCCTCCCTACACGACGCGGCGAATAGACGCACCCAGCTGTCCGAGCTTCTCCTCGATGCGTTCGTAGCCGCGATCCACGTGATAGATGCGGTCGACCAGCGTCTCGCCCTGCGCGGCCAGCCCTGCAAGCACGAGTCCGGCTGAAGCGCGCAGATCGGTCGCCATCACGGGCGCGGCCGTCAGCCGCTCCACGCCGGTACAGATTGCGGTGTGGCCTTCGAGGCGGATATCCGCACCCATGCGCTGCATTTCGAGTACGTGCTGAAAACGATTCTCAAATATCGTCTCGGTTATCGTGCCGACACCTTCGGCTACGGCATTCATCGCACAAAACTGGGCCTGCATGTCGGTCGGGAACGCCGGATACGGCGCGGTTCGGACATCGACCGATTTGGGCCTGCGGCCCCGCATGTCGATGTCGATCCAGTTTTCACCGGTTTCGATCCTGGCGCCTGCTTCTGCAAGCTTGATCAGTACCGCCTCGAGCGTCTCCGGTGACGTTCGCTGGGCACGAATTTGTCCACCCGTCATCGCCGCGGCAACAAGATAAGTACCGGTCTCGATGCGATCCGGCAAGACGGAGTATTCGGTGCCTCCGAGGCGTTCCACCCCCTGAATCGAGAGCGTACTGCTGCCCACCCCCTCGATTTTCGCCCCCATCCCGATCAGGAAGTGAGCAAGGTCGGTCACCTCAGGCTCCCGCGCCGCGTTTTCCAGTACGGTCTCACCATCAGCGAGAACCGCGGCCATGAGCAGATTCTCCGTTCCCGTGACCGTCACGGTATCGAAGACGATATGGGCGCCTTTGAGCCGATCCGCCCGTGCCTTGATGAATCCCTTATCGACCACGACGTCAGCACCCATCGCCTGCAGGCCCGCAACATGCAGGTTGACGGGCCGCGCGCCGATCGCACAGCCGCCCGGCAAGGAAACGTCCGCCTCGCCAAACCTGGCCAGCAGTGGGCCCAGAACCAGAATGGAGGCGCGCATCGTCTTGACGAGTTCATACGGCGCCTCGCGCCTGTCGACACTGCTCGCGTCGATCTCTACCTCGAGCTGATCATCAACCGTGACCTGAGCGCCCAGTATCTGTAGCAAAGACAGCATCGTCGTTACGTCCTTGAGGTGCGGCACGTTGCTGATTCTTACCGGCTCAGAAGCGAGCAGCGTGCCCGCCAGGATCGGCAATGCGGCGTTCTTTGCGCCGGAAATCGTGACTTTGCCCGCCAGGGTCCGGCCACCCTTTATAAGTAGTTTGTCCAACGCCTATGTTTCTCCGCTGCGTTCGCGCCATTCGTCGGGTGTCAAGGCCGTAATCGACAGCGCGTGGATCTCGTTGCCGACCAGGGCGCCGAGGCACCGGTAGACGAGCTGGTGTCTTGCCAAAGGGCGTTTATCTGCAAACTCTGCCGCAACGACCAACGCCTCGAAATGCGTATTGTCATCACTCATGACTTCTACGCGCGCGTCGTTGAATCCGGCCTCAATGAGGCGCCTGATATCTGCTGGGTCCATGTGGAGGGCTTTGCACATAATGCCTGGGGGAGCGCAGTGTAACCGCAAAGTACACTGCGTCCCAACGCGCGATCACGATTGTGTATCATATCCGGCCCGAGCCGGCCGGCCGGCATGCAATAATGCCCGGAATTGCTGGCCGCCATCCATCGAATACGAAGAACTATGCTTGGCAATATCCTGTTAGTCATCGCCGGACTCTCCCTGCTCGTGTGGGGTGCGGATCGCTTCGTTCACGGCGCGGCGTCAACCGCCCGCAACATGGGCATCGCCCCGTTGCTGATCGGCCTGACTATCGTCGCATTTGCGACGTCGGCGCCGGAAATTCTGGTGTCGATAGTGGCATCAACCGCGAATCAGCCGGGACTCGCCATTGGCAACGCGCTTGGCTCCAACATCGTCAATATCGGCCTGGTGCTGGGTGTGACCGCCATGGTCCGGCCCATCAAGCTGGAATCGGCAACACTGCGCCGAGAGATGCCGGCCCTGCTCGCTGTCACGCTGCTGACGGTGTCGTTGTTTCTCGACGCCTACCTCAGCCGTATCGATGGCATCGTGCTGCTGACCGGGCTGGTCATCGTAATGTTCTGGCTCGCGCGCCTCGGCTTGATCTCGGCCGCCAACGATCCGATCAAGCGAGACTTTGAAGCGGAAATCCCGACAGACGTCACCATGACGATGGCCATAGTCTGGCTGATCGTCGGTCTTGGCACCCTGCTTGTTGGTGCGGAGCTGCTGGTCAGCGGCGCAATCGGTGTTGCCACGGAACTCGGCGTCAGCGAAGTCGTGATAGGCATACTGGTCGTCGCACTGGGTACGAGCCTTCCCGAACTTGCGGTGTCTCTGGCGAGCGCGCTCAAGGGCGAGTACGGACTGGCGATTGGCAATATTGTAGGCTCGAATATCTTCAATTTGCTCGCTGTCATCGGTGTTGCTGCCACGATCGCACCCGCCGCCCTCGCGCCGACGGTACTGTCGCTGCACGTATTCGTCATGGTCGCCTTTACGCTGGTGTTATTTGCCATGTCCTACGACTCAGACGGCAAGGCCCAGCTGTCGCGCCTGGAGGGCCTGGCGTTATTCATTGCCTTTATTGCTTATGACTCATACGTCATTGTGCAAAACCTATAGAATGTGGCAAGACGACACCGCTGAGAACTACTCTTGCCTGACACGCTGACAGACGACGAATTACTTGCGCTCGCGGCCGAAGTACTCGACATCGAGTCGCGCGCCGTCAAGAACCTGAAATCTCGCCTGAATGACGATTTCGTGGCTGCCTGCAGACTGTGCATGGAAACAACTGGCCGCGTCGTCGTTACCGGCATGGGCAAGTCCGGCCATGTGAGCAACAAGATCGCCGCAACGCTGGCGTCCACGGGCACACCCGCGTTTTTCATGCATCCTGCAGAAGCCAGTCACGGCGACGTCGGCATGATTACCAAACACGATCTGCTTCTTGCCATCTCACACTCCGGCGAGACCGAGGAGATCATTACCATACTTCCGGTCGTCAAACGTATGGGGGCAAAACTGCTGGCGATGACCGGAAATCCTAATTCAACAATGGCGAAAACGGCTGACGTCCACCTCGACGTCAGCGTGGCCGAAGAGGCGTGCCCGCTGAACCTTGCACCGACTGCAAGCACGACAGCCACGCTCGCAATGGGCGATGCATTGGCCGTAGCTTTGCTCAAGAATCGTGGCTTCACAGCCGAGGATTTTGCCCGATCGCACCCTAGCGGCAATCTCGGCAAGCGCCTTTTGTTGCGCGTTGCGGACGTAATGCACAGCGGCGATCGCATTCCGGCCGTCAGCGCCGACCTAACCTTGCGCGACGCGCTGTTGGAAATGACCGACAAGGGCCTCGGCATGACCGCTATCGTCGACGCAAAGAACAAGGTCATGGGCATCTATACAGATGGTGATCTGCGCCGGACCCTCGATACTGGCGCCGATGTTCGCTCAACGGCCATTCGGGACGTGATGCACACAAACTGCAAGACAATCTCGCCTGATTTACTGGCTGCCGAAGCACTGCACCTGCTTGAAGAATACAAGATCACTTCTTTGTTGGTCGTGGATGAAAGCAACACGCTGGTGGGCGCACTGAATATTCACGACCTGTTTCGCGAAGGCCTGATGTGAGCAATATCGCCAACAAGCTCGCTGACATTCGCCTTGTGGCTTTCGACGTGGACGGCGTGTTCACGGATGGACGCTTCTATCTTTCCGATGACGGCATCGAGAGCAAAGCTTTCAACACGCAGGACGGCTTCGGCATTCGGCAACTCATCAGGGCTGATATTGCGGTTGCTGTGATCAGTGGCCGACAATCCGGCGCCGTTGAGCGTCGCATGACTGAACTGGGCGTGCCGCATGTAGTACAGGGCTGCGCTGACAAGGTCGCCGCACTGGATGAAATCACCGCAGCGCTCGGCATCGCTGCAAAAGAGTGCGTGTACGTTGGCGATGACATTCCGGATTTGCCGCTGTTGAAGCATGTTGGAGTCCCGATTGCCGTCGCTAACGCGGTCGAACAAGTGCGCGCCATTTGCGACTACACGACAACGGCATCCGGTGGATTTGCCGCGGTTCGGGAAGTGTGTGAGCTGGTGCTATCCGCACGGGGCGACTCGGCATGATTAGCCCACGAAATGCCGCGCTGCTGGTCATAATGACAGCAGCTGCGCTCGGCAGTTGGTATCTGGCTCGCTCCGACCGACCCGGCGATTCCGACGCGCTGCCCTACGACGTTGTGCATCGTGGCTATTACCTGAAGTCAGCGCGCATTCTCGGAACCGGCGAGAACGGCGATCTTCTTTATGAAATCGATGCTGAACGCGCCGAGCAACAGTCTGACAAACGCATCGAGTTCACCGATGTGCGCATTCGATACTCGCCCGACAGCGCTATTCCGTGGACCGTAAATGCCGATGCCGCTACCTTGAGTGAAGACAGCCCGCGAATCACGCTGAGGGGACATGTTCGTGCAACCAGCAACGCCGACTCTGCCGAAAACGAGACGGAAATCCGAACGCAGTACCTGGAGCTCGACCCGGAACGATTCTTGGCCGAAACGGACCAGCGAGTGCAAATTCGGATTGGGGCGCGCAGCCTCACAGCGACCGGCATGCTAGCATCACTGAACGATGACAGAATTGAACTCAAATCCAATGTTCGCGGCAAGATTGCACCCTGAATGACAATCAAGGCACGCCTTTCCAAGCACTTCGGAATTCTGCCAGTACTGGTATTGATACCGCTTGGCGCTGCCGCCCAGGTAAACGACCTCGATTTGCGGCTGCCGTGGGATATTGACGCGGAATCCACGTCCTTCGACGGCAAGACGTCCATGATCATCTTCACCGGCTTGCGTTTGTCGCAAGGCCGTATCGGCATTGAAGCGAATGAAGGTCGCGCCACGAACACGGAAGGCGAAGATGGTTCCTGGCAGTTTACCGGCAATGTCGTCATTGACATCGAGAACGGACACATCGAGTGCGACTCTGCAAATCTGGTGTTCGTGAAATACCAGCTACGGCAAGCAACGGTTACCGGGTCGCCGGCGACGTTTGAATTGAAGCGGCCAGGGTCTGATGAAGTCACTCGTGCTGAGGCCGGCAATTTCTCATACGACGTCGATGCGGGGATTATCGAGTTTTCGGAACAAGCGACTATCAACGAGGGTGGCAACCAGATCTCTTCGAACTACCTCGTCTACAACATTACGGAGCAACGCATCAACGCGGATGCGTCAGGGACCGAGGATGGCAGGGTTCGCATAACGTATACACCGACCAGTGGTGAAACCGCCGAAATCAAGGGCGCCGCCGACTCCGAGCGCCCGGAGGCCGAAGACGATAATCCATGAGCATTCTCAGCGTTCAGGATATTTCAAAGAGCTACAAGCTCCGCA
>CAMYLB010000163.1 GCA_947259145.1 uncultured Woeseiaceae bacterium
GTAGGGTCGACAAAGGATTTGAAGCCAGCGAGCTTGATCTTGCTTAATCGCATGGGTGATGTAGGCCAATATCCCGTAAAAGTCGGTAAGTGTAATGTAATTCCGGCAATAAAACGATTGTCGCTGAAAAAAGACAATGTAGCCCGAAGCCCAGTAATGAAGCGCCCTGCCGGCCTTCCCGGAAGGCTACAAAATCACGACAAAAATAACCCTTCCATGCCGCCGCAAGCCATGTATAATTTCGGCCTTTTCGCTACCCGGCAGGAGCCAAAAATGCCCGTAAAGAAAGCCGCGAGCAAGAAGCGCAAACAGACCAGGTCTCGCAAGAAAGCCGTGACCCGGAAATCGACCGCGAAGAAGAAAGCCACGAGCAAGAAGAAGGCTCCTGTTCGCAAGCGTGTGACCAAGAAGAAGGTCGCCAAGAAAAAGGCTGCCAGCAAGAAGAAGGTCGCCAAGAAAAAGGCCGCCAGCAAGAAAAAGGTCGCCAAGAAAAAGGCCGCCAGCAAGAAAAAGGTCGCCAGGAAAAAGGCCGCCAGCAAGAAAAAGGTCGCCAGGAAAAAAGCCGCCCGCAAGAAAAAGGCCCCGGTGAAGAAAAAGGCGACGAGGAAAGTCAGCAAGAAAAAGGCGGTTTCGAAAAAGAAACCAGCCGCAAAGAAGAAACCCGCGACGAAGAAACGGCCGATCAGCAAAAAGCAGCCGGCTAGCAAGAAGAAATTGCCGTTAAAGAAACGCGTCCCAGCCCGCACATCGGCTAATCGCAAAACGCCTGCGCGTCCCAGCAAGCCAAGAGGTTCGCTGCTGTCCGGGCCGATTCATGGAATCGCGCCCTACAAACCCAAACGCGGCGAAAACTATATGAGCGATGCTCAAATCGAGCATTTCCGCAAGATTCTCGGTGCCTGGAAAAACGAGCTGATTTTCGAGGTCGACCGTACTGTTCACCACATGCAGGATGAGGCCGCGAATTTCCCGGATCCCAACGATCGGGCAACCCAGGAATCGGAGTTCGGTCTTGAACTCAGAACGCGTGATCGTGAGCGCAAGCTGCTTCGCAAGATTGACCAGGCACTGGTTCGCCTCGACGAAGGCACCTACGGTTATTGTGATGAAACCGGCGAAGAGATTGGACTCAAGCGTCTCGAAGCACGACCGGTGGCGACGCTCAGTCTCGAAGCGCAGGAGCGTCGCGAACTCGCCGAGCGACAGTTCCGCGATCGAGACGATCGCTACCGCTAAGCCTTATCCTCCGTGCTGACGAGCGAATCAGCCGCGTACGTCGGCCGGTTCGCGCCGTCACCGACCGGACCGCTGCACTTCGGCTCGCTGGTGGCAGCCGTCGCCAGCTACCTTCAAGCCAAAGCCCGCGCAGGACAATGGCTGCTGCGTATCGAAGACATCGACCCGCCACGCGAGCAGTCCGGCGCAACCGAAGCCATACTGAGCGCGCTTGAGCGGTATGGATTCGAATGGCATGGCGATATCATATATCAGAGTTGCAGCCGTAAAACCCACGAGGCCGCCTTACAATCACTGCTCGATCGCTCCCTGGCCTACCCCTGCGGCTGCTCGCGACGCGACCTTGCTGACGCCCCGAGAGGGCCCCTCGGCACAATCTACCCGGGAACGTGTCGGGATGGCTGCGACGCCGCGGAGACAGCCATTCGGCTGCGCACATCGGACACTCCGATTTCGTTCCTAGACGGTCTGCAAGGCCTGCAATCTCAAGACCTCGAACGGGAGTCCGGTGACTTCGTCGTCCGCAGGCGCGACGGCTTAATCGCATACCATCTGGCCGTCGTCGTCGACGACGCGATCGAAGGCATTACAGAGGTCGTTCGCGGCATTGACCTGATGGACTCGACACCGCGCCAGATATGGCTACAGCAGTTGCTGGGCTACCGCATACCGGACTACATACACATACCCGTCATCACGCATCCGAACGGCGACAAACTCAGCAAATTGACCGGCGCGGCGGGCATACCCGCGAACAACACAGCGCGCGCACTGGTAGCAGCGCTTATTGCCCTGCAACAGGAGCCCCCGGAAGACCTGCGGCGTGCCGAGCAGTCCGAGGTTTGGCAGTGGGCGATCGAAAACTGGCGCCCTGAGGCCATGCAGGGCCAAACGGCCGTGAGCACCGACTCCGAGGCATTAGCGGGCATCAAAAACGGACTGTGGTAAGCGGTGCATCTTGACAGCAACCCCTTGTATGCCCTAGCTTCACCCCTGCAATGGGGATACGCTCCCCCGCCCCCTGTTGCAAATGCCTGAAGGTGAAATCACTTTACGGCGGGCCCCCTGCGAAAGCGGGGGGCCATTTTTTTTGCCTTTTTTTTCCTCCTGTCTCACAACCCTGGCGTAATTGCGGCGATGAGCCCAGAAAACACTGATACCGGCATCATTCCAAGTCCCTTCGTGCCAGCACGCTGGCTTCGCAATCGCCATGCTCAGACGATCTTTCCGGGCCTGCCGTGGGCCTGGCGTGGCAGGCCGGCCCTGCGCCGCGAGAGCCTCGAATTACCGGACGGAGACGTTACAGCCGTCGATTGGCTCACCGAGGCGGATTCCATGCCGGACGCGGCGCCGCTCCTCGTCATTCTGCACGGACTTGAAGGATCCGCCGAGTCGTCCTATGCACGCATGCTCATGGAAGCGGCTCGAGACCGGGGCTGGCGTTCCTGTGTCCTGCACTCTCGGGACTGCGGCGACTACCGCAACCGTTTGCCACGTCGCTACCACGCCGGCGAGACAAATGATCTGGGCTTCTTCCTGAACCGACTGCAGGCGAAACGGGACGGCTCGCAAAACGCCGGCCCGCTGCTCGCGGTGGGCTATTCCCTGGGTGGCAACGTGCTGCTGAAGTACCTGGGCGAATCCGGTAGCGACACACCGTTGAGCGCGGCGACTGCGGTTTCCGTACCGCTCGACCTGCAAGAATGCGCAGATGCATTAAATATTGGTTTTTCAAAGGTCTATAGACGACTTCTACTAAAGAACATGAAGTTTGCCGTCACGCGAAAATTTGACCGCCACACAGCCGCCTTCGACTGGGACCGGGCAATGAACGCGCGCACGTTTGCAGAATTTGACGACGCTGTAACGGCGCCCCTGCATGGCTTCGCTGGCCGGCAGGATTACTACAATCGCTGCAGCTCGGTGCATTATCTGAAAGACATTCAGAAGCCGACGCTCATCGTCAACTCGATCGACGATCCGTTTATGACGCAGCACGTAATCCCAACGTCCGACCAGCTATCCGATCATGTGACGCTCGAAGTCGCCCAGTCAGGCGGCCACGTGGGATTCATCAATGGCGGCATGCCATGGCGCCCGACGTTTTACTTGCCGGGCCGTATCCTGGAATTCCTCGAACCGCACGGGGCAAGGCCGGGACTCTAAGAAAAAAGGCCGAATCACTCACGCAATTCGGCCTCGTCGTGCTGGATGCTGAAATTGGGCTTAGGCCGCGTCGACCTCCTTCATGGAGAGCCGGACTCGACCCTGTCGATCAACCTCGAGGACCTTGACCTTCACAACGTCGCCTTCGGCCAGCTTGTCACTGACTTTCTCGACGCGTTCGTTCGAGATCTGTGAGATGTGCACGAGTCCATCCTTACCCGGAAGGATGGTGACAAAAGCGCCGAAGTCCATCAGGCGGGCAACCTTGCCCTCGTAGATGGCGCCAACTTCGACGTCTGCGGTTATCAACTCGATGCGGCGAAGTGCCTCCTTGCCGGAACCGCCATCAACCGATGCGATGCGAATCGTGCCGTCGTTATCGATGTCGACAGATGCGCCCGTTTCTTCGGTAATCGCACGGATAACCGAACCACCCTTGCCGATAACTTCGCGAATCTTCTCGGGGTCGATCTTGATCGTCATGATCGTCGGCGCCCACTCGGACATCTCGGACCGCGGCTCTTTGATCACCTTGTTCATCTCGCCCAGGATGTGCAATCGCGCATCGCGCGCCTGGTCAAGCGCCTTGCTCATGATTTCACGCGTGATGCCCTGGATCTTGATGTCCATCTGCAGTGCGGTGATGCCGTCGTCGGTGCCGGCCACTTTGAAGTCCATGTCGCCGAGGTGATCTTCATCACCGAGGATATCGGTCAGAACGGCAAAATCGTCGCCTTCCTTGACGAGACCCATCGCAACACCGGCAACCGGTGCCTTGATAGGCACGCCCGCGTCCATTAGTGCCAGGCTGGTACCACAAACCGATGCCATGGAGCTGGAACCGTTTGACTCGGTGATTTCCGAGACTACGCGGATAATGTACCCAAATTCTTCCATGTTCGGCATGACAGCCTGGATGCCGCGACGCGCCAGCTTGCCGTGACCGATTTCTCGGCGCTTGGTAGAGCCGATGAATCCGGTTTCACCGACACAGTACGGCGGGAAGTTGTAGTGCAGCATGAACGGCTCTTTGCGCTCGCCCTGTATGGAATCGATAAGCTGGGCATCGCGTCCTGTGCCAAGCGTCGCCACGACAATCGCCTGCGTCTCACCGCGTGTGAACACGGCTGAGCCATGTGCGCGCGGCAGGAGGCCGACCTCAACGTCGATGGGGCGAACCGTGCTCTTGTCACGTCCGTCAATTCGCGGCTCACCTTTGATGACTCGTTGACGAACGATTGTCTTTTCGAGCTTCGACAGCGCGCCTTTGACTTCATCCGCAGACCAACGGGCATCGTCACCACCGGCAATCGCTTCCATCGCGGCCGCTTTCGCTTCACCAACAGCCGCCTGGCGATCCTGCTTGTCCGTTATGCGATAGGCATCGGCCAGTCCGGACTCTGCCTTGGCAGCAACAGCGCTGCCGAGATCCTGATCTGCCTCGGGTGCCTGCCAGTCCCAGGCAGGCTTGCCAACTTCGGCGACCAACTCGTTAATGGCGGTGATGGCAACCTGCATCTGCTCGTGGCCAAACATGACCGCACCGAGCATGACTTCTTCAGACAATTCGTGGGCTTCTGATTCGACCATCAGGACCGCGTCTTTCGTGCCCGCGACAACGAGTTCCAAATCGGATTCAGCAACGGCTGCAATGCCCGGGTTGAGGACGTACTCACCATTCTTGTAGCCAACCTTGGCAGCGGCAATCGGGCCGGCAAATGGCATTCCCGAAATCGCCAGAGCAGCCGATGCACCGATCAATGCCGGAATATCAGGGTCGATATCAGGGTTCAGCGACATAACCGTAGCGATGATCTGGACTTCGTTGGTGAATCCCTTGGGGAAGAGCGGGCGAACCGGACGGTCAATCAGGCGACACGTCAGTATCTCCTTCTCGCCAGGGCGACCTTCGCGCTTGAAGAATCCACCCGGGATCTTGCCTGCAGCATAAGTCTTTTCCTGGTAATTCACGGTCAACGGGAAAAAGTCTCTCCCTGGATCGGCCGTTTTGCGGCCTACCGCGGTGACCAAAACCTGGGTTTCAGCCATGTCGACGAGGACAGCACCGTCAGCCTGACGGGCAATCGCCCCTGTCTCAATTGTTACCTTGTGTTCACCGTACTGGAACGTTTTTGTCGTTGATTTCACAATATTTACTCGAATAGAAAAAATGTGGGGAATGCGCAGCGTCGGTACGTCCCGGCGTGGAACGACGCATCAGCTATACATTGCCCTTGTTTAGCGCTCGCTGATTTAGCGGCGCAGACCGAGCCGGGTAATCAGCTCGCGATAACGGTCCTGGTCTTTGGACTTGAGGTAATCAAGCAGCTTGCGACGCTTGTTTACCATCTTCAAAAGGCCCTGACGGCTGTGGTGATCTTTCTTATGCTCACCGAAGTGATCGGTAAGCTCAGCAATTCTTTTCGAAAGCAGCGCAACCTGAACCTCGGGGGAACCGGTGTCGCCTTCGCCACGTGCGTAGTCGGCGACAATGCCCTGCTTTGCTTCACTTGAAAGTGACATCTATCAATAACTCCAATTAACTCTATTTATAGCCCTTTTCAGAGCGCGGTATTCTAGCGCCTGTTTGGGCCCATTAACACCCCATAATCAAATATCTACAGGGTTTTTTGCGGGTTTGAGAAAAATCCTGCGCGGCGCCAGTTGGCCATCGCCCGCGAGCTCTCCCACACCCAGGAATTGGTGGCCAGCCCCGTAGACACGGGCCAGCCCTGTCCTGCTCTCCTCAGCCACCGCCACTTCCTGACCGCCGCTGAAACGAACTCCCGCGCTCTCATCCAGGCTGACCGGCGGAAAGTCCGGCAATGCCACGTCCGGCGGCAGCAGCCGCCCCCGCAGCACAGGCTGACCATCCTCGGCCAGGGCCTCGACTGCCGTGAGGTCGAGCATGTCCTCGGACCTGAAGTGACCCACAGACTCGCGGTGCAGGCGGCTCGTGTGGGCAACGGTGCCCGCGCGCCGCGCAATGTCCTCCACCAGTGTCCTGATATAGGTACCTTTGGAACAGGCCACGCGGAAGACCAGCCTGGACCCCGCATACTCCAGGAGTCGAATCTCGTGGAGGGTTATCGGCCGCGGCTCCCGCTCGACGGTTTCTCCCTTCCTGGCAAGCTCGTAAAGGCGTTTGCCGTCTTTTTTCAGCGCCGAATACATCGGCGGTATCTGCATGGACTCACCCACGAATACCTGCAGAATGACATCCCAATCATCGGCGGACATTTCGGGAATGGGCGCTGTCGATATCTCCTGACCGTCCGCATCACCGGTATCGGTCGCGATCCCGAGCCGCGCTGTCACGCGGTAGGTCTTGTCCGCATTCAGCAAATAGGCGCAAACCTTGGTCGCCTCGCCAAAACACAGCGGCAGCATGCCGGTCGCCGCGGGGTCGAGGCTGCCCGTATGCCCCGCTTTCTTCGCGTTCAACAGCCGTTTGACGGCCTGCAAAGCCCGATTGGACGTCATGCCAGGCGGCTTATTCAACAACAACAGTCCATCCACGGCGTCTTTAGGGCGTCTTGCTTGCTGCTTCTTTGAAGTCACCGCGACTTTTCTGAGCTGAGCGCACCTTCAATCAAATCGGCAATGCGCTGTCCCTCCGCGGCACTATCGTCGTGCTCAAAACGCAGTTCCGGCACATGCCGCACTTTGATCGCTCGACCTAACTTTGAGCGCAGGAAGCCCGTTGCCTTCTCAAGGCCCTGCTGAACGGAGGCCGGGTCGGCGTTCGGATCGAGCATGCTGAAATAGACCTGGGCCACGCTGAGGTCGCGAGACAGATTCACGGCTGAAAGTGACACACCTTCAAGGCGCGGATCCTTGGTCTCGAATCGCAGCAGCTCATTGAGTGTGCGCAACACCTGGTTGCCGAGGCGCTGATTCCGGGAAAACTCACGTGGCATGCCGATTCACCGCTGGTTATGAGTCGAGCGTGCGGGCGACTTCAATGCGCTCGAAACACTCGATCTGATCACCAACTTTAACGTCGCTGTAGTTCTTTACGCCAATGCCGCATTCAGTACCCGAGCGAACCTCGTTGACGTCATCTTTAAAGCGCCGCAAGGACTCCAGCTCACCTTCGTAAATTACGACGTTGTCGCGCAGTACACGAATGGGGTTGGAGCGTTTCACGAAGCCTTCGCTGACAATGCAGCCGGCGATGTCACCAAACTTCGGCGAGCTGAATACATCCTTGACTTCGGCGAGACCCACGATCTGCTCACGAATTTCTGGCGACAGCAGGCCGGTCAGTGCGGCCCTGACATCGTCTATCGCTTCATAAATGATGCTGTAGTAACGGACGTCGACACCGGACTCCTTTATTGTCGTACGCGCGGCTGCATCGGCGCGGACATTGAAGCCGATAATCACCGCATCGGACGCAGCTGCCAGGTTGGCATCGGTTTCCGTGATACCGCCGACACTCGAACCCAGAATGTTGACCTTAACCTCATCGGTTGACAGTTTGGTCAACGCATCGCGAAGCGCCTCGGCGCTGCCATGCACGTCTGACTTGATGATCACAGAAACGGTGGAAGACTCGCCTTCTTCCATCTTGCTGAACATGTCTTCCAGTTTCGACGCCTGCTGTTGGGCCAACTTGGCATCGCGCGTCTTGCTTTGACGGAACTCGGCAACTTCACGCGCCTTGCGCTCGTTCTTCACAGCGAGAAAGTCGTCGCCGGCGCTCGGCGTTTTCGACAGACCCAGAACGACGGCGGGCGACGAAGGACCCGCTTCCTCGATTGAGGCGCCCAATTCGTCAAACATGTTGCGGATGCGACCGAACTCTTCGCCCGCGATAATCATGTCACCCTGCCGCAACGTGCCAGATTGCACCAGCAATGTCGCAACCGCACCACGGCCTTTCTCGAGACTTGATTCAATGACCAGTCCGCGTGCCGGTCCATCGGCGACAGCGTCAAGATCCATGACCTCAGCCTGCAGCAAAATGGCGTCGAGCAGTGCATCAACGCCCTCACCTTTGAGGGCCGAGACGTTAACGAACATCTGCTCCCCGCCCCAGTCCTCGGGAATGACCTCGTGCTTCGTCAGCTCGTTCTTGACGCGCTCGGGATCGGCGTTTTCGCGATCGATTTTGTTGATGGCGACGACCAACGGCACACCGGCCGCTTTCGAATGCTGAATAGCCTCAACGGTTTGCGGCATGACACCGTCATCGGCAGCAACCACGAGAACGACGATATCGGTCGCCTGGGCGCCGCGTGCCCGCATTGCCGTAAACGCCGCGTGACCTGGTGTATCCAGGAAAGTGATCTTGCCTTTGTCGGTCTTTACCGAATAAGCGCCTATGTGCTGCGTAATGCCACCAGCCTCGTGGTCAGCCACCTTGGTACGACGAATGTAATCCAGCAACGACGTCTTGCCGTGATCGACATGACCCATAATCGTAACGACCGGTGACCTGGGAACAGCTTCGCCACTCGATTGATCTTCGTCCGCAAGCAACTTCTCGTCCATATCGGCCGACTCGATCTGCTTGGCAACATGGCCCAATTCTTCAACAACCAGCGCTGCGGTGTCCTGATCAATAACCTGGTTAATCGTCACCATAGCGCCCATGTTGAACAAAACTTTGACGACTTCATTACCCTTGATCGCCATGCGCTGCGCCAGTTCGGCAACGGAAATACTTTCCGGTATTTCGACTTCGTGGATAACCGGTGCCGTGGGACGCTCGAAGCCGTGCTTGGAATCGCCAGCGACGGATACGGGACGGCGGCGCATCGGCGTCTTACGTTTGCGCCGGCCACTCTTGTCGCCTGCAACATGCAGCTCTTGACGTCCGTAGCGTGTTTCGCCGCGACCGGGTTTAGGCTTCGATTTTTCCTTCGCTCGGCGGGCGCGCGCATCGGCCTCAGCCTTTTCGACGCGCGCTTTTTCTTCGGCGGCAACAGCTGAAGCCTGTTCGACAGCTCTGCGGGCCTCTTCTTCGGCACTCTCCTGCGCCTCTTTTTCTTTTTCGAGCGCCGCTTCCGCGCGCTTGGCGGCATCTTCCTGTTCGGTCTTCAGGCGTTCCTGCTCACGAGCAGCCGCCACAACGCGCTCTTCTTCCTCGAGCCGCACACGATCAAGTTTTTCCTGCTCTTCAATTGCCTGCTTTTCTAAAACGTCGCGCTTGATATACGTCCGTTTGCGACGCACTTCGACATTCACAGTGCGCGCACGTCCCTGATTACCCGACAAGCGCAGCTCAGACTGCGACTTGCGCTTCAATGTAATGCGCCGCGGCGCTGCTGCCGTGGCCGGCGTGTCGTCCTGGCCATGCGCACGGCGCAGGTGAGACAGCAGTTCGAGCTTCGCATCGTCGGTGATTGTGTCATCCGAACCACTGACTTTGATGCCAGCCTCATCCAGCTGCGTCAGCAGCTTCTCGACCGGCACTTTCAGCACCTCGGCAAATTGTGTAACTGTCACTTCAGCCATACATTAACTCCGCATGTAGTAGAGGCTGTTAGGCCTGCTGCTCTTCCTCGAACCAATGAGCGCGCGCCTTCATTATCAGCGCGGCCGCGTCGTCCGCGTCCATTTCATTGATTTCGAGCAGATCATCGGTCGCCAGCTCCGCGAGATCCTCGCGAGTTACGACACCTTTGCTTGCCAGCAGAAACGCAAGCCCCTTATTCATACCTTCCAGACTCAGCAGGTCCTCGGCGGGTTCTACTTCGTCGATTTTTTCTTCCTTCACGATTGCTTGAGTCAGCAATACGTCACGCGCTCGACTGCGAAGCTCTTCGACGATATCTTCATCGAACTCTTCAATGGCAACGAGCTCCGACGCTGGTACGTAAGCGACTTCCTCGATTGTCGAAAAGCCTTCCTGCACCAGGATCAGCCCAACTTCTGCATCGACATCGAGTTGCTTGGAAAACAGTTCAATCAGGTCGCGTGTTTCGGATTCGCTCTTCTCGTCGGCATCAGCGGCCGTCATGACATTGAGCTCCCAACCGGTCAACTCACTGGCAAGACGAATATTCTGACCGCCCCGGCCGATGGCCTGCGACAGTTTCTCCTCTTCAACCGCGATATCCATGCTGTGCTTGTCTTCATCGACAACTATCGACACAACCTCAGCGGGCGACATTGCGTTGATGACAAACTGTGCTGCGTTGTCGTCCCAGAGAATGATGTCTACGCGTTCACCGGCCAGTTCATTGGACACAGCCTGAACGCGCGAACCACGCATTCCTACGCAGGCGCCGACCGCATCGATCCGACTGTCATTGCTTCTAACCGCGATTTTGGCGCGCAGACCCGGGTCACGGGCGGATCCTAAAATGTCAATCATGCCCTGGCCGACTTCAGGCACTTCGATCTTGAACAGCTCGACCAGGAACTGCGGCGATGTCCGCGTCATGAAAAGCTGTGGGCCACGTGGCTCGGATCGAACTTCGGTTAGCAGGGCCTTGATTCGGTCCTGCGGCCTCACGGGCTCGCGCGGGACCATTTGCTCCCTGGATACGAAGCCCTCAGCATTGCCACCAAGGTCGATGTAAACGCCGTTGCGATCCACGCGCTTTACAAGACCCGACAGCATCTCGCCTTCGCGTTCCGTGTATTCTTCGACAACCTGCTCGCGCTCGGCCTCGCGAACTTTTTGCACAATGACCTGTTTCGCGGTCTGAGCGGCAATGCGACCGAATTCGACGGACTCCATCGGTACTTCGACATAGCCACCGGGCTCCGCATTTTCATCGACATCGACGGCGTCGATCATGCGCAGTTCGCGATCCGGCACCTCCAGTTCGGTGGACTCGTCCTCAAACACCAGCCAGCGCCGAAACGTGTCATATTCGCCCGTCTCGCGGTCGATCGCGACGCGCACTTCGATGTCCTCGCCGTGCTTTCTGCGGGTAGCAGACGCCAAAGCGGCCTCGATTGCCTCAAATATGATGTCTTTCTCAACGCCTTTCTCGTTAGAAACGGCGTCAACAACCATCAAGATTTCTTTGCTCATTGCCTTAAAACTCCATAAATCCCGGGCAGATTACACTCCGTCCGGCACTAGTCGAACCGTATCGATCGTCGCCAGCGCAATGCTGTACGACTCACCATCCACCTCAACCACAATGTTCTCGTCATCCGCCGACAGCAATTTGCCGCGGAATCGTCGGCGTCCCTCTAACGGGAAGCGCAGCTTAACTTTCACAACTTCATCGATAAATCTTTGAAAATGCTCAACTTTCCTGAGCTTTCTGTCCAACCCGGGCGACGATACTTCAAGCCTGTAATTGCCCGGGACCGGATCCTCCACGTCCAGCAACGCACTTACCGCGCGGCTGACCTTTTCACAATCTTCAAGCCCGATACCCTCCGGCTTGTCGATAAATAGCCGGACCAGGCCGCTCTTAGCGCCCAGCCGAACCTCGAGGTCGGCCAACTCGTACCCCAGCCGCTCGACGGTCGGTTCGAGCAGTACCGCTAACTCATCTCCCGTCATCCCGTTACTGCCTGTAAACTATCGCCTAACTCTATGTTTCTAAAACAAAAAATGGGCCAATGGCCCATTCATTCCCAGCGCAATGTCGTTGTCGTCAGACAACAAAAAACCCCAGAGTGGGGCCTGTAGCTACCAAGACCTTGATAGCGAGGGGTCCTCAAGCTGCCGTAAGGCTAGCTAGTAACGCGGCCCCTTTATTGGTGCGCAGGCGCGGGATTATACGGCAATCACAGTCGGCCGCGCAATGCCGAAACCCAGCTCATTTTCTGGCTGTAAAAAGGCCTGTTCTTGCCCCGACGAGATGGCAAAATGCGCTTCCAATCCAAGCCATCAAAGTCGTGCGAGGCAACATCATGCTGTCACTAAAAGACCCGTCGCTCCTCCGGACCAGGAACTTCATCGACGGCGAGTGGGTGGCAGGCGGTGCCGGCACCATCGACGTGACCAACCCCGCCAATGGTGAGCTCGTGACCAAGACCGCCAATGGCGATGCCGCTGACGCGACCCGCGCCGTCGAAGCCGCCGTCACTGCCTTCAAGAACTGGAGCCGCGTTCCTGCCAAGCAGCGCGCGGTCGTGCTTCGCGACTGGTTCAACCTGATGATGGATAACGCAGAAGACCTCGGTGCCATCATGACCGCGGAACAGGGCAAACCTCTGTACGAGTCCATCGGCGAGGTTGCCTATGGCGCCTCGTTTATCGAGTACTACGCCGAAGAAAGCAAACGCGTCATGGGCGATACGATCCCGACAATTTCGAATGATCGACGCTTGCAGACCTACAAGCAGCCAGTCGGCGTCGTTGGCTGCATTACGCCATGGAATTTTCCGAACGCAATGATCGGTCGCAAGGCCGGCCCCGCACTCGCCGCCGGATGCACGATCGTGATCAAGCCAGCCACGGAAACACCGCTTTCCGCGCTGGCCATGTGCGATCTCGCCGACAGGGCCGGCATTCCCAAGGGAGTCATTAACGTAGTTGCCGGTTCGAACGCGAGGGAAATAGGAAAAGTACTGACGCAGCATGAACACATCGGCAAATTCACGTTCACGGGTTCGACCACGGTTGGCAAAAAACTCATGGAACAGTGTGCAACCGGTGTCAAGAAGATCTCATTGGAGCTCGGCGGCAACGCGCCGTTTATCGTATTTGATGATGCAGACATCGATGCGGCGATCACCGACTGCATGGGCACCAAGTTTCGTAACTGTGGACAAACCTGTGTTTGCACGAATCGCATCTACGTTCAGAAAGGTGTCGCCAAAGAGTTCACGGAGAAACTAAAAAAGGCGATCGAAGCACTTCACGTCGGTGACGGTTTTGACAAAAATACGACCACCGGTCCCCTGGTCAACCAGACGGCGGTGCACGACATGCAGGCGTTCGTCGAAGACGCGAAATCAAAAGGCGGCGAAATACTTACGGGCGGTGGCGTGCACAAGCTTGGCAACTGTTTCTTCGAACCAACCCTGGTTACCGGCGTCACTCGAGACATGCGGCTCGCCAACGAAGAAATTTTCGGCCCGATCGCGGCGATCCAGACATTTACAAGCGAAGACGAAGTCATCGAGCGTGCCAATGACACGGAGTTTGGCCTGGCGGCGTACTACTTTACCCGGGATATAGGTCGCGTCATCCGTGTTGCCGAGCGTCTCGAATACGGCATTGTGTGCTCAAACTCTGGCGTGTTCTCAACCGAGGTCGCTCCGTTTGGCGGATGGAAACAATCGGGCATCGGTTCCGAGGGCGGCAAGGAAGGCATTGCCGAGTATTTTGAAACGAAGTTCCATTCTATGGGCGGCATCGAGTAGACCCTCATCAATCAGCGACACATGTTTCATGTATGACTACGTCATCATCGGTGGCGGTATCGTCGGTGTATCGACTGCCTGGCAGCTAAGAAAGAGGCAGCCGGATCGCTCGATCCTGTTGCTCGAAAAAGGGTCGCAGCTCGCGAGTCACCAGTCCGGCCATAACAGCGGTGTCATTCATGCCGGCGTCTACTATGCTCCGGGCAGTCTGAAAGCGAAATTCTGCAAGGCCGGTGCCGCTGCGACGATTCACTTCTGTGAGGAAAACGATATTCCTTACGAGCAGTGCGGCAAACTGCTGGTTGCGACGAACGAGCTCGAATACGAGCGTATGCTCGCGCTGTTCGAACGTGCGAAAGCAAACGGCCTGGACGTTGAACTCATCAATGCCGACGGGCTGCAGCGCCGTGAGCCGAACGTCAAGGGAATCGGTGCAATCCTGGTGAAATCGACGGGCATCGTTGACTACCGTCGCGTCTGCCTGAGAATGGCAGAGCAATTCCAGGAGATCGGCGGAGAAGTTCGCTTTGATACGTGTGTGACGGATCTCAGTGAGAGCGCTGACTCAATCGTCATTACGACAGCCGACGGTGAAGCCATCGAAACGCAATTCCTGATCACCTGCGCCGGCCTCATGGCAGACCGCGTGACCAGCATGCTGGATATCGACATCGATTTTCAGATCATTCCATTCCGCGGCGAATATTACCGATTAGCTGCTAGCAAGAACGATATCGTGAAACACCTGATTTATCCGATTCCCGACCCGGACCTGCCCTTCCTCGGAGTGCACCTCACGCGCATGATCGACGGCTCCGTGACCGTGGGTCCGAATGCGGTGCAAGGCTGGAAGCGCGAAGGCTATGGGCGCATCAACATCAATATGCGTGACGTCATCGACATGCTGCGGTTTCCCGGATTCTGGAAGGTGGCGCTCGGCAACCTGAGAACGGGCATTGCCGAGACCTGGGACTCCGTCTGGAAGCCGGGCTATCTCAAGCGCGTACAGAAATACTGCCCGTCCATCCAGTTGCAGGACCTCGAGCCCTACCCGGCCGGCATACGAGCGCAGGCAGTGCTGCGCGATGGCACGCTCGTGCACGACTTCCTGTTTGCGCAAAGCCCACGCAGCCTGCACGTCTGCAACGCGCCGTCGCCTGCCGCAACATCAGCTATACCGATCGGCGAGTACATCTGCGACAAAGTCGCAGCAGCGCAAAAGCCTGGATCAGCCGCCCGCAGTTAGGTATGGAATGCTGCCCGCCACATCGGTATCGTCAATCGCGATAAAGAAACTGTCGGTTCCATCCTGGCGCGCTTTGGCAAACGGTGCGTAATCCGGATCGGCGACGAACGCCTGCAGAGAATCTTCGGTCGGAAACTCGATTACGGCCACCAGGTTCAAGGTTGATTCGGGACCTTCGAGCGTCTTTATGTTGCCGCTGCGCGACAGGTACTTGCCACCATGGCGATGTACGATGTCGTGCACCTTCGCGGCGTACTCCGGAATCCAGCTGTCGTCGTTTACCTTGACCTGTGCGATGAGATAGTGAGGCATGTACTACTCCTGGCGATTCTTATTATTACGGTGTTACCTAAGCAGCGAAGTCAACTATTCGCCGCGCGAGCCGATCGGCACCATCAGATGAGCGTAAGGCGTGCCTTTCCACATGACATAGGGGCCACCGTTATCCGGATCCGTCGGGAATGCATCCAGCATTGCGGCAGGTGCAAGAATCATCAGGTGTGCACCTTCTTTAATCCACTCGTTGTCGTCCGTACGACCCTCGGCATAGGGATCAATATTACTCGCACCCTCGTCGCCGGCGAGCATGTACGAGATGCCAAGCGACTCCGCCGCATATTCCTTCTTGTTTTGCCAGGCGTCAGCCCACTTCATCCACTCGCTGTCCATGCACATCGGTGCAGTGCCGGTAAGCATGGGCGGCGTTGGCAGACAGGTATAGCCGTTCGTACCTTCTTGCAACACATTACCTTCCCAATCCACCACGGTCGCGTTTTCCGCCATACCCGGCCAGGCGGCCCTTAGAGCGTCTGCAAGCAGATCCGGTTTGTCTTCCGCGACACATCCGAGTGGAGCGATCAACAACCCCAGGGCCAGCGTCTTTACACCAATATTCGTCTTGCTGTGGGTATTATTTTTCATTTTATATTCCCCTGATCGTAGTATCGATGAGCTTAGTACAAGATCACCGTTCCGCAAGTGGTCCGGATCCCTCCCTTGCGGCCACTATATGCTACTGCTCGAACTCCGAGTTGCATGCTGTCTCCTGTTGATTCTGTCCGGGCAGATAGCCGGCCCACAGGCGAATACCACCTCTAAACGCGTCAGCGTTGTTGCCGCGCCGGCAGCCGGGTGGCAACACATCGAGTTTCTTGACTTTCCCGCCGCCCAAAAGAACCTCATCCGGCAGTAACGCGTCGCTGAGTTTCGCAATCACGTCGAATACGTCTTCGCGCCATTTACTGACGCCCACCCGTTTCAGCGCCGATGCACCAACATAGTCTTCGAAAGTCTTTCTCTTGTAAGGAAGATGGCCAAGCTCCATAGGCACGATAACGTCATCGACGATCATTGCAGAACCAAGCCCGGTACCGAGACCGAGAAACAACAGGCTGCCACCGCGATAGTCGCCCAGCGCCTGCATCGCCGCGTCGTTAATCAGCTTGACCGGGCAATCGAAGGCGGCCGAAAAATCGAAACCGAGCCAGCCGCTTCCAAGATTGTGCGGCTCGGCAACAATGCGTTCATGCTTTACCTTTCCCGGGTAGCCTATTGAGACAACGTCGTACTTCCAATCAGACGCGAGCGCTACTACTTCCTCGACCATTTGGGCGGCCGTGAGGGCGGCGCCGGACGGAAACTTCCTGCGTTCCTTTTGTTCCGACGTATAAATCTTCACATTGGATCCGCCGACATCAATAACCAGAATATTCACTCGAATGAGCCTCCAAAACAGTTTCCGTCACGGTTTGCGTCCCGTGCTTGAAAATACCATATCACCTTGGCCAATTCGGCGACTCGACCGAGCACGATCACCGTATCTTGGAATCGCGAGTATGATTAGGCGCGTGGAGCCGATTCTCAAGATTCTCGGGTTAGCAGCGTTCCTCGCACTGCCCGGCTGCGCGGGCGTGCTGGATCTCGACGACGCGTATGCGCTTGTGCCCTACCGCATCGACGACGCCGGACGCATTGTCGTTGAAGCTCACGTAGACGGTCAGGGTCCCTACAACTTTGTGCTGGATACCGCGGCAACCATCTCCTCCGTCTTCGATAACGTTCGTGACGAACTCGCGCTTGAATCCATTCCTGGCCAATCGGTGACCGTCCACGGCGTTGTTGCGTCTGGAAGATATCCGCTGCTGGACATCGAGCGCCTGGAGCTTGGCAGTGAGATATGGGCTGACCCGAGAATTGTTTCATTGCCTGGCAAGACCGAAGCAGGCGCCAGCATCGATGGTGTCCTCGGGTTGGATTTCTTGCGGCGATATGCCGTCGGGTTTTCTGCCGGAGATCGCGTCGTTCGGCTCTACCCTCCAACCCTGGTCGCGCTCAGATCGTATCGAGGTTGGACGTCTGTTCCGTTGAGGGCTGAGCCCATAGGCGATAGTAGCGCTTCGGTGTACTTTATCGACGTTTCAATCGACGGCTGGGGGATAACGGCCGTATTCGACGTGGGTGCCGGATTTAACATGATCAACTGGCCGGGCGCTCGCAGCCTCGGTACCACCGCGCGTGCATTACGGAAGAATTCCGTGTTATCAGGTGCCCTCGGAAGTTCACGCGAAATCGCTCGGCTCGAAGCCCGAGAAGTGACCACGGCAAGTATCCGTTGGCGAAACGAAGTCTTCTTGGTTGCCGACGTAGAGATCTTCGAAACGTTACTGCTGCGTTACAGCCCGGCTGCGATCCTCGGAGCCGGCTTGTTCACACAGCGCGACTTTGTCATCGATTTCGTCCGAAATCGCTTGCTGGTCAAGGTGGCGATGGATGAGATCAACGTACCCATCAGCGAAGGCACCTCTCCCCAAAAATGAATAGCCGGTGTCGAACCGAGGTTTCAAGCGAAAACCTCGGTTCGACCCAAATTCTCTCGGTAGCGACCGATTTTCTTGTCTCGCGGCGTCTATCAGGAAAACCAGGAGACTGGAGACCCATCGAGCGCAGCCTTGCTGCCGGATAAGGAGACAAGACATGTCAAAACACGCAACTATTATCGGTACCCTCGTCGTCGGGCTGGTGGCCCTGGCCATGTCCGCCGCCAGCGCCGACGGATTTTCGGATGATCGCCGGGGCAAATCCGCACATCGGGCAAAACCGGCCTGCAGTACCCATGCGAAGCTTCTTCGCCACGCCTGCTACGCCGACCGGCAGGACGACTACCTGGTTCACATTGCCGATTGCGTCTACGTGAGCAGCGCAGAGGACGAACGGGAGTGCCGTAAAGAGGCTCGCGAGGAAAGCGCCGAAAAATCCGAAGAATGCCGCGACGTTTATGAAGCGCGGCTCGACGTCTGCGACCTGGTCGGCGAGCAGCGTTTTGACGTCGAATTCGATCCAGTCGATTTCGTCGACCCTAACAAAATAGGTGACGGCATTAGCGGCATTGACCCAAATCCTTACTGGCCGCTGACTGCCGGTCATACGAGCGTGATATTAGCGGATGGCGAAGTCACGGTAGTCGCCGTGACAGCCGAGGTCCGGGAAGTTGGTGGACTGCCTTGCCGCGTAATCAGGGACCTGGTTTTCGAGGAAGGTGAAGACGACGAGGGCGACATTGAATACGAGGCCGTCGAGGTGACCCAGGACTGGTACGCACAGAACCTTATGGGTGACACCATCTATTGTGGAGAGAACACCTACGAGATCGAGGACGGTCTGATCGACAACACGGACGGTTCGTTCGCAAACGGCACGGACCGCGCGCGGGCGGGATTTCTGGTGCGAGCATTTCCGATGGTAGGAGAAGGTGACCGCCAAGAGATGGCAACCGATGAAGCCGAGGACTACGTGAGGTATGAGAATCTCATGACCGGTCCATCCGACGGTGAAGGCGGCGACGTCGAGGCGTTCCCGTGCGGAGGCGGCTGTCTGCAGACGTTCGAAGTGAATCCACGTGATCCCGGCCAGGCGGAGTTCAAGTATTACCTGCCAGGCTCCGGTTTCGTACTCGCCACCAAACTCGAGGACGGTGAATTCACGGGTGAGCGCGAAGAGGTCAGATGCATTGGTGACCTCGGTGCAGTTCTGGTCAAGGAATGCGGCATCGCCGATCCGGATGCTCTGCTCGACGCAATGTGCGCCTGGGCGCCCGAGGCCTTTTGCGAGGACTGACTTACGCTGTCGCGCATACGCTTACTTGCGCCTCTAACAAGAAAGCCGGCCCGCGCGGGGCCGGCTTTTTGTTTTGACAGGTATTGAACGGACCTAGTGTTCCATTATTTCGTAAACACGGATGCTCGCAATAAACGGATTTTCCTTCGCGATCATTTCTGCGTCAGCAAGGCTCTCGGCATTAATGATCGAGTAGCCCGTGATCGATTCCATTCCCATGGGCAGGTCCTTGCTTCCGCTGTTCGAGATTTCTCGCGCACCGCCATGGAAACCCCCTTGGTCCACGGTCTTGTCAGCGACCGACTCGAACCATTTTCCCCAGGCCGTCATGATCTCCGGCGTGGGCTTTTCGAATCCGAAATGCAGCAACATGAATCGTTTCACTTCGCTCTCCTGGTACTGATTTTGTCTGGGCGGGCGACGGCCCGCAGAAGTCCCTTAACGATGTTCCGCAGCTTACCAGCCGTCGAGTTGAATGACCCGCGTAACAAGACCTGGCAGCGTCCCCGCATTCAATATCGCAAACGCCCGTTTCAGGTCGTTGGCGCGCTGATACGCGTAATCCAGAATTGACGTGCTGCCAGTCTGTTGCATAATAAATGCACGATAAAGGCAAATCTGGCGAAAGCCAGTGACGCAAAGCCACGGGCCCTCGCCCCCCCTAAGCGACGCCTTCCGCGACGCTACGAGGGACCCAGGACCGCCGGGCCGCCGAAGCGCATGACGTCTACTTTTGACGTCAACTTGTGAGGAGATCGGTAATGTTCTTGGTCAAGAAAATCCCAGTTTCTCTGATGCTGGTGTTTCTGCTTGTTATGTACTATTTCGCGAGTGGTGCCCTTCCCTAGGGGAGTTTAACGACTCGATAGAACATTTTACCGGGCGCGTCAGTTATTGGTGCGTGTGCGGATTGGATTAAGTGACCCCTGCTGCCTGTTTAATGTTCGTGTGCAAGGCTGCCGCCTCACTCTAGGTGCCCTTCTCCGCAACTATTGCAAATACCCGATGCGGTACAGCGAGAACACTCGATGGAAACCGGGTGGAGAGCAACGCCATAAGGTCCGCATCAAATTTGCGGGCTGAGTCCGCCTCCAATGCGGCGACCCCCGCGCTCGCCCGAATACGACCTCGCCATGCCTCTGGCGTATAAGGTACATCCAGGTCATAGGAAAAGGTCTGAATATTCTGCAGGCCCGCCTCGCTCAAAACCGGAACGTACTGCGGGTACATTCCGATACCGCCACCAAAACGCCAGTCAGGGTTGTACTGCATTATCAGCTCTTCCGTCGCAGCAACCATGTTCCCGGACAGTGGCAGCCAATCGAAGTTGGCGATGACAAGCTTGCCGCCAGGTTTCAGCAAGCGAATCACCTCAGCAACTGCCCGGTGCTGATCGAACCAGTGCCAACATTGACCTGCCGTAACAAGATCAGCAGCAGCGCTATCAAGGCCCGTAGATTCAGCGTTCGCCTCCACGTATCTGATGCTAAATTGGGACTGGCGGTCCAGCTTCTTTGCCTCACCGATCATTCGTGAGTCAGGGTCAACGCCGAAGACCTTGCAGCCCCTGCGAGCAAATCCGCGCGCTAACGTTCCGGTTCCAGTTCCCAGATCAATTACAGTCTGGCCAGGCAGACCAACGTCCAACTCGGCGAACCGATCAAAGATCGACTCCGGAAATCCGGCCCGAAACGTGCCGTAGTCTTCTGCCGCCCTGCCGAAATTAGTGCCCGATACTGTCATAATGCGCTGCTCCCTGGTGATGCCAATAGTCGCATATTCGGGCGGAGTCTTAAGCGCCGCATCGGGCCAGTCACGTGCTCTGCACGGAATCTACTTATTCAGGTATCTGCTCGGAATCTGTATATTTTTGGTGGTTGAATGCCTCTTTGCTACGAGCATTCATGAACGTGGCCGTAGGCAAGATTTGCCGGCGGAGCGAAGCAATGATTGAGATCCGAATTCATGGCCGTGGCGGTCAGGGTGGTGTCACCCTGGCCAAGCTGATCGCTACGTCCCGATTTCTCGAGGGTCTGTCGGTGCAGGCGTTCGGTCTGTATGCCGCCGAGCGCTCGGGGGCACCGATCCAGGCATTCTGCCGCTACTCTAAAGAGCCCATCACCAATCGCAATCTAATCTACCAGCCGGATCACGTCATCGTGCTGGATCCGACACTGGTTGGGCCACCGATCGTGGCAGGGTTGAAAGTTGGCGGCTGGATACTGATCAACTCGCCGCAAGCCCCGGAGGAATTTGCGGGCCAGTTTGCCCGTAACCGTCTCGCTACAGTGGATGCGACCTCGATTGCGCGCGACAACAACTTGGGCACTCGCAGCGTACCAATCGTCAACACCGCGCTCGCCGGAGCCGTGTGCAAGATGCTGGCCATTCCGCTTGATGAAATGTGCGCCGCCCTCGAACATCTCGGCTTCAAAGGCTCGAATCTGACCGCTGCCAAACGCGCCTACGAGCAGGTCCGACAGTTTGCGTCGTCGCGCGAGTTCGATCACGCCGAAGAATTATTGGCGCCGCCGTCCGAGGTACGCGGACCCAGCATCCTGGCGGGTGCCGGTGGAGCGCTGCCGGCGATCAAGACGGGGCAATGGGCTAGCGAGCAGCCGCAGCGTCAGCAGATGATTCCACCCTGCAATCACATCTGTCCAGCGGGCAACAACGTGCAAGGCTTCCTCAATGCCCTGACCCGTCAGGAAACCGACGAAGCATTGGAGATATTGCTTCGCACAACACCCTTTCCGTCGATCTGCGGAAGAGCCTGCCCAGCACCCTGTATGGAAGCGTGTAATCGCATCGAGCTTGACGGTGCTGTTAACGTGCGCCAGATGGAACGCTATGCTGGCGACCATGGTCGGGTGGCACCCGAAGCGCTCACAGGGCGCGACGAACGGATTGCGGTTATCGGATCGGGTCCCGCCGGCCTGACTGCGGCCTATCATCTCGCACGCTTCGGCTATCGGGTCAAAGTGTTCGAGTCCGGGCCGGAAATCGGAGGCCTGCTCCGAACCGGCATCCCCGAATTTCGACTGCCTGAGGACGTGGTCGCACGTGAAATCGACCGCATCCTCGGTCTCGGCGTTGTCGTTGAGACCGACCATCGTATCGATCGCCAATCATTGCTCGACCTTGCACGCGATCACGATGCTTTGCTGGTGGCCACCGGACTGCAGGAACAGCGGGATTTGCGACTGGGTATGGACGGTACCGAGTCCGTGGTCCAGGGCATTGATTTCCTGGATCACGTGCATCGTGGAGACGTGCGCGTTGACGGCGAGAACATTCTTGTAATCGGCGGTGGCAACACAGCCATGGATGCAGCGCGCTCCGCGCTGCGCCTCGGTGCCAAAAGTGTACGTGTGGTTTATCGCCGGACCCTTCGGGAGATGCCCGCCATCCGCGAAGAAGTCGAGGAAGCCGTCGAGGAAGGCGTTGTCCTGGAGTTGCTGAGCCTACCCATATCCCTGCACGAAGAGCCGAGCGATGGCATTCGTCGACATCACAGACTGACGTGCCGGCGCATGGAACTCGGTGAGCCCGACGAATCGGGTCGCCGTGCGCCTGTTGAAATCACAGGCTCGGATTTCGAACTGGCCTGTCACCGGGTCATCCTCGCACTCGGCCAGTCACGCGACCTGTCGGTTTTCCCGGAGGGCACAGAGGTCAGAGAAGGAACCCAGCTGCTCGGCCTGCTGGAGACACCGCTGTTTGCGATCGGTGATCTCGCCACCGGCGACGGCACGTTGGCCGGGGCGATTGGCAGCGGCCGGCGCGCCGCCGTGCATATTCATAACGTTCTGAGCGGAGAACATGTGCGCATGACCGAGCATGCCGAGGCACTGCGCGACGTGGATGTCTGGCGTGACGATGTCATTCGTGCCGACGCGATGAAGCTGCACTTGTTTGAACGGCAACCGGCATCCGAAGGTGATTCGCTCGCGATGACCGAACGGCGCTCTACTTTTGATGAAGTTCACATGGGTCTCGAAGACGCCAGCGAGGCAGCTCGATGTCTGTCCTGCGGTGTCTGCAACGAGTGCGACCTTTGCGCCACCTATTGTCCGGAAGGCGTATTGAAACGAGTGGGTCACCGCCTCGAATTCGACTACGCGTATTGCAAGGGTTGTGGCGTGTGCGTGGCGGAGTGCCCGCGCAATGTCATTTTCATGAGTCATCTTTAGCCGGGACGGAGAGGAACAATGACTGTACAGGTCGTTACTGGAAACCACGCCGCCGGCTACGCTTTGAGCGTCGCGGGAGAGGCCAATCGAACGGCCCGGGGCGTTGCCTGCGGAATATACCCAATCACGCCACAGACCGAGATCGTAGAGTACGTCGCCGGTTTCCCGTTCAGCAAAGGGCGTGTTGTGCCGGTGGAAAGCGAACACAGCGCAATGGCTGTTTCTATGGGCGCTTCGATGAGTGGTGCGCGGGCGTTCACGGCGAGCTCGTCCAACGGCCTGGCCTACATGGCGGAGAACATCATGGTGGCTGGCTATTACCGGCTGCCGATCGTTATGGTCGCGGTCAACCGCACGCTGGGGCCGCCATGGAATATCTGGGCGGATCAGGGAGACACGCTGATGCTCCGGGATTTC
>CAMYLB010000164.1:0-3369 GCA_947259145.1 uncultured Woeseiaceae bacterium
GGCTGGATACTGATGGTCGAGCGCCCGATTCGCATTGGCGATTTCATCGAGATTGATAGTGCCCAGGGCGTTATTGAACATATCGGTAATCGGTCTACGCGAATCCGCCGCACAGACGGTGTGCATCTCCTGGTACCTAACAGCCTGCTGCTGGAACGCACTGTTGTCAACTGGACCCTGGTCGATCTGGAAATTCGATCCACCGTTCGCGTTGGCGTTGCATACGGGTCTCCGGTACGGCTGGTCGCGGACCTGATTCTGCAGGCCGTTAAGGAACAAAGCGAAGCAAAAGAAAAGCCCGCACCGAGTATCATTTTCGACGACTTCGGTGACAACGCACTCGCTTTCGACGCTTATTTTTGGTGCGACGCTGGCAGCGAGAGATTCCTCAGGGAGATCCGTAGCTCGATTCGCTTTCGGATCACCGAATTATTCGAACAAAACGGAATTGTAATCGCCTTTCCGCAGCGTGACGTTCACCTCGACTCCAGCAGCCCACTGGAAATACGCATGATTGGCAAGGAGACGGATCGTCGCGGCCGAGTTCGCTCTCGTAAAAGTGCGCGGCTACCAGCTCGACCAGGCGGTCATAGAAGAGCGTCGCACGGCCGCACTTAGTGTGCGTATGCACCAGAACCTCGACGCCTACCTCGCGGCCTGCCAGCTCGGAATCACAATGGCATCGCTGGGACTGGGCTGGGTCGGTGAGCCGGCAGTAGCTGCGTTGCTCGAGCCACTGCTCTCGAAGGTCGGCATCACCGGGCAGGCACTGCATACCATATCTTTCATCGTCGGCTTCCTGCTGTTCTCGTCCCTGCATATCGTTATTGGTGAACAGGTACCCAAGACCTACGCGATTCGCGAACCCAAGCCCGTCACGCTTGCACTTGCCTATCCCTTGCACTGGTTCTATCGACTTGTCTTTCCGCTGAATTGGCTCTTGGACAGGGCTAACGCCGCAATTCTGAATATGCTTGGCGTCGGCGGCGGCAGTCATCATGATGTCATTTCGGAGGCAGAAATCAGTTCGATCGTCGACGAGTCTGAGGCTCACGGCGAACTGGAAGGGAAGACGGCGGAGATCATCCGCAAAGCGTTTCGCTTCGACGACCAGACTGTTCGCGAAGTTATGATTCCGTGGAACAGTGTCGACAAGCTGCGCCTGGCATCTGACGCCAGTGCAAAAAAGAAAATTATCGTCACGACCATGCATAGCCGTTATCCGGTGCTGGACGAGAACGGAGATGTGGTCGGCATCCTAGCTACCAAAGACATGACATCGGCGCTGATCGAACAACAGAGCGAAGTGTGGGAGTCGCTCACCGAGAAACTTCATCCTCCTGTCGTAGTTCCCCCTTCGCTGCTGATCTCCTCATTGCTTGAGCGCATGCGGTCCAAACGCACTCACATGGCTATTGTGGTCGACGAGCACGGCAACTATATCGGCCTCGCAACGCTTGAAGACATGCTTGAGGAAATCGTGGGCGAAATTGCGGATGAGTGGGATCTCGAAGACGTCAGCCCCCTGATTGAGGCCGTGCAGTCCGGCTGGCGGGCGCGCGGCCAGCTGCCCATGCCGATGCTGGAGGAGGTTGTCGGCGGCGGCTTTGAGCAGAATCCCCACATCACAACGCTGGGAGGGTTTGTTATGCAGCGGCTCGGGCGGCTGCCACGGGACAACGATAAGTTTGCCGATTCAGGATACGAATTTCATGTTGCACGAATGGACGGGCGGCAGGTCCATACTGTTATGATTTCTCCTTCGAAAAAGACCAAGAAGAATCTGGATACTGGTCCGGTTGACGGCAACACCAACTGACGCGCGGAGTCTCCCGCCCGTCAATAATGCCGCCAATGTACGCCTGGTCTCGAGTTCCATTTTTGCTTCGACAGTTATGCTGTTGCGCACTCCTCATATTCACTGTCGCATCGCAGCCCAGGGCAGAACTGCGGGTTGACGGCATTAGCGATGAACTTGCCCGCAACGTCTATAGCTATGTTTCCCTCGCCAGCGAACCCTGCGACGCCGAGCCATGGCTGATTCGACGGCGATTTCGCGCAATCGCCTCGGAGGTGCGAAGCGCGTTGGAGCCGTTCGGATACTACGACGCAGTCGTCGAGACAACGCTCGAACAGGACGAAAGATGCTGGCTCGCCACGATCGACATCGACCCCGGACAACCCGTACTTCTGCGAAACGTCGACGTCTCGCTGAGCATGTCGTCGAATGACGATTCGAATTTCACAGATATCGTGTCTTCGACGGCGCTGGTCGCAGGCGCGCAATTGCGCCATTCCGACTACGAGACCTTAAAAGAATCACTGCAGATTCGCGCGGCCGAGCGCGGCTACATCGACGCGAATTTCCTGAAAAACGAAATCGAAGTCTGGCCGGCCGAAAGGGCTGCCGACGTAACGCTGAATTTCGAGAGCGGCTCCCGATATAACTTCGGCGAAATCACTCAGGAGCAGGATTTTCTCGATGCGGGCCTGATCAGTGCTTTCTTCGAGTTCGAAACGGGCATGCCGTATGACAACCGGCTACTCACCAAGGCCTACAGCGATCTGTCGGTCAGCGGTTACTTCGGGCGAATTGAGCTGCTGCCCGATTACGAGCTCGCGAAGGACGGCCAGATTCCGGTTCGTGTCTTGCTCGAGCCTGCCGACCGCATTGAGTACACCGTGGGCGTTGGTTACTCGACGGACACGGGCCCCAGGGCGCGTGCCGGCTATTATAATCGGCGCGTCAACAAACACGGCAATCGTTTCAAAACGGATATAAGCCTGTCTCCTGTTGTTCAGGGCATCGCCGCCGAGTATCGCAAGCCGTTAACGGATCCGCGCAGCGAGTGGTTGAGTTATTCGGGTGCGCTTACGAATGAAGACACGGACACGTTTAACAATGACGCGGCGCGCGTCGGTGTCAGGCGCACGAAAAGAGTCCGCAGCGACTGGGTGCGCACCTTATCGCTCGACCTGAGCTACGACCAATTTGATGTAGGCCTGGAGTCGAGCAGTGCCCGGCTGGTACTTCCCGGCATTGCTTACGACCATAAACGCGCGGACCGCGACGTCTTCCCGACCCGGGGGCTCCGTTTGACGTTCGAGCTTCGTGGCACCGGCCAGTTCCTGGGATCCGATACCTCGTTTTTGCAGGCGACCACGAGCTTTCGTCTGGTGCGCAGTATTAGCGATGCAAGCCGCTTGCTGGCACGGGCTACGCTGGGGTTCACGGCCAAGTCGGAGTTCCTGGACCTGCCGCCCTCTGTCCGATTTTTTGCGGGCGGCGACGAGTCGGTTCGCGGTTTTGGTTATGACACGCTGGGGCCGACGGACGAACTCGGCAACGTTATTGGTGGAAGCAACCTG
>CAMYLB010000164.1:3375-21443 GCA_947259145.1 uncultured Woeseiaceae bacterium
CTGCGCTTCTACCTGGCACATCCGGTCAACAAGTCTGACCGCAGCGTACGCCTGCACATCCGGCTGGGGGCAGACCTGTGAGCCGGCGAGTGTGGCGTTGGACAGGCGGCATTGTTGCGGGCCTTCTGCTGTTCGCCGTTGCTGCCGCTTTCTGGCTCGTTGCGACGACGGGCGGTACGCGCTGGCTGTTGGCGCGGGTATCGCCGTTGCTGCCGCCGGCGCTGCAAATCGCGGAGGTCGATGGCACCCTGTTAAAAGGCGTCGATTTTCGCGCCGTTAGCTGGACAGACGAAAACGTCCAGCTTTCCGTCGACCAGCTTGATACACAGGTCGACCTGTGGCCGCTGCTTCGACGTCAGGTGCGCATCAAGAATCTCGACCTGCGGAATGTCGATATCGTGGTTAGTCAGGGTCCACCTGGTGACACCGACAGCGGGGACTTTTCGCTCGATCTTCCCATCACTCTGCGCATAGACACGGCTTCGATCCAGAGAATACATATCGTCACAGGTGGCAGCGAATTCGACATCGAAGAAGCCTGGCTCGCCGGTCAACTGTCGGGATCAGCGCTACAAATAGACCGTCTCGAAATTAAGAGCACGCTCGCCGATATCAGCCTTTCAGGAAACGCAGCTCTTATCGGCGATTACCCGGCCAGCGCCATTGCCGCATGGGAACTTCGGCTGCAGGATCAGCCCCCCATGTCCGGCATGCTGCGACTGCAGGGAAATGCTGCGCGGTACATTATCGAGCATGATCTCGATGCGCCTTATGAAATCGCCACGCAAGGCACATTAGCGCTTGTCGACGACGACATTGTCGTCGACTTCGACAATTCCTGGCAGATGGTGCATATCGAAGCCGGTGATTCCGGCGTGATCGATCTCATGGACGGCACGCTGCGTATTACCGGCACCGCGGCTGCTTTCGCGTTTGAAGGCAACACGACGATACTCTCGGGCGACATTCCTGCTGTTGCTGTTGCAACACGCGGAACACGTGATGCTGAGCGCATAATCTTCGAAACGGTGTCAATTTCGAACGATTGGGGGCAGCTCGTCGCGAGCGGTGAAACTACTATTTCGCCGGAACTCGCCTGGAAATTCGACTTCGAGGCTTCTGAGCTGGATCCCGCCGCTGCCGACCCCCGCTTGAACGGAAAACTCGAGCTAACTGGAAAAACGTCCGGGCGCATCATCGATCAACAGCCAGTTCTCGATGTACGAATCGACGACATGGGCGGTGATCTGAACGGCTATCCCATCAATGGCTCGGGCGCTGTGTCCTACGCCACAGAGCAGCTGCAGGTTGATGGTGCCATTGTGCGCATTGGCGACAACCGGATTAATTTCGACGGCTCATACGGACAACAGCTGCGAGTCAACGCGGCGCTGCGCTTTTCCGACCTCAGTCAGCTTGGCATCGGTGCGGCCGGCCTGCTGCAAGGCGATATTCGGCTCGACACGAATTTCGAGACCCTGGCAGCAACCGGCAACTTGACTGGAAAGGGTCTCGCCTGGAAGGACTACTTCGTCGATACGGTCTCGGCCGATTTCAAGGTGCCAACAAAAGGCCGTGGCAACGTCGTACTACAGCTGGCAGAGGCACGCGTCGGTGACCTGATGCTTGCAACGGGGCGCCTGAATGCATCCGGGTCCGTACAGTCGCATACGCTTCAGGTTGATTTGTCTATCGAACAGGGCAGTGCCGAATTGCAGCTTGAGGGCCGCTACGCCGATGAGCGCTGGTCCGGCGCTGTCGAAAAGCTCAGCCTCTCGGGCGAACGGCCCGGAGAATGGACGCTGCAGGAAGCGGCCGATTTTTCACTGTCGCGATCAGAACTCAAGCTCGCGAGGGCCTGCCTTAGCGCCCGCTCCAATACGGGCGTTGCGTGCAGCGCGCTCGACTATGACTTTTCGGGACCACTGCGATTCGACGCCTCCGTCAATAAACTGCCGCTCGCGGCTTTTGCCGTCAACTTGCCCGAAGGAACGATCGTCGAGGGAGAAATCGAGGCGCACGCCAAAGGTGAGTATGCAAACCAACGCCTGACGGCGGAAGCGGCCTTCGATGTACAAAATCTTCTGTTGAAGGCGGTCTTCGAGGGCGATGAGCTGTCAGCGAGTTTCGATCGCGCCTTCGCCAGGGCTTCGGTCGTCGACAACTACCTCAAAGGCGACCTCGAATTCCGCCTGACCAATCAAACCGACCACATCAGAAGCACTATCGAAATCACTGATTTGTTTGAGCCGAATTCAGCGCTGCGCGGGCAAGGCAGCCTCGAGCTGACGGATCTGAGCGTATTGGCGTTTTTTGTCCCCGACCTGACTAACCCTGCCGGCAGGATCGCCGGCAGTGTCGATGTCGCTGGCAGCCTGGCGGCGCCGGAAATTATCGGCGAGATCGGACTGAGTAACGGGTCTTTCGGCATACAGCGGGCCGGCATCGCGGTTACCGAAGTTGACGTCATACTGCGCCAACCCGATGTCGGCCACCTCTCGCTACAGGGTAGCGCACGTTCGGGTGAAGGACGTCTCGATATTCGCGGCGAAACCGAGCTGAGCTCGACGTCCGGTATTCGCACAGAGTTAACCCTCAACGGCGAAAATTTCACGCTGATCCAGCTACCGGACTGGCAGGTCATTGCGTCGCCTGACATCGCTGTACTTTTCGACGACAACGCCATCCGGGTCAGCGGCGAAGTCCGCATTCCGCAAGCAAACATCAATATTCCTAACATACCGGAGACGGCCGAACGGCCTTCTGGCGACGTCGTTGTTTATCGCGAAGATGAGCCGGCGCCGGCGAAGCGAAGAATCCTGTATGTCGACATCCGCACAATTCTCGGCAACGCCGTTGTGCTGTCGGGATTCGGGCTGACGACCGGTCTCGAAGGTTCGGTACGCATCACCGGAAACAGCAATACGCCCTACACCAGCTCAGGTCGCGTCGTGTCGCGCGGCGGCCGCTACCAGGCTTATGGCCAAAACCTCGCGATCGAAAGCGGCGAGCTGATATTCAACGGGCCGTTGATTAATCCAACGCTCAACATACGCGCGACCCGAAAGGCAACTGACGGGACGGTCGCCGGAATACACCTGACGGGAACACCCACACAGCTGAAGTCACAGGTATACAGCGAGCCTGCAACGGGAGATGCCGAGGCTCTTTCATATCTATTAACCGGCCGGCCGCTCGGCAGCGCAGATTCGGCGGAAGGCGCCATGCTGAACCAGGCCGCGTTCGCCCTCGGGCTAACGTCTGCCGGCAGCATCGCGTCAGTTATCCGTAACGAACTCGGATTTGAAACGCTCGGCATTCAGGGTGGTGCCGAAAACAGGCAGTTTGTCGCCGGCAAGCGCATCGGCGAACGCCTGCTGATCGAATACGCGTAGGCTATTGATGCTCTTCGCCTGCCAACCTGACCTTGCGCAACAGGGCGGCGAGCTCCTTACGTTCTTTCGAGTTGATGCTGCGCAGACTCTCATCCGCAGCGTCCAGCCGGAGCTGAATCGCTTTGTCGATCGCCCGTCGTCCGCTGGCCGTGAGCAAAACAACAACGCCCCGCCGGTCTTTCCGGTCCGGGCGCCGGCGCACAAAACCACGTTCCTCGAGCCTGTCGACACGGTTGGTCATGGCCCCACTACTGAGTCCGGTCGCGCCTGCGAGCCTTGTTGCAGGTAACGCGTAGGGCTTTCCCTGGCGCCGCAGCGCAGAAAGTACGTCGTACTCGAACAGCTCCAGGCCGAGCGGCTCCAGCGCCCCGGTCGCCTGCCGGACGAATGCCCGATAAAGGGACATTACCCGGATCACGACTCCCAAGCTGGCTGTATCGAGCTCCGGGCGCTCCTCGGACCACTGCTCCAGAATGTCGTCTACGGCGTCTTTCTTCATGGAGCTCCTGGCTGTGTTATTTTGATATCAAATTACTTGACATCGAAGCAAATTTAAACATACTTCGATGCATTGGAAGTTCAAACAGAGATTAGCGCTCTAACCCTTTCAATGATAGGAGGCACCAAGAATGCACCAGTTTCTTGACGATTACGACGAGTTGGAGGAGTTCGACGAATCCAGCTTTGAGAGTTTCGCAGCGAATCGTCGCCTGCTCGGTAAGCTGAGTAAGGTACATCAGAAAGACGCCGGCCGAAAACGTCGCGGTCGAGCCCATCATGAACGTCGGGCCCACGATGGCCGGGACAGGTACGGCAATAATGATGACTATGACGACGATGAATTTGACCGGCACTACGGAATAAAAATGAACGACTGAGGGGTGGGTCCGCGCGGGAACGCGCTTCGCAGAGCGGAGATAATCATTGACTATCGCGGGGCGCCTTTTCTGGCGCCCCGTTTTTTTGAATCCGACCCTTAATCAAATCAGTTGCGGCAGCACCATGCTTGCGAGGCTCAGCAGCAGGAAGAACCCACACATGTCCGTTACGGTCGTCAGGAGCGGGCCTGACGCAACGGCGGGGTCGAGTTTCATACGCCGCAGCACGAGCGGAACCGTGCCACCGATCGATACTGCGATAATCGTATTGGCCGCCAGCGCGCCCCCGACGACAAGCCCAAGTACGGCGTTGCCCTTCCAGGCCCAGGCTGCCGCGCCCAGCAGTGCGCCAAGTGCCAGTCCATTGATCAGCCCGACAATCGCCTCTTTACGCCATACCCGCCATACGTCCTTCGGTACCGCCGCGCCGAGCGTCAGTTCACGCATGCTGACGGCGACAGCCTGGTTGCCCGAACAACCGCTCATGTCGGAGACGATGGGCAGGAATACAGCGAGCGCGATAACGGCTGTCAGCGTGTCTTCATAGATCGCAATAATGCTGGCCGCCATTACATTCAGTCCGATGTTGATACTCAGCCATGCCAGGCGCCGTCGTGAGCGCACCAATACGGGCATACTTCGAAGTTCGTCGCCGCCGATGATGCCGGCGGCCTTCAGGCTATCCGCTTCGGCATGTTCGGCAATCGCCTCGAGAACGGCGCGCCTGCGGACGATGCCGAGCAACATGCCGCGTTCATCGACAACCGGGACTGCCGCAATATCATGCTCGGCGAAAAACTCATCCAGCTTTGCCATACTCGTCTCTGGCGAAACTGTCAGGGCCGGTATGGCTATGTCACCGATCTTCTTATTCGGATCGGCGAAAACCAGGTCACGAAGACGAACGACGCCCTTGAGTTTTTTCTTTTTCACAACCACGTAGATGTAGTGCACGGTCAGGAACTGGTAGTCGACGTCGTCAGCCGTCAGATCGTGGACGACCTCGCGCACGCTGCGGTTCATCGGGTACGACGCGAATTCCTTCATCATCAGGCCACCGGCCTGTTCCGGCTCATAGGAACTCAGTTCGCGAATTTCGAGTGCATCTTCCTCGTCAAGCTCCGCGATGATTGCGTCCGCGTCCTCGCTATCGAGTTCTGCCAGCACGTCTACGCGATGATCGCTGGCCAGTTCCTCCACGATCGGCGCCGACTCTGCTACCGGCATTTCCTCGATCAGGTCCGCGACATGGCTGTCCGGAAGATCCTCAACAAGAGAAGCCGCTCTGTGCGGCGTCAGCGCAGCAAGCAATGCGCGCTGACTGTCGGGGTCGAGCGCAAACATCGTATGCAGCAGGACCGCCGGGTCCAGCCCGTCGAGAACCGCCTCGATCTCGGCCGGCGCAACGCCTTTCTGCAGCATCTCACTGACTTCGATGCGAATGTCTCTTTGCTCTTCCTGCATGTTTTCTTCCCCGCCGAACTGCGAAAATAATCGCTTCGCTTACCGACAAAACCAACCTCGAATAGCGGCACCTGCCCGCTCCAATTTTCCGTATTTGCTGCTTTTTTTTCGCCGGCGTCAATAGAAATGACACAAGCACTTGCGCTTGGTTTAGCACTGCTTATCAGCGTTTCGATACTGCTGACCGAACACGGGCCGACGGGCACCGCTGCGGGTCAGAGCCGCGCTGGAAAAGGCCCGGACGGCAAGTAGCGTGTTACGCCTTGCTCTACAAGCTGCTGTAAAGAACCGCGAGAATTGCGAGCGGCGCGACGACACGAATCATCCACAACGGTTGGCTTTATAAACCAGCCGACAAACACTGCCATGAGGATTCCGCCCAGCGGCATCAAGAGGTTGGCCGTAAAGTAGTCGATCAGCGCAAACATATTCATGTCCGCAAACGGGCCTATCGCACTGAGCGGCGTGAAGTCGGACCAGACATTGAATGAAAACACGGTAGCGAGCCCTATCGCCCAGGCGAGGAATCCAAACACGATGCAAGCATTTCGCCTGCGCATTCCCCATTTGTTTTCTGCGTAGGCGACAATCGGCTCGATGATCGCGATGATCGATGTAACCGCCGCGAACGCCAGTAACAGGAAGAACAACGATCCAAAAATGGCACCGCCCTTCATGCCGGCAAATGCGGTTGGCAGGGTGCGGAAAATCAGCCCTGGTCCCGAGCCCGGATCGAGATTGTTGGCAAAAACAAGCGGAAAAATCATCAGCCCTGCCAGAATTGCGACCAGGGTATCGGCGCCTGCGATAATCAGCGCCGACTTTGTGAGGGAAACTTCCTTGGGTACATAAGACCCATAGGTCATGATCAGCCCCATCGCGACACTGATGGAAAAGAACGCCTGGCCGATTGCGGTTAGAACTATGGGCCCGTCTATTTTGCTGAAATCAGCGCTAAACAGAAAATCGACGGCCGCTGCGAAATCACCTTCGACCGCGGCATAGCCAATCATGACAATGAGCATAACGAACAGCGCGGGCATCAGAAACTTGACGGCACTCTCAATGCCATCCCGCAGGCCGCGACCGACGATCAGCAACGCAATCGTAATAAACACCGTATGCCAAAATACCATCGCGCCTGGATTGGCCTGTAGCTCATCGAACTGTTGGGCCACGGTCGCAGGATCGGCACCGCCGAAGCCATTCGCGGCTTTAACGATGTAAGCCAGCGTCCAGCCGGCAATCACGCTGTAATAAGTTGCGATGAGATAGCCGACGAGCATGCCCATCCAGCCGATGACGGACCAGGCCCTCGACCGACCGGCTTTGCCGGCAACAACCTGCATGGCTACGGGTGGACTTTGACCGCCACGGCGGCCCAGCCAGAGCTCCGCGATCAGAATAGGGACTGCGACAAAAACGACGCAGCCCAGGTACACGAGAACGAACGCCCCGCCGCCACTAACGCCTACAACGAAAGGAAACTTCCAGATATTGCCCAGGCCAACAGCCGCGCCAACCGCTGCCAGAATGAATGTAAACCCGGAGGACCAGGTTTTATTGTCTTCGTTCGATACCGCTAGCGTCATACCGTCGATCCCCCTTGGCAGGCCTCATTGTAGGCCTGGAATTGGCCGACCTGAACAGCACGATTCCCCCTGGCCCGGCAATTCTTGTCGGCCTCATCCCAGATTAGCGCACTATTTTGCTACGATTGCTGGCCCGCACGCAAAACAAACAATGACAAGACATGGCGGACCCTGTAGATAAAATAAGTCAGCTCAAGATCGACCGCAGCGCACCGGCCTCGGCCGGGCGCAGCTGGCTGTTGCCCGGTGCAGCACTGGCCATTGTCGGCATTATCGTGATTGGCTGGATGTTCTTCGGCGCCGGTTCGTCGGCCGTACTCGTCGAAACGGATGTCGCGCGCAAGCCGCCAAGCGCGGCTATCGTCGAAAGTTACCGGAAAAGTTATCGAGGTATTCGTCGAGGAAGGCATGCGCGTAGAGAAAGACCAGGTCGTTGCCAGGCTCGACGATTCGACGCAGCAGGCGCAGCTGTCGCTCGCGCGGGCGCAGGCTGAATCGTCACGCGCCGCGTTGCAGGAAATTGAAGCGGAATTACGCAATGCCCGACTTGAGCGAGACAGGCTTCGTGACCTTGCAAAACGCAAGCTGACAAGTCAAGCCAGCGTCGATGCAGCGGATGCGACATTCGACCAGTTGGCTGCTCGACTCGAAACGGGGCGCGAAAATGTAAAGGTGGCGGTGCGTAACGTCGAGTTGGCCAGGGATTCACTATCCAACATGACGATCAAAGCACCGTTCGCCGGCATGGTCGTGTCCAAGAACGCACAGCCGGGTGAGATGATCTCGCCGATTTCAGCCGGTGGCGGCTTTACGCGAACCGGTATCTGCACAATTATCGACACCGACTCACTTGAGATCGAGGTCGATGTCAATGAAGCTTACATACAAAGAGTAAAAGCCGGTCAATCGGTTTCAGCAACGCTCGATGCTTATTCGGAGTGGCGCATTCCGGCTGAAGTGATTGCCATTATTCCTACGGCCGACCGGCAAAAAGCGACCGTAAAAGTCCGCATAGGCTTTCTGGAGCGCGATGAACGAGTACTGCGGGACATGGGCGTTAAAGTGGCGTTTCTTGGCGCCGACACGCAGGCCTATACGCCACAGGAAATTGGTGGCGTTATGATCGCTGGTGAAGCACTCCGCTCGGATGCCAGCGGCGACTTTGTCTGGCTGGTGCGAAACGATATTGTCGAGAAACACGCTGTGCAGGTCGGCGGTCAGAGGGACCGGCCGCAGGTACTGATCGTAAATGGACTGAACGTCGGCGATACCATTGTGCGTTCGTCGGAGGCGCCGCTGGTCGAAGGCCGGTCAATCAAAACGAATTGAGAGGAGCAGAGGATGTCGGAAATTCTTGCACGACTTGAGGGCGTCAGCCGCATCTACCAAAAAGGTAAAGAAAGAGTCGAGGTACTGCATGAACTCGATCTCCAGATACCCAAAGGCGACTTCATTGCCATCATGGGGCCATCCGGGTCGGGAAAAACTACGCTTCTGAATCTGCTTGGCGGGCTGGACAAACCCACGGCGGGTACCGTTACCGTTGGTGGTGCCGAGTTGTCTTCGATGTCGAACAACCAGTTGTCGCACTGGCGCTCGACCAACATCGGTTTCATATTTCAGTTCTATAACCTGTTGCCGGTACTGACGGCGCTCAGGAATGTCGAACTGCCGCTGCTGCTCACAGACTTCAGTTCAAAAGAAAGGGTCAAGCGCGCGTCGATCGCCCTGGATATAGTCGGACTCGCTGATCGCGCAAAACATTATCCGCGCGAACTATCGGGCGGGCAGGAGCAACGCGTCGCGATCGCTCGCGCGATCGTGTCAGACCCGTCGTTGTTACTCTGTGACGAGCCTACTGGCGACCTCGACCGTGAAACAGCCGACGAGATTCTGCGCTTGCTGCAGGTACTCAATCGCGAACATGGCAAGACCATCGTCATGGTCACGCACGACGCCCAGGCTGCCGACTTCGCCAATCGATCCCTGCACTGCGATAAGGGCACGCTCGAGGCGAAGGAGGCGGCATGAAATACTTCCGGTTAATCTGGAAAAACGCCTGGCGCAAGAAGATCCGCACGTCGCTGACTATCCTGTCGGTGTTCGTTGCATTCCTGCTGTTCGCGCTGCTTTCGGCGATCGGCTTCGCATTCCGGGGCGGCGTTGACGTTGCCGATGCCGAACGGCTGATCGTTATTGACAAGATCTCGCTCATTAACCCTATACCGATAAGCTATCTTAACCGCATCGCCGCTACCGAAGGGGTGGAGTTCGTTACACATGCGAGCTGGTTCGGTGGCTATTACCAGGAACCGCGTAATCAGTTTGGGCAGTTCCCTGTAAATCCGCAGACTTATTTCAACATGTACCCCGAATTCAATATGCCTGCCGAGCAGTTCGAGGCCTTCAAGAGCAACCGAAGCGGCGCCGTCGTTGGCCAGGAACTCGCGGACACCTATGGGTGGAAAATCGGTGACCGAATACCGATCCAGGCAACGATCTGGACGAAAGCCGATGGTGGTCGCACCTGGGAATTTGACCTCGAAGGTATATTCTCGACGGATGACCCGCGCGGCAGCACGGCGCTCATGCTGTTCCAGTACGACTACTTCGAAGAAGCCCGGGCGTTCGCCAAGGGAACGGTTGGATGGTACATCCTGCGAGTTGCCAAAGGCGCAGACCCTGTCCGAGTGGCAAACGCGATCGACCTGCAGTTCGCGAATTCACCCAACGAGACCAAGACCAGCACCGAGGCCGCTTTCGCGCAGTCCTTTACCAAGCAGTTCGGCAACATCGCGTTGATCGTAACGCTGATTCTTGGTGCCGTATTCTTCACGCTGTTACTCGTGTCCGGTAACACGATGTCGCAGTCGGTTCGCGAGAGGATTCCCGAGCTTGCTGTTTTGAAAACGCTCGGTTTCGGTGATCGCGGCATGCTGGGTATCGTACTTGCCGAGTCGATTCTCATTATGCTCATGGGTGGCCTGCTGGGGCTTGGGGTCGGATGGGTCCTAGTCCAGGGCATAGCAAAAGGGATGGCTGCATTCCTGCCCGGGGTTTACCTCTCGCCTGCGGCCATAGCCGGTGGGGTCGCAATGATGATCGGTGCAGGAATACTCGCAGGAATTTTCCCTGCTCTCACAGCAATGCGCCTGTCGATTATCGACGCGCTCGCACGAGCCTAGGAGACAATCATGCGCGGTCTAAGACAAATATTCGCCGTCACATGGCTCAATCTTCGTAATCTTCCGCAGCGCATCGGCTCATCAGTTGTTGCCGTGATCGGTGTCGCGGCCGTCGTGCTGGTTTTCGCCGCAGTCCTATCGATGGCAAAAGGATTCGAGCGAACCATGATATCGGCGGGCTCCGACGATACTGCCATCATCATGCGCAGTGGCTCGACATCGGAACTTACTAGTGGGCTCTCCAATGATCAGACCTTGATCATCGCTAATGCACCCGGTGTCTTGAAGGACGGCGATACCACGGTCATGTCAGCCGAGCTGTATGTCATCGTGGATGTCAAAAAGAAATCCACCAACACCGACGCCAACGTACCCTTCCGTGGCGTCCAGCCGGGCGCGTTCGAAGTCCGCAACGGCGTAACCCTGGTTGAGGGGCGCATGTTTGAAACTGGCAAGAACGAAATCATTATTGGCCGCGCAGCGCAACGTGAGTTCGACGGACTCGACACGGGATCGACAATTCGTTTCGGCCAGACCGAGTGGCGCATCGTCGGCGCATTCGAGGCGAACGGCAGCGTGTCCGAGTCCGAACTTTGGACCGACGTTCGAGTCCTGCAAGACGCCTATCGTCGCGGCGCATCTTTTCAGTCGGTGCGCGTCAAACTGCAAGGCCCCGGGAGCTTGCAGGACCTCAAGGACGCTTTGGAAGCAGACCCGAGAATTAATCCGGACGTAATGAGCGAAAAGGAATATTACTCCGGACAGGCCGCACCATTAAGTCGGTTCATCAAGCTCCTCGGCTATCCCCTGACGATCCTGATGTCGATTGGCGCCGTGTTCGGCGCGCTGAACTCAATGTACTCATCGGTCTCTGTGCGCGGCAAAGAGATTGCGACGTTGCGCGCGCTAGGGTTCGGGCCGATCTCGATCCTTTTCTCGACAATGATCGAATCGACTTTACTGGCATTAGTCGGCGGCGTAGTAGGGGGTGCCGCCGCGTACCTGGTTTTTAACGGCTTCCAGGTATCCACTTTGAATGGCGCAAGTTTCAGCCAGGTCGTTTTCAACTTTGCTGTCACGCCGGACCTGCTCATCAACGGACTTTACGCCGCGCTGATCATCGGCGCATTCGGTGGCTTGTTGCCGGCTATTCGGGCGGCAAGAATGCCGGTTGCACAAGCATTGCGCGAACTTTGAGATCGTGATTTTCGACAAGCGAAACTGACTTTATGGAATTAATTAACAACATCATTTCCAGGGTGGAACAATTTGTGCCGGTACTTGGCACCATCGCCCTTGTCGTGGCGGTCCTCTTTTTCGTTGACCGGATACTGAAACGACGCTGGAAAGACAACCCGGACGCACAGTTTCGTTTCCAACTCATAATGCTGGGACTGACGTTTGCCAGCCTGCTGCTGATTATCCTGGCCCTGCCGGTGAGCGTCGAGACCCGCGGACAATTGCTGAGTCTCATCGGCATACTGCTCAGTGCCGCGATCGCACTCTCCTCTACGACCTTTATCGGCAACGTCATGGCCGGCATCATGCTGAAAGCCGTGAAAAGCGCCCGGCCCGGCGATTTCATCACGGTAGCCGAACTAACGGGGCGAATTACGGAGATGGGCCTGCTGCACACTGAAGTGCAGACCGAGTTTCGGGATCTAGTCACCGTGCCAAACCTCTATATGGTGACGCAGCCCATGAAGGTGGTGCGCTCCTCCGGCACGATCATTACGGCTGAAGTCTCGCTGGGCTACGATGTCTCGCATGACGATGTCTCCAGAATTTTGTGCGAAGCCGCCACGCACGCCGGCCTCAAAGACACCTTCGTGCACGTACGGCAGCTGGGCGATTTCTCCGTAACCTACCGCGTCGCCGGCGTCCTGGAAGACGTCAAGAGCCTGATCTCGGCACGCTCCCGACTGCGAGAAGCCGCGCTGGATGCACTGCACGCCGCAGGCATCGAAATCGTCTCGCCGACTTTCATGAATACCCGCACGCTTGCCGACGGCAAGGTATTCATCCCCCAGCCAACCCGCAAGGTGGCGGCACAAAAAGCCACGCAAGCCGAGGATGTGGCTTTCGACAAGGCCGAAGACGCTGCCTCGGCCGAGGAAATCCGCAAGTCGATCGAGCTGGTCGACGCTGAGATCACGGCATTAAAGGAGCAAAAGACCGATGACGCTGGCGCCAGCGTCGATAAACTCACGGCCCGGAAAGATCGTCTGATTCAGCAGCTCAAGAATGCCGAAGAGCAGCTAAAGGACTAATCCCCCGCAGTCCGGCGCGGGCGCATGTGGAGTTTATTAAGCTCTTCGCACTGCGGCGAATTGCCGCACCAAACGTGCGGCAAATGGCTTTAGGTAATACTCCTACTTGAATCAGAGTCTTCAGCAGCGTAGACGGTAAGGGAAAAGCAGAGCGAGGCATCCCATGATCGATTTAAAAAGGACGCTGCGTCTCGTTAGCGGCGGAATGTTCGACTCGGAGCAGACCTGGCGCGACTACCTGCCAGAGGCGGAAAACTGGCAGAAGACAGTCTTCTTGCTAACCGGCCCATTGATTATTTTTGCGGCCGTGGCTGCCTACATCTTCGGCTTTCTCGGTAGCGACATCTCAATGTTCGGACGATTCCGGCCTACGCTCGTCTCGACGGTGCTGACAATGATCACCTCGGCGCTCGCAGCTGTCGTCATCGCATTCGTCATCAGTGCCCTAGCTGGCGCATTTGGCGGAAAAAATAGTTTCGCGCTTGGGCTTGCCGCCACTACGTTCGCTTTTATTCCCGGATATTTGGGTCAGGCGGTGACGTGGCTGCCGTGGATAGGTGGGTTGCTGGCTCTTGGCCTGTTCGTCTATGCGCTGGTACTCCTCTGGAAGGTAATCCCCGTTTATCTGGCTGTTCCAGACGGAAAACGTGTCGGTCACTACATTCTTTCTCTGGTGGCAACGATCGCGGCAATGTTGATTCTCTCAATGACGATCGGGCGTTTTCTGTACCCGTCAGTGGACGCGCCCACGTTCGACCGCGTCTCTGAGCGTTCGGCACCGGGTTCGACATCCGGTTCCGGCATGTTTGGCGGCATCGCCCGCCAGGCTGAATTAATGGCATCAGCGGAGGAAGACAGGTTTGATCCACCGTCCAATGGCCGCTTGAGCGAGGATCAGGTGCGAGAATTCATTCGCGTTATGCAGCGCACGGAGGAGCTGCAACAGGAAAAAATGGCGCGGTTCAAAGACTTCGCGGAGAGAGCGGAGAATAACGAAGATGTATCGTTCAGTGATCTGGGCAGCATGATGAGCGGCGTTACCGAAGCGGCCGGTCTGCAAACTTCGGAAATCGAGGTTGTTAAATCGGCCGGCGGCAATTGGGCTGAGCACCAATGGGTACGCGAGTCTTTGCGAACCGCATGGATTCAAAAAGACATCAATGACACTGTCGCGCACAATTTCGAACTCTATCAGGAATTCGAAGAGGAACTTTCCGACTTCATCGTTCGCTGATGGGTCCGATCAGGAGTCAGGGTCAGCGGTGTTCTTCGGTGCCCGGCTCCTGCCCGAAAAAGTCATTCGAGGGGAAACCAAGCACGACGAAACCATCGTCGCCGTATTCTTCGTAAAGACTCTCAAGCCCGTCGTACTGCGGTGTATTACCGCACTTGGACGCGGTGTTCACGACAAGAACGACTTTGCCTGCATAAGTTTCACTGAGATTTACGACTTCGTCCGACGCCAGGCGACGAAAATCCTGGTCAAGCAGGGCGCTGTCGGACGCCGTGGATAATGATGTAGCCATTAGTAACAGTACTCCTGCCAGGTAACGCATATTGATAACTCCGAAAAATGATGCGCCCGATCAAGGACGCCCTGATATCGCTTCACGAATGATGCTCTCTCAGCGCACCCCTTGCCAGTGTTTCTCTGTAACAACTCGTAACAGCATTAGACGTGACGCTTAACCGGAATTACAGTGTCAGGGGTGGAAAGCAGCAAACTCTATTCGATTTTAGCCCTCACGGGGACGACCCCTTTTGTCGCCTGCGCGCTGCTACCTTTATTCGGGATTGATACCTTACCGGTTCTCGGGCCGCTTGATTATCTGGCAAGCACCTACGGACTGGCGATCATCTGCTTCCTGGCGGGCGCTCACTGGGGCACTTACCTCTACGGTCAGTCCAGAACACCGTTCAACCTGTTTGTCAGCAGCAACGTGGTCCTTCTCGCCGTCTGGTTCGCTTTCATCGGCGCGAACCTCGCATGGTCCATTGCGGTGCAGATCATCGCGTTTCAGACTCTCTTGTTCATCGACTTTCGATTGAATCAGGGCGGGATAATCTCTGCCCGGTACTTGCGAATCCGTTTTGTCGCAACGTTGATTGCGACCGTTTCCCTGCTCATTGTTCTGCTTTTCCAGTGACGAAAGTTGCCGTCATCGGTGCAGGTCTTTCCGGCCTCGTTGTCGCCCGTGAATTGAACGATGATCACACGGTAACCGTATTTGAAAAGTCTCGTGGCGTTGGCGGTCGCTTGGCTACGCGCTATGAGGACGGCTTCGAGTTCGATCATGGCGCCCAGTTCTTCACGGCTCGATCGCCTGGTTTCCGCCAGTATTTGCAGCCTTTGGTCGAGCGCGGGGTCGTCGCAACCTGGCGCGCCAGCTTTGCGGAACTGGAACGGGACGAGATCGTTTCGCAACGCGATTGGGATGACGACTACCCGCATTACGTTGGTGCTCCGCGCATGAATGACATCGGCAAAACTCTTGCGGCGGATCTCGACGTTCGCCGCAATACGACCGTGAGCAATCTCGAACGAGAACCCGGCGGCTGGCGCCTCTCGGACAGCGGCGACAAAAATCTCGGTCGTTTCGACTGGGTCGTTTTGACGATGCCGGCAGCCCAAACAGCAGCCCTGGCGCCCGAACGTTCCCTCCTTCGCGAGCAGTGCGATTCGGCAAGTATGCAAGCCTGCTTCGCCCTGATGCTCGGTTTCGATGCGCCGCTGACGTTGCCGTGGCAGGCCGCGCTGGTTGACGGCGCCGACATTAGCTGGGTTTCGGTCAACAGCAGCAAGCCGGGGCGACCCGAGCCTTTTACTCTTGTCGTGCATTCTACGAATGCGTTTGCTGACGCCAATATCAATAGCGACGTCGACGCGCTTGTCGCCCGGCTGCTGTCGGAGACAGGCGCAGTTCTTAGCAAGATCGTCGACAGCGCGACATTTTGCAAGCTACAACGCTGGCGCTACGCCAATGCAGACAATCGTGACGGTGCGGACTTTTTTGTTGACGAGTCGGCGCAGCTGGCCGCCTGCGGAGACTGGTTCAATCGCGGCAGGGTGGAGGCCGCATTTACCAGTGGCTTTGGTCTGGCGCAGGAACTTAAGGGCGTGGCGCTACGCTAAACGGCTTCACTGCGCGAATCCTGAAACTCATCTTCGCTTTCGATGCCGAGGGTCTCTAGAAGACTCGGTATCTTGTCTTTGAGTTTGAAGTAGCCACGCCTGGCGTGCGGCCAGGTGACACTGTCGTAGGGCCGTCGCAACTGCAGCAGCCGAACGCCGTGCTTTTGCAGATGGGTTTTCGTCGTCGCGAGTATCTCCGCGACCGGGCCGACGGGCGCATAGGCGGTAACGACGGTGCTGACGTTGTTCTGCGCCGCCCATTCCGCCAGCAGGTTGCCCCAGTTTTCAGTTTCGGCGAGCTGACCGTCGACGGCGAAGTGTTGGGTAGCCCGTCTAAGAGCATCGGCGACGGCGCCAGCGGCGAACTCACGCGCGGGTTCGCCAACGGGGAGCGGTGAGCGCTGCTGAGTCGCGACCGCAGCCAGCACCCGTTTGGGTTTGGTCCGAAGCGCCAGCGTTTCCGGGCAACCATCCTCTTCGGTTATCAGCAGGCCGTAGTCATCGTCGTTCGGAAGCGTCTGCGCAAGGGGCAGGTCGCGCAGCGGAAACACGCTTGATTCCGTCAATGCCGGAGCGCTTGTGGCCAGCTTGCCTTCGGGGTTGAAACGGTTGTCTGTGTAGCGCGCAATGTTTGCGCTTAACGCAAGATACGTCTTGCCTTTCGTGTGCAGTCCGGCAACCCAACGCCAGCTGAGCGTGTTCGATGCGGGATCGCCATCAATAAGGTGACGCAGGAAAAGATCGGCGCCGAGCTGCCAGGGAAGCCGTAGTGTGAAGATCCAGATGGACGCAAACCACATGCGGGCATGGTTGTGCAGGTAACCGGTCTGTTCAAGCTCGCTAATCCAGGCGTCAAAGCAATCGATACCAGTCTTGCCGCTGACGGCCGCGCTGTATCGCTTCAGCAGGTCTGGATCAGAGTCGAGCGACTTGATCAATTGGGCTACGCTGGCACGATAGTCCAGCCAGACGTCGGGGCGTTGTTCCAGCCAGCCTTTGAAGTAGGTCCGCCAGAAAATCTCTTGTACGAACTTGTTGGCCGAGGCCAGCGAATGACGTTGAAACGTAGCGTCGAGCACTTCCTGCTCGAGCACGAGCCGGTGCCGTACGTAGGGCGAAAGCAGTGAGACGTTGCCGCGCCGCGTTGGCCCGAAATCAAAGTTCCGCGCTTTTGAATAATGGGTCAGGGGTTGCGCAATAAAGGCGGCTAGTCGGCTCAGCCCGTCGCTGCGACGGGGCTCCGGCATAGTCTGCATGCTAGTGTGCTTTGACCGCTCTAGCCGCGGCGACGTGGCTGCGAAGAGGAGTCTCTTTCGCTACGGGATTTGACGAGCTGCTCCATCGCGCTTTTTTTCTCAATAAATGCCAATGCGGCAGTTCCAAGAAGTATCAATCCAACCATTTCCATGAGAGTTCTCCGGTTTTGCTATGAGGTTTGTTTATTTGCTACGAGGTTTGTTTGGCCGCCCAAACGGAACACCAGCCCTTGCCGGCTACGGCCTTGCCGGGAAATATTCCGCAGCCCGCCCACTCGTCATCGCTATCGCCTGTGAAAAGCGCGCAGTTGCTGCAGTACTGGTCCGAGAAGCGCTTGGCGGCATCAACGGTCTTTGCGTCGTGAACGTAGTTCAGCGCTTTCGCCGTGGGATCGTTCTCGTCCAGAGGGGCGAGATCTTCCGCAGCGGCCAGTCCGCCGAGACCGGTAGTAGCTACGGCAGCTGCTGCGCCGGCCGAAGTGAAAAAGCGGCGGCGTGTCATTTTCGGCAGCCATCGTCCGTGCGTATTTTTTTCTTTCATCGCTGGTCCTTCCCTCGATCCTGGTTTCTGAAAAAATCCCGGCCGACGCAGAGCGCCGGCCGGTAACTGTCAAAGGGGGTAGTCGGGGGGAACTTTGACCCTTTGCAAACCACGCTCAGAAGATCTTGCCCAAGCGAAACGCTAGATTAACGGAAGCAGAATAATTGTCAATGTTTTGTCTATGTATATTCTAGACAATATTGTATCGAAATGTAACGACCGCGAGCAGGTCTAGTAGGTCAATCCCTCGGCATCGGCGACCTTCTTCAGCGCAACCTCGACCAGGGCCCGCGCCTGCGCCGTTGTCTGATGCAGGTAACGGTGCAGCGCCGCATCGTCATCATCACGATTGGC
>CAMYLB010000165.1 GCA_947259145.1 uncultured Woeseiaceae bacterium
TTGGTTGAAATTATTTCTGATGGAATCGGCGGCTATATCGAAAGAGATGCCGCGGTTGGTCTAGCAGACTGACACCTGAATGGAACTGGGAGTAATTGGAATGATGCTCAAAAGCAAACCGACGGTCGGTCATCGCATGACGATGATTAAGCTGGCCGCATTGGCACAAGCAGCACTGCTGCTTTTCTGCGGCGCGACTGCCAGCGCACAGGAAGGCAACCGGCTGCAGGACATTCAGGTGCAGAGTCTGCCCGGCCAGCGTGTCGAGCTGAAGCTGATCATGAGTGGCACGGCACCCGAGCCGCTGGCGTTCACGATTGAGAATCCCGCGAGGATTGCGCTCGATCTGCCTGACACGACGCTGGGCTTGAGCTCACGGCGCCGCGATGTGAATCTTGGACCGCTCGATACGGTGCTGACGGCTGAAGCAAACGGTCGTACCCGGGTCGTGCTGAACCTGGGTTCCATGGTCGAATACCAGACTCGCCGTAGCGGTAACACGGTAATCGTCACCCTGGGTGGCGGGGATGAATACAGCGCAGGGACAACCCAGTTCGCCAGCGCTCCGGCATCCAATACCCCTTCTTACGCAGCACCTGGCAGCCGTGCGATTTCAAGCGTAGATTTCCGCCGCACGCGTGATGGCGGTGGCCGAGTCATCGTGAACCTGACCGACCCGTCAACGCCGGTCGACATTCGTCAGGAAGGTGGCCGTGTAGTCGCCGTCTTTAAGGACACAAGCTTGCCCGCCGAGCTGATGCGTCGCCTTGATGTCATGGACTTCGCGACCCCGGTTACGACGGTTGACACGCTGCGCACGAACCTCGATTCACGCATCGTTATTTCGGCCGAGGGCAAGTATGAGCAGCTCGCCTATCAGTCGGATAATGAGTTCACAATCGAAATTAACCCGGCAGCTGAGCAAAGTAAGGACGAATCGAGCCTGTTCTCGGAGACCAAGGAATATGAGGGTCAACGCCTGACGCTGAACTTCCAGGACATCGAGACGCGCGCTGTGTTGCAGCTGCTTGCTGAGACTTCGGGCAAGAACATCGTTGTCTCGGATACGGTTTCGGGCAACGTAACGCTGCGTCTGCGCAACGTCCCGTGGGATCAGGCCCTGGATATCGTAATGACGACCAAGGGTCTGGACATGCGCCAGAACGGCAATGTAATCATGGTTGCGCCCGCGCGGGAGATTGCGGCGCGCGAAACTGCCGATCTCGAGGCCAAGCTCGCTATCAGCGAACTGGAGCCGACCTACTCCGAGTTCTTGCAGGTGAACTACGCCAAGGCAAGCGATCTTGCAGCGCTGATTCAGTCCGGTAGTGGCGGCAATCCGATGCTGTCGGACCGTGGCAGTATTGGTGTCGACGATCGTACCAACACGCTGTTGGTTCAGGACACGGCGGAGCGATTGCAGAATATTCGCCGCATGGTTCGGACTCTGGATATTCCGATCAAGCAGGTTTTGATCGAGTCACGCATCGTTGTCGTCAATGACGATTTCAGTCGTGACCTCGGTATCCGCCTGGGTGTCACCGCGTTCAACGAGAGTAGTACGGGCCTCACGACAATAAGCGGCACCGGCGAAGGTACCGATACCATGATCGGTACCTATCTTGAAAACCAGGCTGATCCGACAAGTCCCTTCCTGCTTGAATATCCGACGCTGAACAATCGTTACAATGTTCCTCTGCCGATTGCCTCTCCTGCAGGCCGTTTTGCGCTGGCCGTCCTTGAGAGCGACTATCTGGTCGACCTCGAGCTGACCGCAATGGAAGCTGAGGGTCGCGGTGAGATCGTATCGACTCCGCGCGTTATCACTGCGAACCAGAAAGAAGCGACGATCAAGCAGGGTGTGGAAATTCCTTACCAGCAGTCGGCATCTTCGGGCGCTACGACGATCCAGTTCAAAGAGGCTGTTCTCGAGCTGGTTGTTACGCCACAAATTACGCCTGATAACAACATCATCATGGATCTCCGTGTAAGCAAGGACAACGTCGGCGAGATTATCTCGACCGGCGGTCTTGGTGGCACGGTGCCGAGTATCGATACGCGCTCCGTAGAGACCCAGGTTCTTGTAGCTAACGGACAGACGGTCGTCTTGGGCGGTATTTATGAAACAGAACGCCGCGAGACGGTCAAGAAGGTGCCGTACCTCGGTGATATTCCGGTTGTCGGCGCTCTTTTCCGCAGCAAGCAGCGCGCCGACAACAAGGCCGAGCTGCTGATCTTCGTAACGCCGCGCATTCTTGAGGAAGGCACCACCGTTTATTAAGATCTTGTTCCGCTGAAGATCCGGAAAGCCAACCTTCGGGTTGGCTTTCTCTTTGGGGGCCTTCATAGAATACAGGTAAGACACCGTCACTAGATGAAACACCCCAAGAACATCTTCCTCATCGGCCCGATGGGCGCAGGCAAGTCGGCCGTGGGCCGGCAGCTCGCCCGGACGTTGCAGCTGTCCTTCATGGACAGTGATGACGAAATAGAAGCGCGGACAGGCGTGGACATCGCGTTCATATTCGAGAAAGAGGGCGAGGCCGGTTTTCGCAAGCGCGAGGCGGCCGTGATCGATGACCTGACCGGAATCGATGGTGTCGTGCTTGCCACGGGCGGCGGTGCGGTTGTGGATGCAGAGAGTCGCAGCCGCCTTGGTGGTCGAGGCTTTGTTGTGTACCTGTATACGACTGTCGACCAGCAATTTGCGCGCACCAGGAAGGGTCGCGAGAGGCCTTTGCTGGAGACCGGAGATCGTCGCGAGATTCTCGAAGAGCTGCTGCTTGCACGTGACCCGCTATATCGGGAGATCGCCGACCTCGTTGTCGATACGGATGGGCGGAAGGTTCATTCGGTCGCAGGCGAGATTATCGAGAAGGTTTCGTAAAAGCGCGCGCTGGGGCGCGCTCCTACATTCATGTAACCTAGCCCCGTATGAAGACTATCCGTGTAGATCTCGGTGAGCGGAGCTATCCGATCATCATTGGCCGTGGGCTCATGGACGGCCACTTTGTCCTGGCTGATTACGTACCCGGATCCGACTGCCTTGTCGTCAGCAACGAAACGGTTGCGCCGCTCTATCTCGACAGGCTCAGGCAGAACCTGGCTGGGCGTGAGGTAGCGAGCATCAGTCTTGCGGACGGCGAGTCGTTCAAGACGCTTGCGACGATGCAAACGATTCTGGACAAATTGGTCGCATCGGGTGCCAATCGGGACACCGCCGTAATTGCGCTGGGTGGCGGTGTCGTCGGCGACATCGCCGGCTTCGCTGCCGCCTGTTATATGCGAGGCGTGGCATTCATCCAGGTGCCAACAACGCTGCTTGCGCAGGTCGATTCCTCCGTTGGCGGCAAGACCGGCGTCAACCACGAAAAAGGCAAGAATCTGATTGGCGCGTTTCACCAGCCGCGGGTCGTCCTCATCGATACGGATACGCTCAACACACTGCCGATGCGTGAAGTCAGGGCGGGCCTGGCCGAAGTCATCAAGCACGGTGTGATCTGTGACCCGACATTCTTTGCGTGGCTTGAGTCCAACATGACCGCCCTGCTTGAGAAAGATCCCGAAGCACTAGCGCACGCGATCCAACGGTCTTGCGAGATCAAGGCCGAGGTCGTTGCTGAGGACGAACGAGAGACGGGTCGACGAGCGATTCTGAATTTCGGCCATACCTTTGGCCATGCGATCGAACGCTGCCTCGGCTACGGCGAGTGGTTGCACGGCGAAGCCGTCGCGGCAGGCATGATTCCTGGTTGCGGCGGCGGGATTGCCAACCGAACCGCCTGCCATAGCCCGCGAGCGCTGGCTCGAGGCGATGGGCCTGGACAAGAAGGTTCAGCAAAAAAAGCTGCGTTTTGTCTTGTTGCGCTCGCTCGGAGAGGCCTATGTCAGCACCGACTATGAGCGGGAAAGGCTGCAGGCGTTGACGGGGACTCAGGCTTGATGGGTACAGTGGGCCTCGCACCCTATGCCGCTGATGAGTCGCAGAGTCGTGGCAGGATTTATGACGAGCCGCGCCCGACGTATCGCGGCGAATACCAGCGCGACCGCGACCGCATCATTCATTCGACGGCCTTCCGACGCCTGATCTACAAGACCCAGGTGTTCGTCAACCATGAGGGCGATCTGTATCGCACCCGCCTGACACATTCGCTCGAGGTGTCACAGATAGCCCGCAGCGTCGCGGGCCGCACTGAATCTCAACGAGCCTTTGACCGAGGCAATCAGCCTGGCTCACGATCTCGGCCATACGCCGTTTGGTCATGCCGGCCAGGATACGTTGAATGCCTGCATGCGCGACTATGGCGGCTTCGAGCACAACCTGCAGTCGCTGCGGGTTGTTGACGTGCTGGAGGCCAAGTACGCAGATTTTCCCGGCCTGAACCTCATGTTTGAGACGCGGGAGGGCATACTCAAGCACTGTTCGCCACGTAACGCCCGCGAGCTCGGCGATGTGGGCGAAAGGTTCTTGCAGCGTAAACAGCCTGGCCTGGAAGCACAGCTTGCGAACATCGCCGATGCCATCGCATACAACAATCACGATGTGGACGATGGATTCCGCGCAGGTCTCCTGAGCCTTGATCAGCTTCGCGAGCAGCCGCTGTTCGAGACTCAATACGCCGAAGTGCACGCCCTGTATCCGGAGCTCGAGGACCGCCGGCTAATTTTTGAAATAATTCGTCGCATGATCGGCACCGTCGTAACGGATCTGATCGAAGAAACACGACGGCGGCTCGAGAAAGACGGCCCGAAATCGATAGATGACGTTCGCAACGCCGGCAAGCCGCTCGTGTCGATGTCGGATCGTGTGTACGAACAACACGTATCGCTAAAGCGCTTCCTGAACGAGCACCTGTACCGCCACGAACAAAAACTGGAAATGACGCGCAAAGTGCAAGTCATGGTCAGGGATTTGTTCACCGCGTACTCGGAGGATGTGCAGCGCATGCCGCCGGAGTTTGCCGACGCGGCCGCCAGTCTTGACGCACATGGCCGGGCGCGGGTTGTTGCCGATTACATAGCGGGAATGACGGATCGCTATGCAATCGCGGCCCACGAGGGCATGCAGGGCTGATAGAATGCGCCGCAATTGTTACGCGGCGGCCGTGCCGGCCGCCCAACAGCAAGCCAGGGTTTCCAGTGAAGCACAAGAACATTCCAAACAAAGAGCGCCTCATTTTTGCGATGGACGTACCCGACTGCGATCGGGCGAGAGCCCTTGCCGACGAGCTGGGCGATGCCGTCACCTTCTACAAAATCGGGCTCGAGCTCATGATGAGTGGGGAGTACTTCGAGCTGCTCGACTGGATGCTCGCGCGCGACAAGAAAGTGTTTTGCGACCTGAAGTTCTTCAAAGTGTTTTGCGACCTGAAGTTCTTCGACATACCGGCGACCGTGGGTTCTGCGGTGCGTTCGCTCAAGGATCGCGGCGCTGCGTTCGTCACGGTGCACGGCAATCAGTCGATCATGGAAGCTGCGGCCGAGAACAAGGGCGAGAGCCTCAAGGTGCTTGGCGTGACTGTATTGACGAGCCTGGACCGCGGCGACCTGGATGATCTTGGTTTCGACTGCGACCTGGAGTCGCTGGTTCTCTCTCGCGCCAGGCGGGCGCTTGAAGCTGGCTGTGACGGCGTGATTTCGTCGGGTCTCGAGGTGCCCAGACTAAGGGAACATGTCGACAACAAACTACTGGTCATATCGCCGGGAATTCGCCCCGTCGACAACAAACCGATGGGCGACCAGAAGCGCGTCGTGACCGTCGAGACGGCATTTTCGAACGGCGCGGACTACATCGTCGTGGGCCGTCCCATTCGCGATGCGGAGAGTCCGCGTGCGGCGGCGGAGGCTATGCAGGCCTCGATCGCCGCCGAGGTTGGCGCGTAATGGCGAAACTAAAGAACGATGTGTTCCTGCGCGCGTTGCGCCGCCAGCCCACGGCGCGTACACCGGTCTGGATCATGCGTCAGGCCGGCCGCTATCTGCCGGAGTACCGAGAGGTTCGCGCCGAGGCCGGCGATTTCATGAGCTTGTGCCGCAACGCCAGGTTGGCGTGCGAGGTGACATTGCAGCCGCTGCGCCGCTTCAAACTCGATGCGGCCATCCTGTTCTCGGATATTCTGACCGTGCCCGACGCATTGGGGCTTGGGCTGTATTTCGAGACCGGAGAAGGGCCGCGATTCAAACGGCCGGTGCAGAGCGCCGCGGCGATCCGCAAGCTTTCGGTCCCGGACGTTGGCTCGGAACTCGGTTACGTTTTCGAGGCGGTAAGCACGATCAGGAAGGCGCTGGACGGCGAGGTGCCGCTGATCGGTTTCGCGGGCAGCCCGTGGACCGTCGCGACCTACATGGTCGAAGGCCGCTCGAGTCGCGATTTTTCAACGATCAGGGGGCTTGCCAAAGAAGACCCGCAAGCGTTGCTGAGTTTGCTGGATATCGTCACGGAGACGACCATTCAGTATCTGAACGCACAAATAGAGGCCGGCGCGCAGGCAATCATGGTCTTTGACACCTGGGGTTCGGCATTGGAGCCGGACGAATATCGGCGTTTCTCACTCGCCAATATGCAGACCATCATCGACAACCTTGCTCGCGACAAAGGCGCTGAGCCGATTCCGGTCATTCTGTTCACCAAGGGTGCCGGCGCGCTGCTTGCCGACATGGCCGGCACAGGTTGCGATGCGTTGGGCGTCGACTGGACAACCGATCTGCAAACGGCTCGAGGCTATGTCGAAGACAGGGTTGCCCTGCAGGGCAACCTCAATCCGGCGACGCTGCGTGAAAGTCCCGAGCTTATACGACAGGGTGTTGCCGATACGCTGGCCAGCTTCGGTCATGGGCCGGGGCATGTGTTCAATCTTGGACACGGCATTACGCCGGACATCGATCCGGAGCACCTCGGTGTGCTGGTCGACGCGGTGCATGAACTCAGCCCGCAGTACCACGAATTGCTTTCTCGCAATTAAAAGTGATTGTGGCCCGGTTCGGTAGCTAGTCGATATCGAGATCGGCCCAAGTCACGACAATCGTCTCATCGATCGTTCCGTCCAGGTCAAAATCGATATCAAGCTGGACACTGATGTTGTCCAGCACGGTAACGAGAACACTGGAGCTATCGTCACTGATCAGTAGTTGCCCGCTGGACGGATTATCGTCAAATGTCCCCGCGAAGTCCTCCAGCGTCTCAAATGTGACGCTGCCCTCGAGCAAGGTGCTGGTCAATGTACCGTTTGTGCTAAGCACCAGAGTTAAAGCATTGACATCGAAAGTCTGGGTCAGTACGTAGTCGCTTAGCGTTTCCGTAATGCCGGCTTGTTGCGTTGTCAACGAGGCCGTGGTCACCAAAATATTTTCCACGATATTGTCATCGCTGCGGTAATCAACATTGATGTCGCCATCCAGGATTGCCGTGCCGGCGCTGTCCGTACCAGACAGGTTGTCGAAGCCAAAAGTTATCCCCAGGACCCAGGGCGCAATCTGATTTAAAGGATCGCCCGTAACAACCAGGTTGGTGAGCGAAATCGGGCCGTCGAGCGTGGTACCTGAATCTTCAAAGAAACACATGTCGAATACGATATCGAATGTATCTCCTGTGGATATCTCAAGGTCATTATCTGCGTCGTCCCACTCGACCGCGGCCTCACCAGTATCGCAAGCCACGGTTTGCGGCAAGATCGCGTTGACCGCGAATTTAGCCAGGCCGGGAAGTGTACCCCCCACACCAGCAGGCTCAATGATATCGAGGATGTCGACTACATCGATTGTCGATACAACCGCTACCAGAACGCTTGCCGTGATGTCCTGTGCGTTAACAGCGGTAATTGGTAATGCGGCCGCATTCGCCGGTGGCGGTAGCGATGGTGGCGTTCCCACCGAACTAATTCCACCGTCTCCGCTATCGCAAGAAACCAATAGCAGAAGAGCCACGCTGACAGTGAGCGCGGAAAACTTGCGCGTAAACATGATTTGCCTCCTTGCCGGCGCCGCCATGGAAGCAGAACAAAGCAGCGGAGCGGCATCTGTTCGCAAAAAGACGATAGTTCGCCTGCGCGCAGCTGTCAATCGTGGACATCCGAAAAAGACACCAAAGTCAGACGTCTGCCGTAAGCAGCCCCTGGGCTAGCAAACTAACGACCGGTTGAAATCGCAGCCGAAAGCAGCCATTCGTCTGATCTTATAAAGCAGCCGCTCAAACGGCCGCTTTCGGGATACAATGGCGGGCAACTACTGACCCGAAGCGTTCGTACCACCCAAAAAGACAATCGGAGACCAACTCGTGAGCGATGACAAGAAGAACGAAACCACAGAAACGCCTGAAAATGAAGATGCAGGGAACGATCCCGCATCAGAACAGAGTGCGCAAAGCGGCCCGAAGTTTACGAAAGCGCCTGGTGACGCACTAGCCGGTGTCAAGAAAGGTGCTTCCGATGCGATGGAAAGTATGGAAGGAAAAACTGTGTCTATGAAACTCTACGTCGGCACGATTATTGGCGTCATTGTCTTGATGTTGTTGGCGCGCTGCGGCGGATAACAAATACAAGCATATTTCTTACTGCCGGTCTGGTTCTTCCTCTGACGATTCGAGATAAATCGGGCTAAGGTCGGGACGCGTAGTAGGCGACCACGCGAGGGTCGCTTTCGATGCGTTTCTTGTGCGCTACCAGTCCCGGCGCCAGCCGCTCAGCGATATCTGTCGGCACATGGTCCAGCGTGCCGGCGAGCAGAGATTTTGTCTGCATGAATACCTTCAGGTCAGCCACCGTCATTTGATTGTCGGCGAAGTAGTCTCCTCCACCTCGGGTCAACAGCTCATCCAGCCCGCGCAAATACACAGACAGCCAGCCGTCAGCCAGCTTCTCTCTAGCGCGCTTGAGCTCGTCGCCCTGCAGGCCGAAAGTGGCCACAATGTAGTGCATAAGATCTTCGAGGGCGTCCATCGCTTCGTCGCAGTAAAGCGCCTGCAGTTCATTCTCAGGGTACAGGCCCGCCATTTTGCCTATGTAACGGCACATAGCATTCGACTGAGTCACCGCTGCGCCATCGATTTCGAGTACCGGCACCGAGTTGAATCGTGTGGTCTTTCGCATCTTCCCGAATTCGGCAAACGATATACGATTGTCTTCAAATTCGATGCCTGCCGCGTGAAACGCGATTCGAACGGGCTCTGCGCGCCCACCATCGAAATCGAAATAAGTCAGTTTGTAGTGGGTCATTCCGTCACCTCCCGCGGCGGCTCTTAGAGAATCTCGATTTTAAAAAGCTGCATCTGCTCGCCGCCGTCGCCGTCGTCTTCCAGCCAGGCGCCGGACTGCTGGTAAACCATGACGCGATCCAGATGCCCGTGCAATGGTGACGTTTCGCCATTACGGACGGTTTGCCGAAGCACGCGAACTTTTTCGTTCTCGAAAACCAGCTCGTAAATGTGCGGTGCGACCATGACCGGGTCGAGCGGCTTGGGCACAGCCGCGCCGACAACAACCGCGAGGAGCAGCATAGCAACGATGGACAGCAGTTTGTTTGCAGGCATTGTGAGCTCCCTCGAGATCAGTCTCGTAGTGCTCTGCGAAGAATCTTCCCGACATTGGTTTTTGGCAGCTCATCGCGAAACTCGACCAGCCTCGGCCGCTTGTAACCGGTAAGGTTTTTTCGGCAATGATCAAGAATATCCGTCTCCGTCACGCTGTCATCTTTGCGCACGACGAAGACCTTTACGGCTTCACCAGAGCGCTCATCGGGAACACCGATCGCAGCGGCTTCGAGAACACCATCGAGTTCGACGACAACGTTTTCGATTTCGTTGGGGTAAACATTAAAACCGGACACAAGGATCATGTCTTTCTTGCGGTCTTCGATGTAAAAGTAGCCATTATCGTCCATGCGTCCGATGTCGCCGGTCCGCAACCAGCCGCCCGGGAACATGACCTCGGCTGTTTCGGCAGGACGCTGCCAGTAGCCCTCCATGACCTGTGGCCCTTTGATGCAGATTTCGCCGACCTGGCCTGCGGGCAGCGGGTTGCCGTCTTCACCCGTAATCATGACTTCCGTCGAGGGTATTGGCAGACCGATGGTGCCGGTGAACTCCGAATCGATGCGACAGACGATGGCCGCCGGAGAAGTTTCAGTGAGGCCGTAGCCCTGAAGAATGGTGTTTCCGGTCGCCTCCTTCCATTCTTTTGCGACGGCTGGCTGAACGGCGGTGCCGCCGCCGATGCACACGCGCAGGTGGCTGAAATCGATGTCCTTGAAGCTGGGCGTGTTCAGGAGCGCGGAGAACATCGTGTTGACGCCCGTGAACATATTGAATTCGTATTTCGCCATTGCCTTGGCAAAGCCTTCGAAGTCCCGAGGGTTGGTGACAAGCACGTTTTGCCCGCCCTGTGCCATCACGGTCAGGCAGTTACCCTGTAGCGAGAAGATGTGATAAAGCGGCAACGCCGTGATCGCTATGATCGGATGTACGTCCGCATAGGCGTCACCTTGCCACGTGATGGTCTGCTGCACGTTGTAGATCATGTTGCGGTGACTCAGCATCGCACCTTTCGAAAGGCCGGTGGTACCGCCCGTGTATTGCAGGTACGCAATATCGGCGAAGCCGATGTCGACAGGCTTCACCACCTTGTTAGCTCCTGCCTTGAGCGCGGCTTTGAAAGAAGTGCGATTTGCGATTCGACAGTCAGGCACTTCTTTCTTGACATAACGGAGTACGAAGTTGGTCAGCGTGCTTTTCGGCCAGCTGAGCAGATCGCCAACGCCAGTTGTAACAACGTGATCGACGTCTGTGTCTGAAATGATTTCTTCAAGGACGTTGGCAAAATTTTCCAGGATCACGATGCACCTTGCCCCGGAATCCTTGAGTTGGTGCTTGAGTTCCCGCGCCGTGTATAGCGGGTTAACGTTGACCACAACCAGTCCGGCACGGAAAATGCCGCACATCGCAACCGGGTACTGCAGGATATTCGGCAACATGATGGCCACGCGCTCGCCGCGCGTCAGGCCAATCGTTTGCTGCAGGTAGCAGGCAAACTGCATCGACAGCCGGTTGAGATCCCCGTAGCTGAGAGTCCGCCCCATATTGGTGTAGGCCGGATTGTCGGGAAATTCCGAGAAACCGTGCTCAAAGAGTTCGCGTATTGAACGAAACGGCGGTGTCGGCACCTCGGCCGGAACGCCTGGCGGATAGGATTTAAGCCAAGTTTTTTCCAAAATGTCTCCCCCTCAGTAGCGGCGTAGTGGTTTATTGTTATCAGCGCCGCCTAAATCATAACGTACCATCGAGCGTGGCGCTGATAATAGGCCACGCATTGTCGAGCAATATCGGCTGTGCCTCGGCATTCGGATGAATGCGATCAGCCTGCAGCAATTCATCGTTCAGTGCCACGCCCTCCATGAAGAACTCGATCCATTTAACGTCCAGATCCTCTGCGACCTGGCGATAAACGGCCTCGAAAGCCGCGGTATATCGCGGGCCGTAATTGGTGGGAATACGAATCCCCAACAAGACGACATCGGCACCCGATGCTTTTGATTGTTCGATGATCCTCGTGAGATTGTCTTTGATGCGCTCAGGCGGAAAGCCCCGCAAGCCGTCGTTTCCGCCGAGCTCAAGAATGATCAGGTCCGGCGAAAAGTTACTTAATGTCGATTCAATGCGGGCAGCGCCCCCTTCGGTGGTTTCACCACTGATGCTGGCGTTCACGACCCGATGTTCGTACCCTAGCTTTTCGAGCCGCGACTGCAACAACGCGGTCCAGGATTGGTCAACGTCAATACCGAAGCCGGCGATTCAGGTCAGTAAACAGGTTAGCAGCCCGGAGGGGACTCTGACCATTCTTTCGGACGTGAGTTTCCGGATTGTGGCCGGCGAGTCCGTCGCCGTCGTCGGGCCGTCGGGCGCCGGAAAGTCGACGCTGCTGGCCCTGCTGGCAGGCCTCGACCTGCCGAGCAGCGGCCATGTCGTCCTGAATGGCGCCAACCTGTCAGAGTTGGACGAGGATGGCCGCGCGGGCGTCCGTGCCGAAAGCGTCGGCTTTGTTTTCCAGTCCTTTCACCTGGTGCCGTCTCTCAACGCCCTCGAAAACGTCATGTTGCCGCTCGAACTGGCGGGCAAAAGCGACGCCCGGGCGACGGCCCGCGGCATCATAGAGCAGGTTGGCCTGAAGGACCGCTGGAGCCACTATCCCTCGCAGCTGTCGGGCGGCGAGAAGCAGCGTGTTGCGATTGCGCGGGCATTTGCGATCGAACCAGCGGTTCTGTTTGCCGATGAGCCGACGGGTAATCTCGACGCCGGTACCGGCGCCAACATCATGGAGCTGATGTTCGACCTCAATCGCAGCTCCAGGACGACACTCATCCTGGTTACTCATGACATAAGCCTTGCCGAGCGCTGTGATCGCATTCTGAGCCTCGACGCCGGACGCCTCGTGAGCGATAGCGAGGCCGCTGCGTGAGGGCGGTCGCATTCGCGTTACGGACCTTCGGACGCGAGCTGCGCTCCGGGGAGGTCCTGGTACTGCTTGCGGCGGTCGGACTCGCGGTCGGAGCGCTGACCGCGGTCGGCTTTCTTACCGACCGCATCGGCAAGGCCGTCGCGCGCCAGGCTAATGAAGTACTTGCAGCTGATTTACGGCTCCGGTCGCAGGAGCCCGTGCCGGCGGAATGGAGAGAACTCGCCGCCGCGTATGGCCTCGACACAGCCGAGACGATGTCGTTTCCATCGGTTGTATTCGCCGGCGACAACAACGCGCTGGCCTCGATCAATGTAATTAGTGAGGGCTACCCTCTTCGAGGCACGGTGCGCGTGGCCGATCAGCTGTTTGGCGAGCAGCGGGAAGTCGAGGGCATACCCGCAACCGGCGAAGTCTGGGCCGACGGCACGCTGTTGGCACGGGTCGGCGCGGATATTGGCGATGTACTGTCGGTCGGCGGGCTTGACCTTAAGGTTTCGGCCGTACTCACGTTTCGCCCGGATCAGTCGATAGGGTTCGCCTCGCTCGCGCCATCGCTGCTCATGAACCTTGCGGATATTTCGCGGAGCGGCCTGATCGGCGAGGGCAGTCGCGTCAGCTATGCACTGCTTGTGGCGGGGGACGAGTCGGCCGTATCCGGGTTCAACGCGGCTATCCAGGACAAACTGCCCGAATCGGTGCGCATTCGCAGCCAGGAAGAAAGCAGTGAGCGCGCGTACAACGCAGCGGATCGGGCACAACGGTTTCTTTCGCTGACGGCTGTAATGAGTCTGCTACTCAGTGCGGTTGCCGTGGCGATGTCGGCAAGGCGGTTCGCGCATCGACGTATGGATACCGTGGCGTTGATGAAGAGTCTGGGTGCAACCCAGGGATTCGTTATTGCAGTGGCACTGATTCAGCTGCTGTTGCTCGGAGTGTTGGGCGTGGTCTTCGGCAGCATCGCGGGCTTCGCAGCAGAAGAATTACTGTCGCGCATTCTTGTCGACCTGATTGCCAGCGATCTGCCGGATCCAGGATTCCGGCCCGTCGTGCTGGCGAGCGGCAGCGCCATGGTGTTATTGCTCGGCTTTGCATTGCCTGCATTGATTCAGCTCCGCAATACGCCGCCGCTGCGCGTCTTGCGCCACGACGCCATGCCGCCCGCGCCGTCGCGGCTGCTGGTGTCCGGGCTTTCTCTTGCTGCCGTCGCAGCGCTGTTGTATGGCTCGGTGGGTGATCCGCGCATGCTGGTCATCCTCATCGGCGGCATCATGGTGATCGCCGGAGCGTTGTACCTCGTTGGTCGCGGTCTCGTCGCTTTGATCGGCCATTTTCGATCGGGAGTCGGTGTCGCCTGGCGCTATGGCCTCGCGAATGTTGCACGACGTGGTCGCGCGAGCGCAGTTCAGGTCGTTGCGTTCGGCGTTGGACTGACGGTGCTGCTGTTGCTAACGCTCGTGCGTACGGATTTGCTGGAGGGTTGGCGACAGACGCTCGATGCGGATGCACCGAATCACTTCCTGATCAACATCCAGCCAGACGAGATTGCTGCGGTCGGCGCTTTTTTTGAGAAAAATGGGATGAAAGTACCGACGTTTACGCCCCTGGTACGAGCGCGCATGACCACGATCAACGGCACATCGGTCAAAGACCGCGAGTATCCGAATGAAGACGGTCGCTGGCTGGCGAATCGTGAAGCGAACCTGTCATGGACCGCAGAGATGAGCCCCAGCAACGAGCTGCTCAAAGGTGAGTGGTGGCCAAGGGACTACGATGGCCCGCCGCTGGCGTCTATTGAAGAGGAGTCCGCCATTAATGCCGGCCTCAAGATTGGCGATCGCCTGAAATTTTTTGTGGCAGGACAACAGGTCGAAGCCGGGATTGCGAGCATTCGAAAAGTAAACTGGGACTCGTTTCAGCCCAACTTTTTTATCGTCCTGTCGCCCGGCGCACTCGATGGCATGCCGACAACGTACATCTCGAGCATGAAAGTCGAAGACGGTCAGCAGTCGATGCTTGTTGATCTCGTACGTGCCTATCCGAGTATCTCGGTTATTGATCTTGGCGCAATCCTCGAGCAGGTTCGCGGCATCATCGAGAAAGCCAGCCTTGCTGTGCAGGCCGTGTTCGTTTTTACGCTGGCGGCGGGAGTCGCAGTATTGTTCGCGGCGGTACAGTCGACCATTGACGAGCGGCGCTTCGAGAGTGCCATGCTGCGTGCCCTGGGCGCCCGCCGCCGGACGGTGTTTTTCGGAGTCATGGCCGAGTTCGCAGCACTTGGCGTTGCCGCCGGCGTTCTGGCGTCAGCTGGTGCTTCGATCCTCGCTGCCGTCGTTTCCGTGCAGCTTTTCCAGTTGCCTTACGAGTTCAACCCATTGCTGTGGGTCATCGGTCTCACGGCCGGTGTGTCGTTGGTCTGCATAAGCGGTTTCTTCGCCGCCCGCGGCGCGATTAATGCGGCCCCGGCGGCCGTGCTGCGAATGGCGACGTGATCGAGCACACGCTCTCCTGCGGCATTGTGCTCGCCCGAAAGACAGAGCAGGGCTGGTCTACCCTGATGCTGCGCGCCTTTCATCACTGGGACTTTCCGAAGGGTATCCGCGAGCAGGGTGAAGAGCCGATCGAAGCGGCCCAGCGGGAAGTACGCGAGGAAACAGGCGTTGCCGCCCTCGCGTTCGACTGGGGTGAGCGCTACTTCGAGACGGGACCCTACAGCCGCGGCAAGGTCGCCCGATACTACATTGCGAGTACCGAAACCGAAGTCGTCGAGATGGGGCTTTCACCCGAAACGGGCGAGCCCGAACATCACGAGTGGCGCTGGGTGACATTCGACGAGGCGTATGACCTCGGATCGCCTCGCGTGCGCCAGATCGTGCAGTGGTCCCGGCAGATAATAGGCACCTGATCAGACCACGCGATTGCGTTGACGACCATCCATGAACGCAGCGATGTTGGCGGCGAGTTCGTCGACGGCGGCCTGGCGCGCTTCGTTGGTGGCCCAGGCAATGTGCGGTGTAACGATCAGGTTGTCGCCCTCGTAATCCAGCAGCGGGTCGCCTCGCACAGGAGGCTCTTTGGGCAGCAGTGAGATGACATCAGAGCGTGCCAACAGCTCGTCAAATGAGACCCTGTCGTGGCGGTTCTCGCTCGTTCCGGGGCGGATCGAGATGATAACTTCCATGCCGAACGCAGCGCCCGTCTTTGCAACGCCTTTACCCAGCTCGCCGTAGCCCACTATGCCCAGCGTCATCGCCGACAGCTCGCGTACCGGATGCGTCAGCAGACAGAAATTATCAGATTTTTGCCACTCGCCGGCGCGCACGTCAGCGGCATATCTGCCAAGACTGTGTGTCAGGCTGAGCAGGCATCCGAAGACATGCTCGGCCACTGACTGCGTGCAATACGCACGAATATTGCAGACGGCAACACCGTGTTTGGCCGCCGTTTCGAGATTGACGTTGTCCGTACCGGTCGCGGTGAGACCGATGAATCGTAGCTCGGGACAGCGGTTCAAAAGTTCATCGGTCAGCCGAATTTTGTTGGTGAGAACAAACGCGGCATCCTGAATACGTGCGGCGACCTCGTCGTCTTCGGTGATGTCGAACACATCGAGCTCCGGCAGCAAAGCACGCAGCTGCCCGGTATCGAGGTCGGGGCCCATCGTTGCCCAGTCGAGAAACACGGCTTTCATGTGGATATTCGATGCCCGCTGTCGCAAAGTGGGGACGATGACGGATCATGTGCGACGGTTGTGCGTTGTGCTGCATGCATAAACTGGAGGATGAGGATACCGGCGAAGTCTATTACACGGACGTTGCCTGTCGCCTGCTGGATATCGAGACCTGCCGCTGCACTGACTACGCGTCACGCGCGAAGCGCGTCGCGGAATGCCTGGTGCTGTCAGTCGATCGTCCGGAAACGTTTCGCTGGTTGCCGGCGAGCTGTGCATACGGGCGACTCGCCAACGGAAAGGGTCTGCCCGAGTGGCATCCATTGATCAGCGGCCGGCCTGAGTCAGTGCATGAGGCAGGAATATCGATGCTGGGGCGATCCGTATCAGAGAACGACGGCGTCGAGTGGCGCGTCCTGCAAAAACTCGGCGAGCCCGATGACTAGCCCGGCTCTTGTCGCGAATTCGAAAAAGGGGACATTGTGAGTAGCTATCCAACCATTCCGCTTTCTGAATACCGGGAGTATCCGATCGAGGAAATGCGACGGCGCGTCAACGATTTTTTCGTCGACATTAATCGCCGCCGCACGGTTCGCGAGTTTTCCGATCGGCCCGTGCCGCGGGATATCATTGAGACCGCGCTCGAAGCTGCCAGTACGGCGCCCAGCGGGGCCAACCTGCAGCCATGGCATTTTGCAGTCGTCAGTGGTCCCGAAACAAAGAAGAAAATTCGACAGGCGGCCGAGGCGGAAGAGCGGGAATTCTATACGCATCGAGCGTCTGAGGAATGGCTCACAGCATTGGCGCCGCTCGGCACCGACGACCAGAAGCCGTTTCTGGAAAAAGCGCCGTACCTGATCGCAGTCTTCCTGCAGAAGTTTGGCGAACTGCCCGACGGTCGCAAGGTAAAGCACTATTACCCGGCGGAGTCGACGGGCCTGGCCACCGGCATGCTGATAACGGCGCTCCATGTGGCG
>CAMYLB010000166.1 GCA_947259145.1 uncultured Woeseiaceae bacterium
CGGTCTCCGGATAAAGGCACGAGCAGGCTGTAAAGTTCTTCGGCGGCGGCACTCACGTCAGTTCTATACCTCGATCTTCAAGTTGACGACGAATGGCCTCAAGCAGCTGCGAGTCCTGGTACGGCTTGCCAACGTAATCGTTGACGCCCAGTTCGATCGCGCGCGCACGGTGTTTGTCACCCACACGCGACGTAATCATGATTATAGGAACATCGGAAACACGATCGTCGTTGCGTACGTGCGAGGCGAATTCGTAGCCATCCATGCGCGGCATCTCTATGTCGAGCAGAATAATATCCGGCTTGTGGTCCTGCATGACACGGATGGCATCCAGCCCGTCTTTGGCGGTCTCGACGCGCAGGCCGTGTCGATGAAGGAAGCGTTCCGTTACCCGTCGTACCGTGATCGAATCGTCGACGACGAGTGCAAGTGGTCGGTCGTCGCTCGGCGTCGGCGCGGCGTTCTTGAGTTCGACGACAGGCGCACCGGTTCGGACCAGTGCATTGATATCGAGAATCAGGATAATTCGCCCGTCACCCAGGATCGTCGCACCGGACACGCCACGAATTCCGGCCAGCTGCGGCCCAACCGCCTTCACGACAACCTCGCGGCTGGCGAGCATCTCATCCACCAGGAGCGCAGCCGAGTAGTCGCCGGCCCGGACGAGAATCACCGGAATTGCGGCTTCTTCTTCGGGCAATTTGGCCGCCTGTCCGCCCAGGTACATACCTAGATGGCGGAACTTGTATTCCTGCTCGCCGTAAAGGTAGCTCGGCTCGCTTTGACTCAGGAGGTTCTCAAGCTCGGCGCGCGGTATGCGCGCCACGCCTTCGACTGTTGGCAGCGGCAGCGCATAAACTTCCTCGCCCGTTCGCACGACAAGTGCTTGCGTGATTGCCAGAGTGAATGGCAGCCGCACCGTGAAATTGGTGCCCTGGTCCGTGACGGAGGAAATGCGCAAACTGCCACCGAGCTTCTTCACCTCGTTGGCGACCACATCCATCCCGACACCGCGCCCGGCCGATTGCGTTACGGCCGTTGCCGTCGTGAAGCCGGGAGTCAATATCAACGCCATGATCTCTTCGTCGGTCACCTTGGTGTCCGGCTTGAGCATGTCCAGCTCAAACGCTTTGCGACGTATGGCGTCGACATCGAGCCCTCTGCCATCGTCCGCCACGTCGATGACCATCTCGGCGCCCTCGCGGTGCAAACGAATCGTTATGCGGCCCATTCCCGGCTTGCCGTCGGCCTGACGTTCAGCGGGGTCCTCAATGCCGTGGACGACGGCATTTCGCAGCATGTGCTCGAACGGCGGCAACATCTTGTCGAGAACCTGACGATCGAGTTCGCCCGAAGCGCCTTCGACAGCCAGTTCGGCTCGTTTGCCAACCTCCTGCGCCGCTTGTCGGACAAGTCGCGTCAATCGCGGCACGTGCCGTTCGAACGGCACCATGCGCGTGCGCATGAGGCCGTCTTGTAATTCCGCGGTAACACGGGACTGCTGAACCAGCAGCCCTTCGGCCTCGGTTGTGACCGACTGCAGCAGATCCTTAAGGCTGCCGAGGTCGCTCGCCGATTCGGCCAGCGCGCGCGACAGCTGCTGGATATTTGAGTACCGGTCGAGTTCAAGCGGGTCGAAATCCCGCGCTACCATCGTGTCCTGGTGGCCGTGGATGATTTGGGCTTCGGTCTCGATTTCCAGCTTGCGGAGCTGCTCGCGCAATCGCGCGATTGTCTGTTCGAGTTCATCGACGTGGAACTCGAACGAATTGACCTGCTGGTTCAGGCGCGAATGGTAAATGCTGATTTCGCCCGCCGCATTTAACAGGTCCTCGAGCAGGTCGGCATCGACACGTGCAAATTCCTGCCGCTGCTCCGGCGCCCGCAGCGGCCGCAGGTCGGCGGTCGCTTTTGCGGCGCGTTCCGGTTCGGCATCAAACTCGGGTTCGGGCTCAACTTCGGGCTCAGGCTCAGGCTCAGGCTCAGGTTCGGGTTCGGGTTCGGGTTCCGATTCGGGCTCGGGCTCGGGCTCGACCAGCAATTCCGGCTCTGGTTCCGGTTCCGGTTCTGGTTCCGGTTCCGGTTCAGGCGTGATTTCGAGCTCGGGTTCGGGTTCGCTTGCCGGCTCCTCAATTAGCGGCGCTTCCGCTTCCTTCTGCTTGTTGATTTCCGCGAGTTCGTCAGCCAGCGGTGAGTCGACGATAACCATGCTGACCGTGTCTTCAGGTTCAATCGTGAAAGCTGCGGATGGTGCTTCATGCACGTTCGTGTCGTCGAGCGACACTTCGACTTCAGAATCGTCCGCGATCTCGAAACCGGCATTCGCCTGCTGAATTCGCTGCACAAGTACAATCGCCGCTTTGACCGGCTTGCCCGCGATGACCATGTCGCGCATTCGATGCAACTCATCGATGCTGCGTTGCAGCAAGTCCTCGATGGAGGGTGTCGCTTTGACGCGTCCATCGTCAATTGGCCGTGATGCCGGCCATGCGCGCTCCACCCTTGAGCGTATGCAGATGGCGCTTGAGCTCGTCCATCGGCTGTGCTGATCGCTCCCGCACCCAGCTGATTAGCGCTTTGTCGGCCGATTCGAGCAGCTCGGCCGACTCTTCCGTAAATATCGACGCGATCTCGGCATCGTACTCGGGCTCACTGGTGACAACTTCGGTAACCGGGACCGGCTGAGCGACAAGTGTCGGGACCGCCTCAGACTCGCGCGCCGGCGTCTTGCCGGCAAGCACTGCATCTGCGAGCGCCGCAAGCTGGTCGATCAATTCGCCGTAGTCAGCCCGTTCGCGATCGGGGTTGTTGATGTCTTCGACAATCGTCTGGATGGCACGTGCGGCTGCCTGCAAGGCAGCAAGTCCCGATTGCTGGAAGCCCACCTTATGGTCATAGACGCGCCGAACGAAACGGTTCAAAGACGACGCTACGGCTACTCCACGATCGACGTTCGCCATATTCGCACTGCCATGCAGTGTATGGCACGCGCGATGCAGTTTGTCGGTTACATCAAACGGCGGATCGTAACCTTCGCAGGCCGACAGATAGTCCGTAATGACCTTCAGGTGCCCGGCCGTCTCTTTCGAAAAAATGTCGTAGAGAACCGGGTCCATTTCGAGCGCGGGTTCTGCTCTCCGCGGCGCCGTCCTGTCGGGCTCACGGAGTGTCAGCACCGCCGCGTTGGGGTCGCCCTCCGCGAATGCAGTGGCTCGCGCCATCAGCAGGCTAATGTCGACTTCAGGCTCAGTTCCAATTTCCAGTTGCTCAACCAGCTCGGGCACAGCCGCCGATGCCTGCAAAATGAAGTCCACCATAGGCGGTGTTCGCACCAAGGTACGATTGATCAGTCGATTAAGCAGGTTCTCTACCGACCAGCAATATTCTCCGATGCGCTCCGCACCGACCATACGGCCACTGCCTTTGAGCGTATGGAACGAGCGCCGCGCCGTGATCAGCGTTTCCATGTCGTCCGGTGAACTGGACCACAGAGGCAAATTGCGCTTTATCGACGCAATCTCTTCCTTCGCTTCCTCGATAAAGAGCTCAAGCAGTTCCGGATCCATGTGTTCAGCATCGGGAGCAACGACCGGCAGCGGCATGACCTCGGTTGCCTGCATACTCTCCGTTTCCGTTTGCAGAGCTCGTTCCGCCTCCGCCTGAATGGCGGCCACCGACATCTTCATCGTCTGGCCTGCTGCAGCGCCTTCCTCAGGAATCGCCTGCAACATGCGTTGCTCGACATCGCGCAGCACAGCAAGACACGCTTCGGCGTTATCGAGCATGTACCAGGGCTCGCTTCGACCGGCTTTGACGGTCTCCATGTAATACTCGATGCTGACTATCGCGTCAGCCAGCCGGTCCGTTTCTCGCTGTGTCAGTTGCGCCGGACCGCCGCTGTTCAGCATCGCTGTGACGAGGCTGCCGATACGCTCGACAATCTCCATGGCACGCGGTTTGCTCAACATCAGCAGTCCCGCCTTTATGCCCCGGATGAGCGCCGGCACGCTATCCAGCCCTTGTGAGGGTGCCTGCGCCGCAAAGCTCTGACTAATCGTCTCCTTGATGCGGGCGAGATTGATGATGCACTCTCGCATCACGGACTCGGACACCTGCCGGAATTCCTCGTCGTGCTCACCAGACTCAGCGGCAGAGCCCTTGTCATCAGCATCATGCGGTACGGTCAGTCGCAGCAGCTGCTGGTCAAGCCGGTCCTCAACGCGCAGCAACGTGGACGCTATATCCAGAATTATCTGGTCGTTTGCGACACCGCCGCGTTCGACGACACCCTTGAGTCGTTCAATCTCGCCATCGATGTCGCCGCGGAGTTCCCCAAGACCAAGCACGCCGAGCGTGTCGCTGATTTTCTTCAAGAGCTCGAGTTGGGGCACCAGCTCGGCTGACTTATTCATGCCAGTCCGCACGAAAATATCGAGCACGTCTTTTACGCGCGCCAGATCTTCCTTGATAGCCGAACCGACCGTTTGCATGAGCTTGGCACTGGGCGCCGATAGCGCCTCACGCGCGTTTTCGACCTGCTCGTCACCCGGCAGCAACTCAGCCAGGTTGAATGCGGCGCGAATCTCGCTAATGCGCTCGCCGGCGTTACTGGAACGCGCCACATAATAGAGCAGGTTGTTCAGTAGATCGTCGACCGGGTGCTTGTCGTAGGCCGATAACCCTTCGTCGATAACGTACTTGACCTGCCTGTCCGTCTGCCCCAGCAGGCGCTTGATCGAAATCGATGTTTCCAGGCCACCGTTTTGCAATGATTCGAGTACGCCGCCAACGACCCACCAGAGCTGATACATGTCGTCACGCGTAGCGGAATGTTCGAGAGCGGCGGCGACCTTGCCGAGCGTCTGCAGATGCCGCTGGTTTTCGCCGCCCTGTATCCAGCCGAGCAGCGCAAGCTGAAATTTCGGCCGCAGCCGCTTGGCAACAACAACCGGATCCTCGCCGCTGCCTTCGCGGTCCACGATTTTCTTGCCGCTGCGGCTCGGCGACAAATTGAGCAGCAACAACGTCCCTTCAGACAACAGCGGCTCACCGCGCGCCGCACGCAGATCGTTGAGCATGGGCAACAGCACCAGCGCAATGTCACGGCCGCCGCTCAGCAGCCTTTCGACGTATATGGGCAATTGCACCATCGATCGCGTCAAGGCCTCGAGTCCGTCTCCTCGCCCCTTGCCGGCACGCAAGCTTGCGAGGTACTTGCAGGCCAGCTCCATTTCCTCTACGAGAAGCGCCGCACCGTAGGTTTCGGCTATCTGCAGTGCCCCGCGGGCCTGATGCAACAACTCACCGGCACGCTTCAGGGCGGCGGTACCACCCCGTCCATCGACACAATCCTCAAGCGCAAGATGTGCGTTGCGAATTGTCTCCATGAGTTCGGTGCTAATAATCACGAGCGCACGAACGGCGCCCTGACCGTTATCGTCGCCGATTATTTGCTCATGAATGCCCGTGTCGCCCGTCATTTAGTCGTCCGTGTCACTCGCGAATGCCCGCAGTCGATTCGCTTTATCCCGTTTTCGCCTGGGGTTTCGGCGGTGCTGCCGGCGGCGGTGCGGCGTTGGAGGTTGTCCGCGCCAGCGCACTCGCCTGCATCATTTCGGCTGGCAGCGTAAATCCTTCAACGGTTTTTCTGAGCTGCGTAGCGAGTTCGGAAAGCTTCGAAATTGAATTTGCCGTCGCCGTCGTTGCCTGCCCTGTCTGGTTGCCAATCTCACGAAGTCGCGTTGTCCGTCGCGTAACGTCGGCTGCCGAACCCGCTTGCTGCCGCGCGGAACTGGAAATATTCTGGACGAGACTCGCAATCTGATTGGATACCTGCTCGATTTCGTCGAGTGCCGCACCGGCATTCTCGGCAAGCAACGCTCCGCCAACCACGTCTGTTGTACTGCGCTCCATCGAGACAACGGCCTCATTGGTATCCGACTGGATTGTGCGTACAAGTACCTCTATTTGTTTGGTTGCGTTGGTCGAACGCTCGGCAAGACGCTGCACTTCGTCGGCGACGACGGCAAAACCGCGCCCTGCCTCGCCCGCCATCGATGCCTGGATCGAGGCATTGAGAGCGAGAATATTTGTCTGTTCCGCGATGTCGTTAATCAGCTCGACGATATTACCAATCTCCTGGGAGCTCTCACCGAGCCGCTTGATGCGCTTCGATGTTTCCTGAATTGTCTCTCGAATAGCATTCATGCCGTCAATCGTGCGGCGCACGGCCTCGCCACCCTTGTGCGCGACTTCTACCGAATGGCGCGCCACGTCGGATGAGCGTTCTGCATTGCCCGATACTTCCTCGATCGAGGCCGCCATCGAGACAATAGATTCTGTGGCAGCGTTGATCTCCTTCGCCTGGTTGTCCGTCGCCCTGGCAAGGTGAGCCGCTGTGTTTTCCGTTTGCTTGGTGGCGGTATCCACCATGAGTGCTGTGCTGTTCACGGTCGCCACGAGCTTGCGCAGCTCTTCAATAGCGAAATTGAAGGAGTCCGCAATCGTCCCCGTGATGTCCTCCGTTACCGTTGCCTCTACGGTCAGGTCGCCATCTGCCAGGCTGCCCATTTCATCGAGCAGGCGAAGAATGGCCTGCTGGTTGCGGTCATTCTGCTCAGCCTGTTCTTTGGCCGCCCTCTCGAACACCGATGCCTTGGAGTGCAAGATTAGAAGCCATCCGAGCAGTAACAACGACAGTGCGACAGCAGCTATCGGTATCCAGGGCAGGTAAAGAAAGCCGGGCAACAGACTGTCGCCAGTCGATGACTCAAATGCGTAGCCGAGCAACGTAGTAGCGCTCGCGGCCAGCTCCGCTTGTATTGCCGCAAGATCACCAACCTGGCTCAAACTTGCCGCCAACGTTACCGTCTGTTCCTCGAGGCTTGTCAGATGACTGCTGATCGGTACCAGTGCCGCTTCGCGCCCCGCGTTATCCAGGGGGCGAATATCGAGACCGGATTGCTCGCCCGCCAGCGCATTCGCAACGTCGCGCAGAAACGCGACGTCAGCGCTAATGACGCTCGCGGCATTAGCGGGTAACAGTGCAGTCGTGTCGCGAATCCTCGCCGCGCGTTGCTGAAACTCCTGGATGATTGCCGTGGAGCCGGAGCGATCGAGAAGTTCGTTAGAACCCTCCAGGATGGCGACCGCGTCAATGCGTACCTGGTTGGCCGCGCCTTGCATGACCTCAATCTCGCTGCGCTTGGCGAGTATCGCCTCGGTACCTGATTCCAGTTGCTGCCAGTCCGCCGAGCGACCGGGTGCGCCGCCACGGCGCAGCGAGGCGACCTTCTTGATACTGCGATCGAGCTGGTCGAATGCACCGTCGTCGCCGGCAAGGGCGCGCGACGCCTGCATCGGTATTGCCTGTGACAGCGCCGCCAACTCTGTCCCGGACGAGCCGTCTCGGCCGGATTGCAGGTAAATTAAGGCTGCTGCCAAAATCAGCATGATAGCGATTAAGGACGCAATCGTCCTGAACGCTGACGAATTTTCAGTCTTGATGGCCATAGTTTCCTGGACCCTTATTCCGCAGCTGCCTGCAGAAACATTTTGCTTTCAACCAAATCAAATAGATTAAATACCGGCCAGAGGTCATCGCCTCTGCGATACGTTCCGCCCAGAAAACCGTCGCAACGCACGATCGTTTTCGCCGCTTCCTCCGACAACTCATGATCCATAAAACGCCGAAAACCAAGCACCTCATCTACCACCAGTCCGGCCGGTACTTCACGATGATTGACGGAGATGACGCGAGTTGTGCGTCTCAGCGTCGTTCGGCCACTCCCTAACAGCAGCTTCACATCAATGAGCGGCAATAAATGTCCGCGCAGGTTGGCAATTCCCAGCAACCAACGCGTGGCGCCGGGTACCCGCGTAATGGCATCGGGCAACATCAACACTTCACGAACCTGCTCGCGGCTCGCCACAAACTGCTCCTCGCCGATACGAAAGCCAACGCCGACCCACTCGCTCGGCAACGAACCTGCCCCGTGACCGGCGTGTGACGCACGGCTGCGGTTTTCCATTTCCTGCAGCAACGCGAATGGTTGCTCTACTAACGCCGCGAGATCAGCGGAATTGCTCATCTAGCCTGCCATCACCGAGTTGATCGTCGCCACAAGCTCTTTGTCCGCTACGGGCTTTACGACATACTCAACGGCGCCCTGCCGCATGCCCCAGATCTTGTCTGTTTCCTGATCTTTTGCCGTGATGATTATGATCGGGATACCCGCGGTTTTAGGATCCCTCGTCAATTTCCGGGTCGCCTGAAAACCATTCATTCCCGGCATCACGACATCCATCAGGATGCAGTCCGGGCGTGCTGCACGAGCCGCTTTCAGGCCTTCTTCACCACTATCGGCAACCAGCGTCTCGAATCCTGCTTTCTCCAGCATATTCTGAAACAAATGCAATTCAGTGGGCGAATCATCAATAATGAGAACAACGGCCATACTCAGGTTCCCCAGTTAATCTGGTTGGATATAGCGCCAAGCAGTTCGTCCTTGGTAAACGGCTTGGTCAGGTACTGTTCCGAGCCGACAATGCGCCCACGCGCGCGATCGAACAGTCCGTCCTTGCTCGACAACATGATCACGGGTGTTTCCTTGAACACCTTGTTGTGCTTGATCAGGGAGCAGGTTTCGTAGCCGTCGAGTCGCGGCATCATAATGTCAACGAAAATGAGGTCTGGCTGGTGATCGGCGATCTTCGACAAGGCATCGAATCCATCAATAGCCGTGAACACCTGGCAACCCTCTTTGGTCAACAGTGTTTCGGCCGTTCGGCGA
>CAMYLB010000167.1 GCA_947259145.1 uncultured Woeseiaceae bacterium
GGCATTCCAGTTGGGCAGCGGCTAGTGTCCTGTTTGATGTGTCGCATGACATCATGCGACACATCAAACAGGACACTAGAGACCGCACAAGCGTCGCGCTGCGTCTTCCAGCGTCGCGTCAGCTTTCGCAAAACAAAAACGCAGCCGCGTCCCTGTAAACGGCGTTGAAGAAAATACGGATAACGGAATCGATGCGACGCCGATCTCCCGAGTCCATCGTTTTGCCAACTCGAGATCGTTTTCCTGACTTATGTCGCCGTAGTCGACGATCTGGAAGAAAGTGCTGCGTGCCGGTTTGAAACGAAAACGCGAACTGTCGAGCAAACGGCAAAAACGATCGCGTTTTTCCTGGTAGAACGCGGGCAAATTGACGGCAAAGTCCGGGTCACTGGCCAGAAAATCGGCAATTCCATGTTGCATGGGTGTGCTGACCGAAAACGTCGTGAACTGGTGTACTTTCCGAAACTCGGCCGACAACGCGGCGGGAGCGATGCAATACCCCAGCTTCCAGCCGGTCGCGTGAAACGTCTTGCCAAATGATGCGACCACCAGGGATCGTTCCCAAAGTTCGTCGTGGCTCGAGAAGCTCCGATGCTGTTCTCCATCGAACACAATGTGCTCGTAAACCTCATCCGACAGCAGCAAGCAGTTTGTGTCTCGCACAACTTCGGCGAGTTGGTCGAGGTCGTCGGCGGTAAGAATCGCGCCGGTTGGGTTGTGCGGGAAGTTCGTGACGATCAGGCGCGTCTTGTCGCTAATCGTATCGCTGAGGCGCTGCCAGTCCATGCCGAAGTCGTGACCGTTATCGGCGATCAGAAGTGGGACGTGCCGCGTGATACCACCGGCCAGGGTGATAGCAGGTTCGTACGAGTCATAGGCCGGATCGATGACAATAACCTCATCACCGCGATGCACCACGGCCTGGATGGCGCTGAACAGGCCCTCGGTCGCCCCGGTGCATACGGTTATCTCAGAGTCGATGTCTACGACGCGGCCTTGCAGGCGCAGCGTCTTTTCGGCGATTGCAGCCCGCAACGAAGGGATGCCGGCCATTGGGGCGTACTGATTCGCGCCGTGATTAAGGTGGTAGCTGATTCGGTCCGTCAATGCTCTCGGTGGCTCGAAACTCGGGAAGCCCTGTGCAAGGTTGATCGCGCCCGTATCATGGGCGAGTTCGCTCATGACCGTAAAGATCGTTGTACCGACGTCGGGGAGTTTGCTGCTTACGTTGTGGTTCATTTGACGCAGTCTATGCGATAAGCACCAAAATGGGGACATTCTTAATTTAACGTATTAATACGTTAAATTAAGAATGTCCCTATTAGCGGTATTTATCGTTGAGGCCCACGCCGGCGACAATCATTGGCAGAATTTTCGCGATGCGCCGTTGCTTCGTTTCATCACGTTTTGCCGATGCAATGTACTCAGCATATTCGCGTTGCAGTCCGCGGCGAAGTTTCCTGAAGGCGGCGGTCGCGCCTTTTGTCCGGCGCATGGCTTTCAGCAATTCTACCGGCACTTCGATAGGTGCCGCGCGGTCGGCACTGATTTCTTTCCCTTGGTCGACAAGGGACATCGCTTCTTTGACGTAGCGCTTGATGATCGCGGGTTTTACGTCCGTACCCGACGCCATCCGCCATTGCCTCAGGGCTTTAGTCTTTCCTTCTTGCGCGTTGATTAGGACATTTTTGTCATCCTTGAGCAGAGCGCCCTGATGAAACCAAAGGCCAAAGTACGATTTGAAAGCACTGATGCCGACGATGTTTTTCCCTTTGTAGGTATAGCAAGGCCCACCCCATTTGACTTCTTCCTGCAGCGGAGTCGCGCGCAGAATATCGCGCAGCTTTATCAGGTCATCCCGCCAGGCTTTTGCGTTTCTAATGTAGTCGTCTACTGTTTTGGCGCGCTGCATCAGCAGTCATTCTCCTGCTGCAGTATCGCCTGGGTCTCTTCGTCGGGAGGGGATGCCGCAACGTCGCCGGCGTCAAAAACGACACGCCATTTACCATCCGAATCTATTCGCCACACGGAGTTAAATGTACCCCACTGTTCCACTGAACTGCCGTCCGCATCTTTGCCGATCATGCGGTATGGGCCGCGCGTCAGTGCAAGTGTGCGGTCTTCGAGAACCTCGACGAATTGCGGGCGCCATTTTATGGCGGGACCGTCCTCGGCAAAAAAGATTTTCCATGCATCGGTAATCGCGTCCGGTCCGCTCATCACAGAGTGGCCAACAAACCGGGCGTCGTCATCGAGAAACGATTTGAACGCCTCAATGTCCCCATTCTCGACCGATCGGCTAAACCCTATTTCCTGGCAGCGTACCTCTTCCTTCACGTCGGTCGTCACGTCGGCGACAGCACATGAAGCGAGCAAAATGAGGGCTGCAAAGTGGGCGAATCTGAGCATGCCTTGAGTGTAGCTGAGCGACGCCAGGCGCGCCGCAATAACCAGATTATGGAAAAAGTGGGAGACGGGTCACATCCTGGCCATGAAGTAACGCCGATATGTGACACAAACCGACGTGATTTCTTTGGATTCTCAGTAACTTAAGCGTTTCTCCCGAGAGGGAGAAACGATGCCAACAAACGATTGATGCGGCTAGTGACTGCCTGCATTTAGACGCTTGTTTGAGCGATCAACGAATTGACACTGAGACCAGCTAATTGCGATTTGCCGCCGACAATAAAAAGCTCCTGACCAAGACAGAAAATGTCGCGTGGTTGCCGGGCGTCGTTCGCCCGATCGTGATTGCATTTTTTTTATGCCTCGGTATTGCAATGCCAGCCAGCGCAGCGACGTTTACGGTTACGAAAACGGCCGATGCCAACGATGGCACGTGTGATGCGGATTGTTCTTTGCGTGAAGCCATCGTCGATGCAAACGCGGTGGCTGGGCCGCACACCATCGCGTTTAGCGTACCGCCCGCCGACCCTGGATTCACGGGGGGCGTGGCCAGAATTACAGTGACATCAGCATTGCCAGCGATTACCCGTAGCGACGTGACAATCGACGGCACGACGCAAACCAGTAATCAGGGAAATACGAATTCGGTGATCCTGGGCACCGGCGGCACGGCCGGCGTCGATGCACTGCCGTTGTCCACCGTCGCCGGACCAGAAGTCGAGATCAGGGCTGGCGCAACGATTGCTAGCGGTTTGCTCATTCAAGCCAACGACGTCGTTATTCGCGGTCTGGCCATACTCGGATTTGGTGCCGCAAATGGCGAAGCCGCGATTCGTGTCGAAAATCTCCGCGCCGTGATCGAAGAAAACGTGCTGGGCTCGACGGCTACGTCATTCACCGATCCCGGAGCAGCACTGCGAAACTATGCAGGCGTCGAGTCGGTGGGTGGAAGCAACGGCACGATACAGAACAATTTGATCGGCTTCGGTCACAGGGGTGTGTTCCTGACTACCGGATCTTCCAATTGGACCGTCGACGGAAACGAGATCAGGGACCACGATTTAGAATCGACCGATGGTGATGGAGTAGCGATCGCAGACTCATCAAGCAATACGATCGTAGGCAATCTCATCACCGGCTCTTCGAGTCAGGGATTCGTGGTTACGAACTCAAGCTCGAGTAACTTCGTCAATAATACGGTGGTCGGTAACGGTGTTGGATCACTTACGGCTGTGGCTCAATCGGCAGGTATCACCATGCGATCGACAGCCAGTTCCACGACAATTGATCGCAATATCATTCAGGCGAACTACGGTGCTGGCATCCAGGTCAATGACGGCGCGACGAGCACAACCATAACGCGCAATTCTTTCGCCGATAACGGCACAATCCTTGCGAGAGATCTCTCCCTTCCGACTGACCAAATCGGTATAGACCTCAATGTGGCTGGCGATGACAATAGTCTTGGCACGCCCGATTATTTTTCGATCAACAGCCAAATTGATACGCTGCAGGACTTTCCGATTCTGGATACAGCGACGATTTCAGGTGGCAACCTGATACTGACTGGCTGGGCGAAACCGAGCGCAACTATTGAGGTGTATATTGCTGCCGCGGATCCATTCGGTTTCGGCGAAGGCGAAACGCATATCGGAACTTTCCTGGAGGGCTCGCTCGTTCCTGTCATCGATGCGGACTCGAGTTCGTCACCCTACAGCGGCTCGATCAATGGTCTGAACCAGGGTGCGGATACAACGAATCGCTTCAGCTTTACGGTTCCACTGCCGGCTGGCGTCAACAATGGCACCCAACTGACCGCGACAGCAACAGTTGGTGTGATACCAATCCGCACGACATCAGAATTTAGCGGGCTGGTCGCCGCGGCTGCCGCATCGACGGTTTCTGGCCGAGTATTCGAAGACGCGGACTTTGCCGGTACGGCAACAGATTACGACGGTGGCACCAACGATCAGGCACTTACAAATGTTGACGTTGAGCTTTATTCGAACGCGGACGCCTACATTGGTTCGACGACGACTGATGGCAGCGGTAATTTTTCCTTTAGTGGAGTCGGCAACGGCACCTACAAAGTCAGGGTTCGTAGTGCCACCCTCGGCGACGCCAACACGCCGCCCAAAGGATCCTTCAACGCTGCATGCGGCATCACCGATCCTGTGAGCGGTCCCGCATGTATTGTCGCCGCGCAGACCTGGGGCGATGGGGCCGCCGCCTATGGCGGCCAATCAGCGACTGCGGATGACACCGCCACCAATGATAACGCCGGGCCCGGTAATACCTGGGTCAGCGTTGTTGTTAACACTGCCGACGTTACCGACGTAAATTTCGGTTTTGCCTACAACCTGATCGTTAACACTAACAACGCTGGTCAGGGTTCACTGCGCCAATTCATCGACAATGCCAACGCCATCGGCAACCCGGCGGGCATTACCTCGAATACCAGCGAATTTCGTATCCCACTGACCGACCCGAACTACAACGCAGGGCTCGGCGCCCATACCATCACGCTGGCCAGTGCCTTACCGAGCATTAGCGATGCGCAGACTATCGTCGATGGCCAAACTCAGACAGACAATATCGGCAGCACGAATGCAGCCGATTTTGCGCATCCCTTCTACGGCGCGGCGAAATCTGTGGGCACAGGTGTTGACGGCATCGCAGGATCGGGTGACGAATTTACTTTGCCGGCCTACCCAAACCCCGAAATTGAGATCAACGGTAACGATCTTGGCTCGATCTTCCAGTTGACCGCGAATTCCGGTGTCGTCAAGCGCGTGGCGCTTTTCAACTCGTCACCGGGCGAAGCCGTGCTTGTTTCGGGCGGTACGGGAAACACGGTTGAAGAAAACTACGTCGGTACTCGCGCCAATGGCAGTGATCCTGGCGCCGGACTCAGGCTGCAGCACGGTCTTGAGATTACGGGCGGGTCAGCAATCGTGCGGAACAATATCGTCGCCTATTCCGAAGCCGGCGGCAGCTTGGTTGCTTCGACAGCAACGGTGTCAGGTAACGAATACGTTTCGAATGCCTTATTGAGCGCAGCCGGCGATAGCCTGAGCACAGAAGCGTCGAGCGGGGAGGCCATCACGATTCGCGACAATCGAATCCACGATTCATCCGCCTATGGCATTGAGACGTGGAATGCGCCGGGCCCGTTTACGATCGAGAACAACACGGTTTCGGATTCCGGTAACGGTGGTGGTACCGAGATCGGCGGCATCCGCATCTTCGGTACCGGCAGCACCGTGCGCTACAACTTGGTAACGGACTCGGTAGGCGCCGGCATCATGTTGGCGCAAACGGGCGCGGCGAACTCACAAAACCTGGTTTCTCGAAACTCGACGTACGCGAACGGCGGTCTTGGTATCGATATCGAGGCAACCGATTTTGTATCACCTGACGGCGACGGTGTTACGCCCAACAACGGCGTAATGAATGGGGCTATTCCAAATAACGAAATGGACTACCCCGTCATTACGGTGTCGACCCTGAGCGGTGCGACATTGCATGTTGAAGGATACGTTGGCACAGCCGCCACCAAAATTGCGGCCGTGCACACCCTGGAATTCTACAAAGCGGCGGACGACGGCAACAATAATGGCGAGATCGAGGCTGGTGACTTACTGAATGTCGCTCATGGTGAAGGGCAGACGTATATCGACAGCTGCGCGACTGCGGCGGATGGCACCTTCAATTGCGATCTCACGGTGCCCGCAGCCGCACCACTTGCTATCGGTGAAGGCGTAACAGCGCTCGCGTACGATGCTTCAAACAATACGTCCGAATACGGCGCGACTTCGCTCGTTGCTCTTCCAGCCGCGTTTTCCGTTTCCGGAACTGTCTTTGAAGATGTCGCCGGCAACGTTCTCGATGGTGCCGAAGCGATCGGTGATGCGGCGAATCCCGTCATCGGCGGTGCTGACGTCTACCTGTATCTGGATGACGGTACTTTGCCTGGGACCCCGGATGACAGTGACGCGATTCAGAATGGTGGGGCACCGGTAATAACGAACGGATCTGGTGTGTTCACGTTCGCGAGTCTTTCCGATGGGACCTACTGGGTCGTCGTGGATTCGAGAACTGTCTCGCCGTCAACCGGTGTGCATCCGTCTTACCTCGCGACGACCCCTTGGGCAGAACAGACGTTTGGTCCCGACAAAGGCTGGTGCGCTAATGGCGCCGGCGGGACTGCCGAGCGCGTCGGCGCAGGGCCCTGTTACGGCGGTGTCGACGGGGCAAACGACGATGACATTTTGGCATTGACGTCGTCAGAGCACGTCGCGCGCGTTGTCGTGTCGGGAGGCTCTGTTGCCAATGTTGACTTCGGTTTCAGCTACAACGTCGTCACCAACGTTGAGCCGTCTGGTAACGTCAGCCTCACGGCGAGCACGTACCAGGGCTCGATCGACCAGTTCGTCCGCAACGCCAATTCCGTCAACGGCGCCAACGCCATGCGCTTTGTCCCTGCCACTCCGACCAATGCATCGGGGGGCGGTGGGGCCTGGTGGCGTGTCGATTACACGGGCAGCATCATCGGCGAGACAATCACCAATGCGCATGACGCCGACACCAGCATCGACGGAACGGCCTTCGATCTTGCGGATGGCGTGACTGTTCGCAACACCAATCCCGGCAGCCTCGGCGCAAACGCGCTCGGCGGCATCACCGTTGGTGTAGACGGCGTTGCACTGCCGCAAGTGGCGCGTCCCGAACTCGAAGTGATGCGCTCCGACTCCGCCGTCGGTGTGGCGTTCTATTTCTATTCGAATTCATCGACCGGCCAGGTGCCGGATAACTTTGCCGTTCGCGATGTTGCAACCTGGGGATTTGTTGGTGGCATCGGTATGACCGGCATCCCTTCATTGAGGCCGTCCGGAGTGGTCATCGAGCGCAATGTCGTTGGGTCACCGCCGAACGCCTTTGCCGATCCGGCCGTCACCGGCACCTTGCGCGGTGTCGCGCTGCTCAATACCGATAGCGCGACAATTCGTGACAACCTCATCGGCTTCGTCGACACCAATGGCGTTTCGGCGTCGGCGACGACGGGCACCACCATCAGCGGCAACGAAATCCGAGAGACGGGACAGGCCGATAGCGTTGCCGATGGCATCAATTACGGTGGCAGTAGCGCGACGGGAACGATTACGGCCAACCTGATCGTCGATTCCGGCGGCATGGGTATCGATGGCACTGCGACCGGCAACCTCGTGGAGAACAACACGGTTAACGGTTCCGGCCTGCTTGGCGTGCAGACGGCCGGCATCCGTCAAACGGGAAGCACCAATACGATCCGTCGCAATATCGTCACCGGAAGTGCCGGCCCTGGTGTCATCGTGCCGGACACGGTCAACGCCATTGCAATTACCGAGAACCACTTTGGCAGCAATGGCTCGATCGCGATCGATTCTGTTGAGGCTGGCGGCGATGCGGCTGCCGGCGACGGCATCATGATCAACGACGGTGCTGTCGACGCCGCCGATGGAAACGATGGCCTTGATTACCCGATTATCGACAGTGCCGTTCTCAGTGGCGGCAATCTCACCGTTACCGGGTTTGCGCGCGCCGGAGTAACGATCGAATTCTACGAAGCAGTTGGCGCCGCCAACGACGACAATTCGGCTGGCAATCCTCATGGTGAAGGCGCCACCTATTTGTTCACAGCAATAGAAGGAACCGCCGACGCCGACGCGGCAACTGGCGCATCGTACACCGACCCCGGTTATGGCACGGACGCCAGCGTTAACCGCTTCAGTTTTACGGTTGCGGCTCCGGCAGGACTCGCAATCGGCGAGGCTATCAGTCCCACGGCATACCTGGCCGCGAACGGCACGTCGGAATTTGGACCCAATTTCACTGTAACCGGCTCGATTACAACGATCTCGGGCACGATATTTGTCGACGAGGTCGGCGACGGACTGGCCGACGGTCCGATCGGTGTCGGACCCAACCTCTGGGAAGCCGGTGCTCGTATTGAACTTTATAGGGCCGGTCCGGACGGCAATGCGGATGGCGTTGACGATACTTACCTCTCGTTTACAACCTCTTCGGCGGTCGACGGCAGTTACTCGTTCGCTGGACTATCACCGGATACGTACTATGTGACGGTTGATTCGCAAGGGGTCGACGACGGTCCATACAACGGTGCGTATACGGCCACAGACACCTGGGCAGAGCAAACGTACGGGCCGCTGGGTGCTGCGAGTTTCGACGGCGCAACCTGGGCGTATGCGGCATCTGCCGGATCGTTTTATGGCGGCGCACAGTGGGACGTCTCGGACAACCATGTGCCGACCAACTCGCTGCCGACTGGTGAGCATATTGCCAGGGTGGACACCACCAGTGGCGACGTTAATGACGTCGATTTCGGTTTCAGCTTTGATGTTGTAACAACGACGCGCGGCGGCAGCGGTGCTCAGGACCCGGGTGCTGGCGGCGGCCAGCGCACGGTGCAGGGCTCGCTGCGTCAGTTCATCACGAACGCGAACGCCCAATCCGGCGCAAACGCAATGCGCTTCGTGCCGTCTGCGCCGGCCAATGCAACGCTCGGCGGCAACAACTGGTGGCGTGTCGCAATTACCGCGCAGCTACCGGACCTGGAGGATGCCTTTACCTCGGTTGATGGGCGAGTTTACGATTCTGCGAATGGTGTCGCCGTCCTTAACACCAACGCGGCCTTAATCGGTAGTGGAGCTGCTGTTGGTGTGTCGGGCACATTCAATACGCCGCTGCTGGACCCGGAATTGGAGATTGAAGGCGGCAACATCGTCAACAATGGCTTCTTTATTACGGCGACCGCGGACAATAGCGCCATTCGCAACGTCGCGATCACATCGTTCGTTCAGACAGGCATCAGGCCTGCCGGCTCCTTACCAGATATGCTCGATACGCTGGTGATCGAAAACAATGTCATCGGCACCAGCCCAGCTTCGTTCACCGATAACCCAGCGCTGTTCGTGGGTCGAGCCATCGTTGCGCGAGACCTCGACAACAGCACGATTCGCAACAACCTGGTCGGCTGGACGGGTTGGGGCATCCAGTTCGATTTCGATAATGAAGATACGCTCATCGAAACGAATGAGATTCGCGGCGTGGATACCTGGGGCCTGTACTTGCGCGGCGTCGCATCGACGGGACAACAGCCGGAGCGGCTGACGGTGCAGGGCAACCTCGTCGAAAACAATAGCAACGACGGTATATATACGACCGAAAGCCTAAGTGATTTCGCAATCAATCAGAACACCGTGCGCTTCAACGCTACGGGTGTGCGGCTTTGGGGTGCAAACAACAGCGTGACCGGCAACGTCATTACGGACAACGCCGGCTCCGGGTTGCTTCTTACGGGTGACGGCTTACCAAGCTATCCGGCACCTGCGGCTAACCTGATATCGCAAAACCATTTTGGAAACAACGGCTTACTGGGTATCGACCTGGTCGAAACCGGCGTCAACCAGGATGGCGTCACGTTGAATGACAATGGTGATGCCGATGATCCAGGTGCGAACGGACTTCTGAATTATCCGATCATCGAGTCGGCCCAGATTGCGGGGTCGAACCTGGTCGTTAGCGGGTTTGCAGCCGCGGGCAGCAGTATCGAATTCTATATCGCAGATGCCGACCCAACAGGCTTCGGCGAAGGCGCTACCTACCTGTTCAGTGCGGTTGAAGGATCTGGCGCAGACACGAACGCGGCTTCCGGCACCTACGGCCCGGGTCCGATCAATGGTCTGGCGCAGGGAACCGATACGACAAATCGTTTCACGTTCACCGTTCCCGTTCCGGGTGGCGTCGGTGTCGGTACCGACTTAACAGCTACCGGAACCGTCGCGAACGCCACGTCCGAATTCAGTGGCAGGGCAACCGCCAGCAATGACGCGGATCTGGTCATTACCAAAGTTCTGGATCCGAGCACGCCCGGTCCATTTGCAGAAGGCGATGCGATTACCTATTTGCTGACGGTAACCAATAACGGGCCGGCGCAGGCAACCAACGTTACCGCAACGGATACCTACCCGACTGAATTGACGCTCGGCGTACCCGTTGCAAGTGCACCTACAACCTACGCCGCCGGCACGGGCGTATGGACAATCGGTACGCTTAACGGCGGCGCGAGCGCGACGTTGACGTTGCCGGGTACGGTCAATGCCGGCACGGCAGGTGATGTTGTGACCAACAGTGTGACCGCGGCGACCAGTGACCAGACCGATCCAACGACGGTCGACGACGACCTGATTGAGACGTTTACTGTACTGCCGCTATTAAGCATTGACGACGTTGTGCAGGCAGAAACCGACTCGGTCCCGGGCACAACGACATTTACGTTTACTGTCAGCATCAATCAAGCCATCGCTACCGATGTCACCTTCGATTTCGATACATCTGACAATACGGCCACCGTCGCAGACAACGACTACGTCGCGATATCCGGTGGCAACGGCACCATCCTGGCCAGTTCTACGACAACGACCATAGACGTTACGGTCAACGGCGACGACGGTATCGAACCCAGCGAGACGTTTTTCGTCAACCTCAGCAACGTCGTCGGTGCAGCCGTCGCCGATGCCCAGGGGCAGGGCACTATAAATAACGACGACGGCGCTTCAGTCAGCGTTGTGGCGACGACAGACGCAAACGAGGCGGGACCGGTAAACGGGCGCTTTACCGTAACGCAGTCGACGACGAGCGTGTCAGATACTGTCGTTACCTACACTGTGGCCGGATCGGCAACGCCCGGTGGCACTGACTACACCACCTTGAGCGGCAGCGTCACGGTGTTGGCAGGCGACACGACGGCAACCATCGACGTCACGGGTGTTGCCACGGATGCGCTTGTCGAGGGAACAGAAACGGTCATTGTTACGCTTACCGGCACCGACGATGTCGGCATTACGGTGGCGCCGGGACCAGCCGACACCGCGACGGTCAATATCCTCGACAACAATGCGGCAATCGTCAGCCTGTTGGCGATCGCGGATGCGAACGAGGCGGGACCGGCCGCTGGCCAGTTTATGGTCACCCAGTCCGCAGCCAGCGCCACGGATACAGTCATTACCTACACCGTGGCGGGCACGGCGACGGCGACAACCGATTACACGGCACTGACCGGATCCGCGACGATCCTGGCGGGCGATACCGCGGCAACGATCGATGTCGCCGGCATTGTTGCCGATGCATTGGTCGAAGGTAACGAGACGGTGATCGTCACGTTAACCGGTACCGACAACGGGGCGATCACGGTCGATGCGAGTCCCAACGATACGGCGACCGTCAATATTCTCGACAATAACGGTGCGAGCGTGTCGGTCGCAGCTACCACTGATGCCAACGAAGCCGGGCCCGTTGACGGTCAGTTCACGGTCACACAGTCTGCAACCAGCGCCACGGATACGATTGTCACCTACACGGTCGCGGGCACGGCGACGCCCGGTGGCACCGACTATGCGTCTCTGAGCGGCAGCGTCACGGTACTCGCTGGTGCTACGTCGGCTACGATCGACGTCACAGGCATCGTCGTCGATGCACTGGTGGAAGGCAACGAGACCGTTATCGTTACGCTGACGGCCACAGACAATCCCGGCATAGCGGTTGCCACGAACCCCGCGGATACCGCCACTATCAGCATCCTTGATGACAGCGCCGCGACCGTCAGTATCGCTACGACGACAAACGGTGCCGAAACCGGCCCTGTTGACGGGTTGTTCACCGTCACGCAGAGCGCGACGGCCATCAATGACACGGTTCTGACCTACGTGGTTGCCGGCAGCGCAACCAGTGCAAGCGACTACGCGGCGCTCAGCGGTACGGTTACGATATTGGGCGGCGCAACCAGCGCGACAATCAGCGTTCCTGTCATTGACGATGCGATCGCCGAGGGCATCGATGAAACCGTCGTCGTGACGCTAAGCGGCATCAGTGCTGGCGATCCCGGTGTCAGCATCGCGGCGAGCCCGTCTGATGCGGCATCGCTCATAATCGCCGACAATGATAGCGATCTCGTAACGACAAAATCCGTCAGCAATGCCACACCGGTTGAAGGTGACTCGATCATATATACGATTTCGGTTACCAACAGCGCCGGCGTGCAGGCAACCAACGTCAGCCTGACCGATTTGCTGCCAGCGGGAGTCACCTACGTAAGCGATAACAGCGGCGGCAACTACGATAGTACAACCGGCATCTGGAGTATCGGTACGCTTGACAGCGTCGCGCCGGGCAACGTCGCGACGTTGAATATCACGGCAACGGTTGACGTTGGCGCGAGTGCACTCGCTCAGCCAATCACCAACACGACGACGGCGGCTGCGGGCGATCAGACGGATCCCGATACCTCAACCGATACCTTGACGGCGAGTATAACCGTCAATGCCAATGCTGATCTGGTGACGACCAAGATCGTCGACAACGCTACGCCGATAGAGACTGCGACGATCGTCTATACGATTTCTGTGCTCAATAACGGTGCTGCCCAGGCAACCAACGTTAGCTTGATCGACTCGCTGCCGGTCGGGGTTACCTACGTCAGCGACGATAGCGGCGGAACCTACAATCCGGTGACGGGTGAGTGGACGATCGGGACGCTAAATGATGGCACCATAGCAACACTGAATATAACGGCGACAGTCGATACGGGTGCAGGGGCATTAGCGCAGCCGATCACGAACGCAACCACCGCGGCGGCGGGCGATCAGCCGGACCCGGATACGACGACCGACAATCTCACCGCAGATATCACGGTAAACTACAACGCCAATCTCGTTACGACCAAAAGCGTTGACGTCCTGTCCCCGCAGGCCGGGGATACGATCGTTTATACGCTCACCGTAGTTAACAATGGTCCGGCTCCCGCGAGCAACGTCAGTTTGACCGATGCTCTGCCGGCGGGCGTAAGCTATCTCAGTGACGATAGTGCTGGTGTTTACGACAGTGTTGCCGGTTTGTGGACGATAGGGAGTCTTGCTAACGGGGCGACGGCAACGCTGAATATTTCGGCAATCGTCGATACCGGTGCCGGCCTGCTGCCGCAGCCGATAACGAACACAACGACCGCAGCTAGCGGTGATCAGATCGATGCCGATAATGCAGGCGACGATTTGACGGCGGATATCATCGTCAACCTGATCGATCCCAACCTCATTCAGCTCAACAAAACGGTTGGCCGTGATCGTGCCACTGTCGGTGAAATCGTCGCCTACAGCGTCGAGATTCGAAATACGACGGCCAACCCGATAGCCGCGGTCCATATCAGCGATTCACCGGCGCGCGGCTTCAAATACGTGGCAGGCAGCGCGCAGCTGAATGGCGTGCCGATTGCTGATCCCGTCGGCGGTTTTCCGATCGAATTCGATACGGGCGTACTTCCGGGATTCTTCGATAGCGACGGTAACGGCTCGGCCGACCCCGGCGAACCCGGCTACGCGATACTGAGTTATCGGTTGGCCGCCGGCGCGGGCGTTGCGCCCGGAATCTGGACGAATACCGCGATCGCAACCGCGGCTTGCGACGTCTGTTTCGTTTCGAACATCGCGACGGCCGATATCGAGATTGTCCAGGACACTTTGTTTGATCTGGGCACGATCATTGGCAAGGTATTTTACGATGCCGATGGCGATGGTTGGCAGGACTCCGGGGAAGCAGGCATCGAAGCGGCGATGGTTGCACTGGACGACGGCACCTATGCATTGACTGACAACTTCGGGCGCTACCATTTCCCGGCCGTGAAGCCCGGGCAGCGGCTGCTCAAGATCAATCTCAACAGCCTTGCTGGTCGAGCAAAGGCCACGAAGGGCACGACTCGCATCGTCAACGTGACGCCCGGACTAATGGCAAAAGCGAACTACGGCGTCGTTCTCGACACGGTCGATGCGGCTATCGGCGAAGATGGCCAATTGGGTATTGCCGTGGATAGTGAAACGATCCATCCGCCACTGTTAATTAACGGCAGTACGCTCATGCCGAGCCTTCTCGTCAACGGAGAGCCGGTGGCATTGGCCTCGGCCGACGTTAGGCTTGGCAAGCAAAAGATTCAGGATGTCGTGGAGTTAAGCAATGGCCGATTAGCGAAACCGATTCGTTTTAGCACCAACGTTGGCAGCGACGCTGAGGTCACGCGATGGACGCTGGTCGTGTCCGGAGCAAGCGATGAGACCGTAAAAAGCTGGAAAGGCAAAGGTGCGCCGCCCGAATTCATTGAGTGGGACGGCGTGCGCAGGAACGGCAAGCTTATTCATGGCGGAGGCGTCTACACCTATCACCTCGAACTGAGTACCAGCGATGGCCAGAACGTTAGCAGTAGTCACCGCTTATTCGGCGTCAATCGCAGCAATTCGATCTCGCTGAATCTCGCCGGCGGTGCCTTTATTAGCGGTTCACACAAACTGACTGGCGCTGCGAAAGGCCTGCTTGGCGATACCGCAGAGGCCATTCGTGCCTACCCCGACGAGATCGTCGTAATCACTGGTCATACGGACTCGGTTGGAACCGCCGAAAGCAATATGGCACTTGCGGAGCGTCGCGCCCGGTCGGCGTATGACTACCTGCGAAAAGAAGAGGGTTTACCTGAGGAACAGTTCGTTATACAGGCATTCGGCGAAACCAGACCGATCGCAGGCAACGATACGGGCTGGGGTCGTGAGCTCAATCGGCGCGTTGAAATCAGTGGCGACCTCAACAACATGGAGCGTGCGAAAAACTATGATCCGTATCGGCAGCCACCCGTTGTCAGGATCAACTCAAACGAGATGGCGGTCGATGCCAGCGGTGCGTTCCGCGGCAGAGTCGAACTGGAACCTGCTCAGGAAACTCTGAAAGTCCTTCTCGGCACATCGACAGGTCGCAGCGTCGAAGCAACAGTGCGCCTACCGACCCTGGAAATCATCTCGCCACAGGGACGCATCTCAGTACCGATCAACAGCGACCGAGCTGGCACCGAGCGCCTTGATAGCAGCGATGAGTGGGCACTCCTGCACACTGAAATACTCGGTCGAACGGAGCCTGAAAACACGATAGAGCTCAACGGCGAAGCGCTGGATATTGACGATAACGGGCTGTTCTTGACGGAGCTGCCGTTACGTACAGGTGAAAATTTCTATGGCCTGGTGGTGCGAAACCCGACGGGAATTCTGCGCATCGCAAATCTCAAGTTGACGCTCGATGAGGCCAATCTCGCTGCGCCAGAGTTTTTTGTTGAGCCGATTCCACAGCTAGCGCTGCAGCTGCCGCCGCCTGGAATTCCCATGATGAATACAAATCTCGTTGTTCCGGGGACAACAGTTCCGGGCAATCGTGTCTTTATCAACGACAACGAAATCAATGTTGGGGCTGACGGCAGCTTCTCGGCGATGGTCAAGCTCGAGCGGGGCGAGAATCTGTTTACTGCGCGCGTCGTTGACGTGGACGGTCATTCCGGTCAAATCGAGCAGGCATTCGAATACAACGGCGACCCGATGTTTTTTATGGCGCTTATCGACGGCAAATTTAGCAAGCTGGAGACAAGCGGCAACCTGGAAGCCGCCGGCAAGGTCAAACGCAGCGAAACCGTTTCGGAAGGGCGCATAGCCTATTACCTGAAGGGCCACGTGCTTGGAAAATACCTGCTGACTTCGGCCTTTGACAGTGGCCAGCAGGAACTCGGCGAGATCTTCTCTGATCTGACGGCGCAGGACAATGATCGATTATTGACTAACCTCGACCCTGACACGTTGTACCCGGTATACGGCGACAGCAGCACACTGGTTTACGACGCTCAGTCACAAAGCAAGTTCTATCTCGCGCTCGAGAGTGACACCGTAACGGCACTCGTCGGCAACTACGCGTTGAACTTCACCGATACGGAACTCGCGAGCTACCAGCGCACGCTGTACGGCGCTTCGGCTACGTATCAGTCGGCGGGCAAGGATGCGGCGGGCAACTCCAAAACCAAAGCGCAGGCTTTCTACGCCAACATCGCGCAGGCGCATGTGCGTGACGAAGTCCGGGCGACCGGTGGATCGCTGTATTACCTGAGCCGGCGAGAAGTTATTGAGGGCAGCGAGCACATCAGCGTCATTGTCCGGGATCAGGATACCGGGCTGGTTCTCCGCCGCACGGCGTTACAGCAAGGGCTGGATTACAGCATCGACTATGTGGACGGTCGTCTCTTGACAAACCGCCCAATATCCAGTTTTACGGAAGATTACTCCTTAATCGAAAGTGACCTGCTGGGCGGCAGTGCCGTATATCTGCAAATTGACTATGAAACGGCGCTCGAGGGATTTGAGCAAACGGCCTCAGGTGCACGAATCAGGCAGAGTGTCGGTGAACGCCTGGCTGTTGGCGTGACGGCGGTCGATGAAGACCAGCTTGGCGGTCAGTACTCGCTACAAGCCGCCGACGCAGAGCTAAAACTCGGCAAGAATTCACGGCTCATCGCCGAGGTCGCTGCCAGTGAAGGCAATAATTCGATCGCCAACATCAGCGAGGACGGCGGCCTAACGTATCAAGCCGTCGCACAAACTGCGGGCAGCAGTGGAGACGCGTACAAGATCGCGGCTGAGATCGATATTGGCGAATGGTTTGGCGCCGAAGATCGGCTGCTGTTGAACACCTACTTCAAGCACCTCGACACCGGGTTTTCGGCCAACAGCGTCGGCAACGAGCAAGGTTCCGAAAAAAGCGGTGTGGCGGCAAGCTGGAAGATCAGCGATGCCACATCGGTGACGGGTCGTTATGAGCAACAGACGAATCTGGTGGACAACAGCGAAAATACGCTGGGTACCGTGCAGTGGAATCTCATTCGCAAGCAGTGGGGACTGGCGGCGGAGGTCGAGGATCGCGAGGGTTTTGCCGGTGATACGACGCTGGCGGCCGTGCGTGCCAACTACCGATGGACCGACACGCTGAGCACGTCGGTCTTGCATCAGCAAACACTCGCCGGCATTGACAATGATCAGTCGACCTTGGGCATTGCTTACCGCGCCAGCGACATGCTGACCCTCGATGCCAGTGCGACCCACGGTACGAAGGGCGATTCGGCCAAGCTTGGCGCACAGATGGATTGGCGCGGCAACCGTCTCTATTTCGCGCAGCAGTTCAACGATCTCGAGGAGAGCGGGCTCAGCACCAACCGCCTGGTCGGCGCCGAAGCACCGTTTGGAAAGGACGGCGCCGTCTACAGTGAGTACCACTGGAACCGACTGCCGAATGGCCGGCAAGACCAGGCGCTGTTCGGCGCGAGGCAGCGATTCCAGGCGACGGATGGCCTGCGTATCGAAATATCCGGCGAACACAGCGCCGAGAATGCTGTAACCAGCAACACCGGCGAACGCTATGCGTTGTCGATCGGTGCGACGTTCGACAACGCCAAGGGCATTACATTATCCACTCGAAACGAGTACCGAAAAGACAGCCGTACAATTGCCAGTGAGCAATTCATCTCGGCGAGCCACATGAAGCTCGCGCTCAGTGATGACCTTGCCGTACTCGGTAACTATCGTTTCAGCAAGAGCGAGTCGAGCGTCCAGACTGACCGAAACATCGATTTTACTGAAGCCAGCATTGGCCTCGCGTATCGCCCTGTCGAGCACGATCGCCTGAATCTGCTGACCCGTTTCACACGGCTCAACAACACGCCTACGGAATTCCAGGTCGCAAGCACGTTGAGCGGAATGACCAGCGATATTTTCGCCGTCGACTGGTCGTACCAGCTCACTCAGGGTATCGAGTGGGTAGGAAAGCAGGCGATGCGATGGAGTGATCGTGACGACGACCCGACGTCTACGCGTTCACGCACGTCGCTGTCGGTGCAGCGACTGAACTGGAGCATGCCAAAGAGTCTGCTGTTTGGCACCGAGTATCGCGTGATGGATCAGAATATTTCCGACGATCGCCGCACAGGCTTCGTCACCGAGCTTATGTGGGAGGGCCTCGATCCGCTCATCCTCGGCCTTGGTTACAACTTCTCCGACGTATCGGATAACGCGTACGTTGACTACGACTTCTCAACGAAGGGCCCGTTCTTTCGACTGCAAGGTAAATTCTAATGGCTGCTGTTGCCGAATCACTAAGAGAGCCCACACGGTTGCCGCCTGACGATCGCAAATCATGGGGTCGTTACCTCAAGGTAATGGATATCGGGGTATTGCTTGCGAGCCTCGTCGTGTTCCTGATTTTTCTCGCGCTCCTGATACGGTTCGTCTTTCCGGAAGGCCAACGACTGGGCGACTCGGCGGCCGGTAGCGGCGCTATGATCACTGAGACCGACGAGGTAGGTCTGGTCGACATTTCAGGTGGCAGCGTTAGCAACTTCGGCAATTTCGTCGCGCAACTCGCCGATGTTCGTCGCGACGTGAGAATTCGACCTGCCGACAGCATAGCCTGGAGCAATGCGAGCGCGGGCGTTACTGTGCGCAACCGTGATGCCGTGCAGACGTTCTCGAACTCACGGGCCCGCGTTGATTTCACGACCGACAACGAGCTGCGCATTGGCCAGAATTCGCTGGTCGTGTTTCGCAGCGGTGCTGCGGATCCCTTTCTGGAGCGTCGTGATCCTGCGATTGTCGTGATGAACGGCGAGCTAACCGGTACGGTCAACGCCGACTACGGTGCACTCGGCGTGCAGTTTCCGGCAGGTCTCGTGGAGCTCGCGGCAACGGGGCCGATGAAAGAAGCCGTCGACTTTCGCATCGGCGTCAACCCTGACGGATCGTCCACCATTGCTATCTATTCCGGGCAGGCCGACGTCAATATTGCCGGCGAGCATTACCGTGTCGATGCGAATCAGGGTCTGACGATCCTCGAAGACGGCCGAACATCCGGAACTCGCACGTTGCCGGCACTGCCCGCGATTCGTGGTCCCAACAACAACGCCGTTGCCAAGTTCCTTGCGGCACCACCGCGCGTCGAATTCGCCTGGAACAAGGTGTCCAATGCACAAACATATCGACTCGAAATTGCCAGTGACGCGGGCTTCGAAGAAATACTCGTCGACGAGTACCTGAGCGAACCCTCGTTCACGCATGCCAATCTATCGGCCGGCAACTATTTCTGGCGAATTAGCGCACGCGATGGTTGGGTTCTCGGACCGAAGTCAACACCTCGGCGGCTGCGTGTCGTGCCTGACTCGATGCCGCCGTCGCTCAAGGTGCGCCCCATCCAGCTGTCCGCGAGCGGCCAATATTTGCTGCGTGGCAAGACGACACCCGGAGCCAGCATTCTTGTACTGGGACAATCGGTGTCAACAACGGCCGGCGGCGATTTCGAGTTTCTCTTTAGTCCTGACCCCGGAGCGCAAACGATTGTCGTCGAATCCGTCGATGAGGTCGGAAACGTCGCCTACAGTTCACAAGTTCTCCATGTTCCCGGAACGTCCGGGAGGAGTGAATAATCATGCCTCGATTTAGTTTCCCCATTCGCGTAAAGGTCCTTCTGACCGTGCTGGTGCTGATCATGATTGTCATGAGCCTCAATACAAGCACCATGGCGAGTCTCTTTCGCACTGACAAGACGGCCTATATTCGCGATCTAACCGCCGTCATGGCTATACATACCGCGGAAGAAGCCGATGCGTTGCTGCGAAACTACGTCGCCAATATGCAGGCGTTTGGCGACGTAATTTACGACACCAGGATGGACCCCGAGACCAAGCAGGACGTGATTCAGAGTCTCTTTCGCAACTACCAGGATATCGTCGCAATTACGGCACGGCGGGCCGATTCTGACCCGGTAACTGCCTTTAATACGACCGACCTCACGCAGCTCGACGTTAGCCGGAAAACGCTGCTGGACTATCGCGATCAGCACCCTCTGCCTGCTGGCACGTCAAGGGAGCTCGAATTGAAGATGGAGCACATCAAGGAGGGCGTCAGCCTGCTGAGGCTCTACATCGAGATACCGGGGACGGAAACTCGGGACGCATTTGTGCTCGCAGCAAATATCAAGCCCGCGCGTCTCGCCGCGGTGACAACCCGGTCGCGCGGGTTCAAAGTGTCGATCCTTGATCACGATGGTCAACCGCTCTTTCAAAAGGGTGCGATGTCGGAAAATCGTGGCCCTCACTGGACAGATCAGGCGAAGTCAAATTCGGGTAATGCCATCGGTACCGCGTTTGAGTTCGTCGAAGATGGCGTGCCAATGATCGGCGCGTTCGCACCGTTCGCGAACCGGGCGTTATTGGCAACAATACAGGTGCCCACCAGTGTCGTTTACGTCAGTGCCAGAGATCTGCTGTCGAATTTGAAAGTTGTGGCATTACTGTTATTCGCGGTCGCGGCGATAGCCAGTCTCATATTTGCACGAAGACTGTCTAAGCCGCTGGAAGAACTCACGGAGGCCGCAAAAAAAGTCGGTAAGGGCCAGTTCGAGGTATCGCTCAGCTCAAACTCTGGTGACGAGATTGGCGTGCTCTCACGTTCGTTCAATCGGATGACAGGCGAATTACACGAACGCGACATCAAGCTTGCAGGTGCGAACGCAGCGCTCGTGCAGTCGGAGAAATTGGCAGCATTTGGACAGCTCGGAGCCGGGATCGCGCATGAGGTGAAGAATCCGCTCGCGGGTATCCTCGGGTACGCACAACTCGCTTTACGAAAACTGGATGAAGACAGTCCAATCAAGAAGAATCTAACGGTTATCGAGTCCGAGACTCGGCGCTGCACGGAGATCATCTCGAACTTACTGCAATTTGCTCGACAGGAAAGCGGCAAGATGGAGCCTACAGACATCAATGCCGTCGTCGACGCGGCTCTTCAAATCGTTGACCACCAGCTGGGTGTCAATAACGTCAGGATAAGCAAGGAACTTGCGGCGGATCTGCCGTCGTTCGACGCGAATGCAAACCAGCTGCAGCAGGTCATCATGAATTTCGCCATCAATGCTCAACAGGCGATGGGCTCGGAGGGTGGCAGCCTGGTTGTGCGAACCCGTCAGGGTGACGCTGGTACAGTGATAATCGAAGTAGAGGATGACGGCCCTGGCGTATCGGAAGACGTTCGCGGAAAGATCTTCGAGCCTTTTTTCTCGACCAAGCCGGCTGGTCAGGGCACCGGTCTGGGGCTCTCAGTGACCTATGGGATTATCAAGGATCACGGCGGTGAGGTACGGGTGGAGGACGTTCCGGGTGGTGGAGCCCGTTTCGTCGTAAGTCTTCCCAGCACAAGGGCACAGGGCGCATGACGCACATTCCTGCTGGAATATTGTGCGGCGCATCACGCCAAAAACGGATCAAAATTGGTCCAATGTCCAGATGAACAGCCGAGTCCAGCGCCGGCCCGTGGCGGAGAAATCGACAGTAACGAATGTACTCGTGGTCGATGATGACGCCGCCATCCTCGGTGTGGTTTCCGAGGTTCTCGAGGATGACGGTTACGTCGTAAGTACTGCGGCAACCGGCGAAGAAGCGATCGAACTCCTGAAGAGCAACCAGTTTTCGCTGGTCCTGTCCGATATCCGGCTTCCAGGTATCAACGGTGTCCAGGTGCTGGAACACGTAAAGCGAAAGAGTCCGCGCACGAACGTCATCATGATCACGAGCCACGGCTCATTGGATACGTCGATTGATGCGATCAAACACGGGGCTTACGACTATTTGTTGAAGCCATTCGAGGATTTGTCGCTGATTTCGAGCGCCGCTAAAAGGGCGGTTGATGCATATAGGCTCGAAACGGAACGTTCACAGCTAATTCGATCCTTGAAGCTCTCGAACAAGGAACTGGCTCGCGTGAACAATGTGCTTCATGGCCTGGCCGTTCGCGATGGACTAACGGAACTGTACAATCATCGCTACATCAACGAAATTTTGGACAAGCATATTGATAAAACAGCGGTCGAGGGAGCTGACTTGTCACTGATCTTCATCGATGTCGATAACTTCAAAGCCTTCAATGACCAGCACGGACACCAGACTGGCGATATCTTGCTGCGTGAACTGAGCGCACTAATGCGCGAAAACGTAAGAAGCAAGGACATTGTCGCACGCTGGGGTGGTGAGGAGTTCGCCATTGTATGTCCGACCACGGACGAAGAGACTGCGACAAGGCTGGCCGAGTCGTTGCGTGCATCAGTCGCGAAATATGTTTTCGCGAGGGAATTCAAACTATCAAGTCCATCGGTTACCATAAGCGCTGGTGTCGCCTCGTTTTCAAGAAATAATTCGAAATCTGCTATGCTCGAGGCGGCTGACGCGGCGCTTTATGTGGCAAAAGATAACGGCCGCAATCAGGTTCGAACTGCGCTTTAGCTGCTCGCAAGAGCGATATCCTGACCGCGTTATCGCGGCGCCAGCGGGACTGACAAGCGCGATTATTGAATGACTTCGACGAAGTTCAGGTTCACGACGGTCACTGCCGTCGTCATTGCCAACATGGTAGGCACGGGTGTCTTTACCAGTCTTGGCTTCCAGTTACTGGATATTCAATCGGGATTCGTCATTCTGATGCTGTGGGCGATCGGCGGCCTGATTGCTGTATGCGGTGCAATGTCCTACGCAGAACTCGGCGCTGCTTTGCCTCGTTCCGGCGGTGAATACAATTTTCTCACACGTATTTTTCACCCTGCCGCCGGTTTTGCCTCGGGCTGGACGTCTGCAACGATCGGCTTCGCTGGGCCAACAGCACTGGCAGCAATGACCTTTGCAGCCTATGCCACTTCGATTCTGCCCGGCCTTTCGTCCGAGTCGATCGAAAAGGCGCTGGCAGTGGGCCTCGTCGCGATTCTGGCCGTCATCCATGGCAGCAGCCGGCGGAACTCGGGCGGACTGCAGGTCGTTTTTACG
>CAMYLB010000168.1 GCA_947259145.1 uncultured Woeseiaceae bacterium
GAGACCTGCAGGCCGGCGGCACCTGGCTGGCACTGCACCGCAACGGACGCTTTGCAACCGTCACCAATTTCCGCGCCGCCCAGCCAGTCTCTCCGAGGTTCCGTTCGCGCGGACACCTTGTCACTGAGTTCCTCGAAAGTGAGCAGCCGCCGCTTCAATATCTCGAAGCAATCGATGGCCCTGCATACGCGGGATTCAACCTGATTGTTGGCGACAGTCACGATATCGCGTTCCTCTCCAACCGCGACGGCGGGCCGCGCGCACTACCTCCTGGGATCTACGGGCTCAGCAACGAGCGGCTGGACGGGCCGTGGGACAAAGTCAGGCGCAGCAGGCAAGGACTGGCTGCACTGTTGGAGCACGATGCGGTCAATGAAACGACGCTGTTGCGCTTGCTCGACGACCGCAAAAGAGGTCCGATCGAAGAAGTGGATTCGAGTACCCTCGGCTTTGCCAGGGCACATGCGATCACCGCGCCGTTTATCGTCATGCCGGAATACGGCACGCGCTGCTCGACCGTTGTGCTTGCCGACGGCTCGGGCAAATGGCGAATGATCGAGCGACGATTCGATGCACAGGGTGTGCCGACCGGAGAATCCCGAATTACGTTCGCGACCCGGGTTTGACCGGCGCAAGAACGGACAGCAACCACGCGCGAATGTCGTCGATTTCTTCGGCGCACACAGCATGCGCCATCGGGTAGTCATGCCATTCGACGCTAAAGCCCGCCTCGATCAGTTTGTCCGCCGACGCGCGGCCCCATTGCATGGGCAGCATGGGGTCGAAGCTGCCGTGTGCCATGAACACCGGTACATCCCGGTTCCCGGCACTGGCGCTGAGTTCGCCGGGTAATGCGATGTAGGTCGAAAGAGCCATCAGCCCACCGAAGCGGCGTTTTGAATGCAGCACGGCATTGATGGCAATGGCGCCGCCCTGCGAGAAGCCGGCGACCACGATGTTGTTCACGTCGATGCCGCGCTCGATCTCGCGCTCGATCAGGGCCTCCAGCAGCGCGGTGCTGTCACGCACGCCCTGTGCGTCAGCCCGGCCCTCTGTATCGAGACTCAGAATGTCATACCAGGCACGCATAGCCATGCCGCCATTGATCGTGACGGGCCGCACCGGAGCGTGCGGAAAAACAAAACGCAGGGGCAGGTCTCCCGGCAGTCGCAGCTCGGGCACGATGGGCTCGAAATCGTGCCCGTCGGCGCCCAGACCGTGCAGCCAGATGATGCTGCCCACCGGGTTCTCGCCGGTTGTGACCTCGACGGTCTCGGGTTGCTGCATTTCGTTCCTCCGGGATCAATAAAGCGGCGCAGTTTAGCGCAAAAGACTCTGCGAAAAAGGTGAACCCGGCGCTTGACGTATTATGCGCATGACTGTATAAATATGCGCATAATTATGCCTATTTCAAGCGAAGATCAAACACAGCGCCGTAATGCCATACGGCAATTGCTGCGACAGGGCCCGGCCCGGACGCAGCAGTTCGTCGTGGATGCGCTGCTTGCGGAGGGGCTGGTCGCGACCCAGTCCAGCGTCAGTCGCGATCTTCGCGAGCTTGGCGCTATCAAAACATCTGGCGGTTACGAGCTTCCCGGGATCGATGAGACCGGTGACAGGCAGATGGCCGAGATCGCCAACCTGCTTCGCAAGATCAGCCCGGCCGGTCCGAATCTGCTCGTCATTCGGACCGCCATCGGCGCAGCACAGCGCGTCGCGCTGGCGCTCGATCGCAGCGACTGGCCGGAAATGATCGGCAACATCGGCGGTGACGACACGGTGTTTGTCGCGACCGAATCCTCTCACGCACAAAAACAGCTAATTGCCCGGATCGAGCGCTCCGCTCGCATCTGAGACTTCCCGGAGAACCTAGTGGACCAATCCCCAATTATTCTCGCGTTTTCAGGCGGACTGGATACATCGTTTTGTGTGCCCTGGCTAAAGGAAAACTATGGCCGCGATGTCATAACGGCCTGTGTCGACACGGGTGGTATCGATCAGCAAGCGGCGGTCGCGCTCGAGGAACGTGCGCTTGCTCTCGGTGCAATCGAGCACGTACTGATTGATGCCAAACAGGACTTCTTCGACACCGTTATTCGCTACCTCATAGCCGGTAATGTTTTGCGGGGTCAGGCGTACCCGCTGTGCGTCGGCGCCGAGCGTGGTTTGCAGGCGGAGCGGCTCGCGAGGATCGCTACGGAACGCGGCGCCACGACTGTGGCCCATGGCTGCACGGCGGCAGGCAACGACCAGGTCCGATTCGAAGTCGCGCTGCGGACGCTCAACCCGGATCTCATATCGCTTGCACCCGTGCGGGACAACAACTGGGTGCGGGATGAGCAGCTCGACTATCTCAAGAAGAACGGCCTGCCATTGCCCACGCAGGGATCCGCCTATTCCATCAACCGAGGCCTTTGGGGAATCACAATCGGTGGCAAGGAAACGCTGACGTCGGACAGCTCGATTCCGGAGTCGGCGTGGGTACTGTCTGCAAACGCTTTCAGCAAGCCGCAGGATCTTTCCCGACACACGCTCGAGTTCGAAGCCGGCGTGCCGGTCGCTCTTGATGACAAACCCTTGTCACCTGTCGAGCTCATCGAAAAGCTCGAAAAACTTGCCGGAAGCTACGGCATCGGTCGCGGCATTCACCTGGGCGACACTGTGCTCGGCACCAAGGGTCGCGTCGCGTTTGAAGCGCCCGCTGCGATCACACTGATTACCGCACACCGTGAACTCGAAAAGCTGGTGCTTAGCGCGCAGCAGGCACGCATCAAAGACAGCGTCGCGGCCGTGTATGGCGACCTTGTGCATGAAGGCAAGCAGCTGGATCTCGCCTGCGACGATATCGAGGCGTTACTGACGTCTTCGCAAAAACGGGTCACGGGCACCGTACAATTCGCGCTGCGACCCGGGGCATTGTTCATCGAAGGAACAAGCTCGCCATACTCGCTGCTCGCGGCAACGAAGGGCGTTTACGGTGAATCTGCCGGCGAGTGGACCGCCAGCGATGCCGTCGGCTTCGCGCGCATCCTGTCTTTGACAGGCTCATTACAGACACGGGCTGGGCAGGCCGCCGGAGACCGCTCGTGAAGAGTATCGTTGTCGACAAGATCGCGTCTGTGGCGCAGCACAACAATCTTGGCTCGGAGCTACGTGTGTCAGCGGATATACCCTGCGAAGAGGGCGTGCTGATCGCGGTGCAGGTACTCAACAACAAGGCGCGCTACAACCAGCTCGAGCTGACCTCGGGACGGATGGCCACGGTCAACCAGGGCGACATCGTTGTCGGCGCCCTCGGACATCGTAAGGCGCTGCGCGGCTACTCAGGCCATCTTCCTGTGGAACTCGAACCGGGCGACACAATCCAGATTTTGAACATTGGTGGAGTTCTTGGACTGTGTGACTCGGCCAACCCGGACGTCGGGCCGCCGTTCGAGTGCAAGGTGCTCGGTACGGTACTCTCCTTCCCGTATCTGGGCGAACGCATCGGCGTACCCGCAAGAGCGGGCTCGGACACACTCAATGACGATGAGGTGCTGGATACCAATAACGTACCGGTCATCGCGATGGCAGGTACCTGCATGGACTCCGGCAAAACGGCGGCAGCGTGTGCAATCGTCGGTCGGCTTCGCCATCTCGGGTTCAATGTCGCGGCGTGCAAGGCCACGGGCGTATCGTTGCGGCGTGACGTGCTTGCCATGGAGGACGCGGGTGCGTCTGACACGATGATCTTCTCTGATTTCGGCATCGTGACGACGACCGCCGCCAACGGCCCGGCGCTGACCCGTGCTTTGTTGACAGGACTGGCGAAAAAAAGCCCCGACGTCATCGTGCTGGAACTCGGCGACGGCCTGCTTGGCGCGTACGGCGTCGAGGCTATTCTGTCCGATGCGGAGATACGCAAAGCGTTGACGGCTGTCGTGCTTTGCGCCAATGATCCGGTGTCGGCCTGGGGCGGTGCGAAAATCCTGCGCAACGACTTCGATATCGAACCGGCCGTCGTGACAGGACCTGCAACCGACAACGATGTCGGCGTTCAGCAAATCGACGAGCGCCTCTCGCTACCGGCAATCAACGCGCTCTCGCACGGCGTGGCTCTTGGTGATCTGATCGCCGGCCTGCTGAACAAGGAAAAAACATGAGCAGCGCAATTCCGACCGTTGTCCTGGGCGCAAGCGGCTACGTTGGCGGCGAGCTGCTGCGCCTGATTGCGGCGCACCCGCAGTTCGAACTGGCGGCCGCCGTGTCAGACAGCTGCGCCGGTTCGATGATCGGCGATACATTTGCTCATCTTTCGCAGGCACACCGCGACGTGTCTTTTGTCGCGCACGCGGCCTGGCTCGATCAAATCGACTCCGGCAGCGATCTGGCGTTGTTCTCCGCCGCACCGCACGGCGCATCGGCGAGTGTCATCGCGAATGCACTCGCCGCCGCTGAGAAAAAGGGCATCAACGTGCATGTCGTCGACTCGTCGGCCGACTTTCGCTATGCCCGCCAAAGCGACTACGAGGCCGTGTACAACACCGACCATGGCGCACCCGCGCTCCTCGACCAGTTTATCTGCGCGGTGCCGGAACACGCTGATTCCCTGGATGCGGCGCACGTCGGCCACCCGGGCTGCTTTGCCACCGCAACGTTGCTGGCCACGGTACCGCTCATCCGTTCCGGACTGACCGACGCCGAGGTCTTTGTGAGTGGCATTACCGGTAGCACGGGATCCGGCAAGAGTCCGCAGGCCGGCACGCACCACCCGGAGCGCAACAGCAACTTCTATGCCTACAAACCGTTGTCACATCGGCATGCACCGGAAATGGCGGCTCTCACGAAAGCCGCAAGCGGGCGCGAAACCAGCGTTCATTTCGTGCCGCACTCGGGGCCCTTCGCACGCGGTATTCACATCACATTACAAGCGAAAGCCGTCTCTACCGTGTCTGAGGAAACTTTGCGCGACGTCTATGAACAGGCTTACAGGAACTCTCCGTTTATTGAGATTGTGCCGGCGACGCCGCGGCTGAAAAACGTCGTGGCCAGCAACATGTGCCACATCAGCGTCGCAACTGACGGCGACACCGTTGTCGTCATGAGTGCGATTGACAATCTCGTGAAAGGCGCCGCCGGCGGCGCGGTGCAGTGGATGAACCGGCTGTGGAAACTGCCTGAAACGGCAGGATTGACGGCACCGGCGCCGGGCTGGACCTGATGTCGATCGCGAATCAACAGCCCACCGTTGCCGACCCGCGCGTACGCGAAGCCGCCGTGACGATTCCGGTCTATGGGCAGCTGCCGTTCGTTCCCGAACGTGCCAGCGGCTGTGACATCTTTACGAAGGACGGGCGACGAATACTGGACCTGTACGGTGGACACGCGGTTGCCGCGCTGGGTTACGGCCATCCTCGGCTGGTACAAGCGATCGAACAGCAAAACAACAAGCTTCTCTTCCAAAGCAATGCCGTGGCCCTTGAGATTCGTGCGAGAGCCGCGGAGAGTCTCGTGCGGGTTGCACCGCAGGGGATAGAACGCGTTTTCTTTGTAAATTCGGGTGCTGAAGCGAACGAGAACGCGCTGCGCATGGCCTGCATCACGACGGGTCGGAAAAAGATCCTGGCAATAACGCACGGCTTCCACGGCCGCACCGCCGCGGCCGGCGCCGTCACCTGGAACTCCGACAAATGGTACGGCTTTCCGTCGAAACCCTTCGACGTCGACTTCATTCCGCGTGACGACATTGCCGCAGCAAAGGCGATGATAAGCGGCGAGATCGCCGCCGTCATCGTGGAGCCCGTGCAGGGCGTAGCCGGCGCTTACGACCTGTCGACCGACTTCCTCGAAACACTGCGTAAAGAGACTGAGGAACACGGCGTCGTGCTGATTGCCGACGAGGTTCAATCGGGCATGGGGCGCTGCGGGCAATTCTTCGGTGTGCAGGTGCACGGGATCAATCCGGACATCATCACGAGTGCGAAGTCACTTGGCGGCGGTGTCCCCTGCGGCGCCGTGCTTTGCACGCAAAAGATAGCGGCCCGCTTCGGGCCAGGCGATCTCGGCACAACGTTTGGCGGCGGCCCGCTTGCAGCGGCCGCGATCGCTGCGACGATCGAAGCCATTGAAGCCGAGGGCCTGCTCGCCAATGTGCGGCAAAGAGAAGCACAGATTCGCGAACAGTGCGTGACCGGCCCCGTCGTGAAGATCCAGGGTATGGGGCTGCTGCTCGGGCTCGTCTGTGATCGGCCTGCGAAGGAAGTGCAGAACGCGCTGCTCGAGCACGACATCCTGGCCGGCACAAGCAGCGACCCCGACGTCCTGCGCATTCTCGCGCCGCTGGTGCTCGAATCGGGACACGTCGACCACCTGGTGCAGGCACTCGAAGCCATCTCGTAATATGGATTTAATAAAAGGAAACCGCTGATGAAAGCGTTCAACGACCTCGCCGATTTTTCCACTGATGAGATCAG